>JAZNRH010000044.1:0-61365 GCA_045590615.1 Eubacteriales bacterium
ATTACGCAGCTAAGGTTGCTTCTTCTGTAACAATCTGGGGTCTTGCTAACGATGCTGATGAAGCTGCAGAGTACAAGCAGTTCACTCTTGATGAGCTTGCTGAAATGGTTGAGTTGATTGACGCTCGTACAGAGGAAATCACAGACAACAAGACACAGCTTGAAGCTGACAAGGCAGCTCTTGATACAGAGGCTGAGGATTATGCAGAGAAGGCAGCAGCTATCGACGCTGAAATCGAAGATATCGTTAATGAGCTTAATGAAATCGATACAATCGATATGCTCATGCTCTACTACGAAGATGCTAACGACGACCTTGTTCTTGCAACAATCATCGTTGAAGTATTCGAAGCAGATTCTGAGGACGTAGTATACTCTGTTAACGATACAATCTTCGTTAACTTCGGCACTATTACCGAAGCATAATTCAGGATTGCTAATACTAAGGTGCTTCCCGAAAGGGAAGCATCTTTTTTTATCATATAGGAAATTTTTTTGAATTAACCTCGTCGTTTTGCCTTGCTTCTTATTTATATAACAAAAATATGGGGACGGAAAATCCGTCCCCATAAGGTTACATAACGCTTATTACTTCAATATCTCTTCTGCGTAGCGCACAGCTTCCATAGCATCCTTTGCGTATTTGTCTGCACCGATTGCATCGGAGTATTCCTGATTGAGAACTGCGCCACCTACGATTATCTTGCACCAGGGCGCATTTTTGCGCAGAAGCTTGATTGTCTCTTCCATTGCAGGTACTGTCGTTGTCATAAGTGCACTCAGACCCACAAGTTTACAATTTTCTTTGATGACCGTTTCGACTATTTTTTCGCTCGCAACGTCTCTGCCAAGGTCGATTACGTTGAAGCCGTAATTTTCAAGCAGCAGCTTCACAATATTCTTTCCGATATCGTGTATATCGCCTTTGACCGTCGCAATAACTACACAGCCCGTGCTCGCTCTTGTATCAGCAGTCATAGAGGCTTTGATTATTTCAAAGGCTGATTTGGCAGCCTCGGCACTCATAAGTAGCTGAGGAAGATATACCGTTTTGTTTTCAAAGCCGGTACCTACGGTGTTGAGGGCAGGTATAATTTCAAGCTGAACTATTTCAAGAGCCTTGCGTTGTGTCAGAAGCTCCTTGGTCAGCTCGGACGCCTCCTCCTTCAAGCCCTTGACGATTGCTCTTTGGAGAGCCGAGGAAAAGTCCTCGTCCTTTTTTTCCTTTTTATCCGTAACCTCGCCAACGGTAACCGTCTCGGCGAAAGCAAGGTAGTCAGCACAAGCCTCGTCGAGAGCCGATAAGGCTCTGAATGCGTGATAGGTTTTTTGCATTTCGGCAGAGTAAGGATTCATAATTGCTGCTGAGAGCCCGTTGGAAAGAGCAAGTGCAAAGAAGGTGCTGTTGATTATATCTCTGTTGGGCAAGCCGAAGGAAACGTTTGAGACACCCAGCGAGGTATGACAGCCAAGCTCGTTTTTTATCAGCCTTACAGCTTCAAGAGTCTGCAGTGCAGCATTGTTGTCTGCGCTTATTGTCAGTGCGAGTGGGTCGAAAATAATATCCTTTTTGTCGATACCGTATCTTTCTGCCTCGGCAAGAATTTTTCTTGCAATTTCAAGACGTTCCTCTGCCTTGTCGGGAATTCCGTTCTCGTCAAGGGTAAGAGCAACCACGAGAGCACCGTATTTTTTAGCAATAGGGAATACCGAGTCCATACTCTCCTTTTTGCCGTTCACCGAGTTGAGCATTGCCTTTCCGTTGTAAATGCGCAGTGCCCTTTCCATTGCCTCGGGATTTGAGGTGTCAATCTGCAAGGGCAGATTGAGTATTGCCTGTAGCTCGAATATTGCAGTCGTGAGCATTTCGATCTCGTCAATTTCGGGGAGACCGACGTTGACGTCAAGCAGATGTACGCCACGCTCCTGCTGGGCAATACCTTCCTTGAGAATATAGTCTATGTCGTGAGCCTTAAGCGCTTCCTTAAAGCGCTTTTTGCCTGTCGGATTAATTCTTTCTCCTATAAGAACAGGGGAAGAGTCAAATATCACAGAATGTGTGTATGATGAAACGCAAGTTATATTCTTTTTTGTTATCGGCTTTGGCTCTACGTTACAGCAGGCATTGACGGTAGCCTTTATATATTCGGGTGTAGTTCCACAACAGCCACCGACAATTCTGACACCCTCTTTAACAAGGAGCGAAACCTCGTTTGAAAACTCGTCGGGCAGAACGTCGTATACCGTCTTGCCGTCAATCGCTCTTGGCAGACCTGCATTGGGCTTTAAGATAATGGGGAGTGAGGAGTATTTCAGATACTCTCTTACAACTCCACCAAGTGCCTTTGGACCGAGTGAGCAGTTGACACCGATGGCATCAGCCCCCATACCTTCAAGAAGAGCGACCATAGCCGAGGGCGAAGCACCCGTCATCAGCTTTGAGTCCTCCGAGTATGCGTTTGATACAAAGACGGGAAGGTCGGAGTTTTCCTTAACTGCAAGAAGTGCAGCCTTTGTTTCGTAGCTGTCGTTCATCGTTTCGATGATTACGAGGTCAACCCCGTATTTAACGCCGAGCTTTACGGTCTCGGCAAAAATTGAGACAGCCTCTTCAAAATCGAGGTCCCCATAGGGCTTGAGCATTCTGCCCGTAGGGCCGATATCAAGGGCAATCCACTTTTCTTGAGGAGCGTTGCTTTCCTCTCTTGCTCTCTTTGCGTTTTCTACTGCCTTGCCGATAATTTCGTCAAGCTCATTATATGTGAATTTAAGAATATTTGCGCCAAAGGTGTTGGTGCTGACAACGTTACTGCCAGCGTCAAAATAGTCTCTGTGTATTTTAGTTACTGCCTCGGGGTGAGTAAGATTCCAGCGTTCAGGCAGTTCGCCTGCCTTCAAGCCCTCTGCCTGCAGCAGAGTACCCATTCCACCGTCGAGGAAAAGTATATTGTTCTTCAAATAATCAAGTATCATTTTTTAACTCCCATCATTGCCGTCACCGATTTGGTTGGCGACATTAAAAGACTCTCGTTGAGGGTGAGACCTATTTTTCTCGGGCAATCAAGTGCTGAAAATATATCCCTTTGCACCTCAAGTGGAAAATCTCCGTATCCTGCGCTCAGACGAGGCAGGGTATTATATTCTTTTTTTATATCAAGACAAAATGCATCGCAGAGTGCTTCTATACGTTCTGCACCGATTGCCTGAAAAAGCAGAGCCTTGGTCGGAGATACGGTTGCATAACGGTAGGTCAGACGGTCAAGCTCAATGCCCACCGTTGCAGAAAACACAATGAGTGAGTCACAGCCCTGCACTCCTTTTTTCACCGTCTCAGAGCCGGTTATTGTAAATCCGAGGTCGAGGGCATCGCCACACTCCCGAATATCAAAAAAACGGTAGCACACCTTGTAGCACAGCTTGCCTTCAAGCTCGTCAAGACATTCGTCAATGATTTCTTCAAGCTCCTTTGCCTCGCCTCTCACTCCTGCGTAGCGCAGAATTTCACTATAGTTGACGGTTGGCGCAGGGTAGCTTTTCGTATAAATGATGCTATTCATAATCAGGACAAAATATCCGAGAGGTTATTTTGAATTGCTATTGCGACGTCGGGCTTGTTCATAGAGTAGACGTGTACGTTTTTTATTCCGTTGGCAAAAAGGTCGATGATTTGGTCGGTTGCATAAGCAATACCTGCTTGCTTCATAGCATTCGGGGTATTGCCAAACTTGTCTACAAGCGACTTAAAGCGCTGTGGTACAAACGCACCCGACAGCTTTATGGCTCGCTCTACCTGATTTCCGTTGGTGATGGGCATAATACCCGGAACAACGGGAACGGTAATGCCTGCTTCACGGATTTTATAAAGAAAGTTATATAAAAGATTGTTGTCGAAAAACATCTGTGTCGTGAGGAAGGAACAGCCTGCCTCCACCTTCTCTTTAAGATAGAATATATCTTCCTTCTGATTTGCGCTTTCGGGGTGAATTTCGGGGTAGCACGCTCCACCGATACAGAAATCGGCGCTCTCTCGAAGCTCGTGAATGAGGTCGATTGCATGTGTATACGCCCAGCTCGAACGGTCGGCATTTTTGAGCTCGTCTGGAACGTCGCCTCTGAGCGCCATTACGTTTTCGATACCTGCAAGTCGCATTTCTTTAATTCTTTCTTTTACAGTCTCTTTTGTTGACGATACGCAGGTGAGATGCGCAAGGGTGGGCACCGAGTAGCGTTCTTTTATATTTTTGGCAATTTCAAGAGTATATTTACTCGTTCCACCACCTGCACCATAGGTTACGCTCATAAATGAAGGGCGTAGCTTGGCAATTTCTTCGGTGGCAGTTTTTACACTTTCAAAGACTGTGTCGGTCTTGGGTGGGAACACCTCAAAGGAAAGTGAAAGCTTGTCCTGTTCAAATAATTTGGTCAGTTTCATATTTTACTCCTGTTAATCCTTTCGATTATACCGATTATTTTGCCCGACAGTATTACTGTTAAGAGAGAAAAAACAATCTTTTGATAAGGTATATATACGAGCGACAGTAACAATACCGTCAAATCACTTATAAGATATACGGTTTCAATTTTAACACGGAACAGCTTTGAAAAGCCCATTGCTAAGGCATCGTCACCACTTGGAGCGCCACCTGCCCTGACGCAGAGCCCTGCGCCCACACCGATGAAAATTGCGCCTGCAATTGAGGCGAGGAGAGGTTTGGTGTAAAGTGCTTCAAAAAGTGGGGGCGTGAACTCCAACACTCTGTAGGTCAATGAAAAGGAGATGCTTGCAATCGCCGAATAGAAAATAAAGCGTTTCCCCAGAATTCGCCATCCTATAAAGTAGCATAGCATATTGAGTATAAAGCTTGAAAAGGCTGGGGAGATATTAAATACGTGCTCTAAAAACAGCGTAAGCCCAAGAACGCCACCCTCGGTAACACCCGAGAAGGAGTGGATTTCATAAAAGCCAAAAGCCATAATCATTGCACCCGAGAGTGAGAGGATAATATTCTTGAAGCAGAGAGTGTTTTTCATTTTGACAATCCTCGAATTTTGTGATACAATACTAAAAACGGAGGTGTTTTTATGACAGAAATTGAAAGAGTCAGGAATTTTTTTGAAGGTGACGTTTTCGCCACCTCGGCAACGGGAATAGAAATAGATGAAATCGCTGATAAGTGGGCAAAGTGCTCGCTCAAGCTTGATTCACGTCACAAGAACGCTGCAAATCAGGTAATGGGAGGCGCAATTTTTACGCTTGCCGATTTTACGTTTGCAGTTGCAACCAACAGAGGAGACGGTGCTGTTACCGTTACCACCTCTTCAAATATTTCGTTTATGGGTACAGTCAAGGGAGATATGCTCTTTGCCGAGGCAAAGCTACTCAAGGACGGCAGACGAAGCTGTTTTTATCAGATTGAGGTAAAGGACTCAACCGATACTCTCGTTGCTGTTGTCAATACCGTCGGAACTCACGTTTCAGACAAATAACTTTTTATAGAAAAGCACTGCAACTATTATGGCTGTAAAGCCTGATGCAAGCTTTCCGACTACCGATGCAAGCACGAAGTCGGGGTTGAACGATAAGGTGAATGCCAGATGGCCTGCTAAAGTAAATGCGCCCGATACTGCGAAGGCAAGATTTGCAATTCTGCCCTTTTTGTCCATTTCGGGTATCAGTGGTATGCAGGTCGCAAAGCTCGCAGCAGATGCAAGAAAGCCGAGAACCGATTTACTGCCGAGTCCTGTTTTTGAACCGATTGCCGAAAGGGGTCGGTTCAATATTTTTGATAAAAGGAAAATCAGTGGGAACGAGCCTGTCATTACGCAGGTTGTATTTATTATAACGTCTGTTCCTTCTTTGAGAGGTGCAAGTGAGCCGATTATCTTGATGCCTGTAAGGAATTCAAATATACCGAGCGCAAGACCGATAACGATGACGGTCATTATAGCCTTGCCGATAATTGAAAACACCTTTACCGAGAAAGAGGGCGCCTTCAGAAGTCCGAGTACTACCAGCCCTGAAAAAATAATAAGTGGGATTGAGTTAATCAAAAGCAGGGTAAGGGGTATTTTCAGCATCAGACCCGAAATGATACAGCCAATGGGTATGGTTACTATTCCACAAAGAATACCCATCAAGACGTCAACGTGATATTTTTTGTCTATTACACTCAGAGCAAAGGGAATTGTGTATGAAATTGTTGCGCCAAGCGTTGAGCCCACTATCAGACCGTTGTACTGACCAAGCATATAATCGTCGGCAATTTCCTGCGCAAGAGGAGCGCCACCCATATCGCTTGCAAGAATCATTCCTGACAGAATTGACGGGTCGAAGGGTGTGTGCTTGATTATAAATTCTGTAAATGGGGTGAGGAGCTGTGCTATAACGGGAGCGAAAAGAATCATTCCTACCATAGATATGAACATCAGGCTGAGCATCGAAACTGCCTTGTCAAATTCTTTGCCCAAGCCAAAGTGATTTCCCGTTATGTAGTCAAGTGCACCCAGAATTGAAAAAATTGCAAATACTACGGATAAAGCGTACATATTTTACACCAAAGCTTCTTCCCTGAAGCCGTCCTTTGTGAGTATTACGATATTTTTGTAGCCACAGTCAAGAAGTCTGTTGACAGCCATATTCCAATTACTGTCAAAAAAGTCTTTGTTGTGACAGTCGGAGCTGATTGTTATCTGGCAGCCAAGCGACTTTAACTCCTTTATGATAAATTCAGCAAGATAGGGCGTGTCACGGTAGCCTCTCGCTACGCAGCCGACGTTCAGCTCGAATATGCTGACCGTCTTTGCTATTTCTCTGAGCGCCTCGATTGCAAGAGCCTTGTACTCCTTTGAATCCTCGTCGAAGAGTGAGAGGGTCTTTGCGTGCTTGGTAACCAAATCAAAGTGACCGATAATGTCGGGCTTGTGTTTTACAATTCCGACAATCTGCTCGTAATAGCTACGTGCAAAAGCCATACCGTTACCGTCAAAGTACTCGTCAACAAGAGCCCTTACGTCGTCAGGCTTTCTGTCGAATGCTACCCTTATTCCGTCTTTAATCAGGTAGTGGAAAGAGCCGATAATATAGTCGTACTCGTCGAGTGGGTCGATAGAGAAAAGGTCATACTCCACTCCACAAAAGACGTCCAGCTTGCCCTCGTATTGCTTTTTTAGCTCGGCAGAGGTTTTCATATATTGCACGATTGCCTCGCCACCTTTGGTATATATGCTTTTTTGGTCTGTGCAGGCGTGCCTTGAAAAGCCGATTGAGTTAAATCCACATTCTATTGCCCTTTCGCACATTTCTTCAAGAGTGTTTTTTCCGTCACAGAATATAGAATGAGTATGTAAATTTTGGAGATACATAATATTAATGCTGAATTCTCAGCCCTTTCGGATAATGGTTTTTTATAGTTGAGTTGACAGCCTTGCCACCACCGAGCGCAATTCCCTCGGCTCGTACAACCGTCCAGCCGTTTTCGCATTCAGCCTCAAAGCTTTCGCCCTTGAGGTAGGCATCAAGCCTCGTATCATCGAGGGCAAGGTCGATTTTTCTTTTGAAAAGCTCGCCCAGAGCCGAGAACAAGTGATGATGGGGCTGGAAATATCCCCGTCTTACTTCACCCAGAGTTACTCCACATGAATAGCTGAGCCTGTCGGGTACGGGAATTTCGGGGTTTATATAAACTACAGCATCCTTGAATTTTCTGACGTAATCGGGATTGTATTCGCTCAGCGTGTCGTCAAGAAATTCACAGACACATTTCATTTCGTCCTTGTCAAGAGGCTTCAATGCAGACTTCACGTCGCATTCCTCGTATTCGTCGCCACGTCTTTTCAAAACTGCGCAGAATTGCCCCTCACCCTTGGCGTTGTGTGGGTAGAAGCGACGGTATGCGTCGTTTCCTATGCCCGACACCGTGTAGGGAACAATCCTTTCGCTTGGGTAAACAAGCTCAAAGTCATCGTTGTCGGCAAGAAAAGCGTTCACCTGCTCTTCGTTTTCCTCGGGTGCGAAGGTGCAGGTCGAATATATGAGATAGCCTCCACCACGAAGGGCACGGGATGCCGATTGAAGAATGCCCCTTTGCCTCTCGGCGCACATTTTCACGTTGTCAATGCTCCAATCCTTAACGGCAACCTCTTCCTTTCGGAACATTCCCTCCCCAGAGCAGGGCGCATCGACTATAACAAGGTCAAAATAATATGGAAAAAGCTGTGCAACAGCGCCAACCTCGGCTGAGGTGACGGCATAGTTTTTCATACCCATTCTTTCAAAGTTGCCCGACATAATTCTTGCTCTCGGGGTGTTGATTTCATTTGATATAATAAAGCCGTCGTCACCGAGAAAGGAGGCGGCCTGAAGCGATTTTCCACCTGGAGCTGAGCACGTGTCGAAAATCTTCCAATTCTTTTTTATGTCAAGACTTGCAACGGGAATCATTGCGCTGGGCTCCTGAACGTAAATCAGCCCTGCGTGATGAAGTGGGTGAGCCCCAATTTTATCATAGCTGAAGTAGTAGGAGTCGTTTGCATATTCAATCGGTGAGATTGGAAAGGAAAAAAGTGACGATACATCGCCTTTTTTCTTGAGAGGGTTGACTCTGAAGGCTCTCGGACTGTCTTTTTCAAGCTCTTTGAGATAGCGTTTCAGTCCTTCTTCACCGAGTAGCTTTTTCATTCTGTCAATAAAAACTTCACTCAACATAACGAAACTCCTTTCCAATTATTAATTATCTTACAAAAGCCGAATTATGTCAAGAGATTTTAGAAAGTTTCTTTCCAAAAGTATTGACATTATCAAAAAACTGTGATATACTCTTAAGGCGACCGAATGGAGAAGTACCCAAGGGGTTAAGGGGGCAGTTTGCTAAACTGTTAGGTCGGGTTACCGGCGCGCGAGTTCGATCCTCGCCTTCTCCGCCAAAAAACGACAAGTGAAAACTTGTCGTTTTTTACTTTTTCCCTTTTACTTTTTCCCTCTTACTTAAAAAAATCCAAGCCTTTCGACTTGGATTTTCCGTTATTTATTCATCAGCGAGAGGGAGTGAGGAAATATGAATCGGGTATTTTTCACCACTCAACATTATTATTATATCATACAATATGGCGTTTGTAAAGGTTTTTTTGTGCAATAGAGAAAAAAACTCCCTATTGCACAAAAATTCTTTGTTTATTTCTTACAATTTGTCAATTGAAAAAGCTGTTTTTTTATGCTATAATAAAGCCAGAAAGAAGGAAGGACGGTAAACTCCAATGAGAAGTTAAAAAAGACTTTTTCAATTACAGGTTCAAAAACAAAATCCGAACAGCTGAACATGAGAGCAATAAAAGCTCCGAATGAAAAAATTGATATAGAGTCGGATTGAACGGGCAATTGAAAACAAGTCAGGAAAAGCACTCTTCCCAAATACAGTTGCGCAGGTTTCATAATGTGGTTCTCCATAGAGAAAAAAGAGTTAAATGAACAGTTACACAAGAAAAAAGGGAAGGGTAGACAACAGAAAGAGAGGTCACGAAAAGTGTTAGATATCAAGAGTGAACAGAAGTGACCCTTAATTATGAATTTACAACTCATAGTTAAGGGTCATTTCTTTTTTTGTTTTGTGAGTTTATTATTGACATTCGACATTTTTGGTGTTATACTTTTGCTTGTGCAAGGAGATGACGAAATGTATTCTATCGGTGACAGTCTCCTCACACACTCCTCTTTCAAGTTCTTGGGAGAAATGGAGAATGGTGCGAGCACCTTAAAGGCAAATCAGGATTAATCATCAGAGGTATAACTATGGAAACGTTACTTATTTTATCTATCGCGCTTTTTTCGGGCTTGATGCTTTCAAGAGTTGTAAAGCGCTTTCAGCTTCCGGCTGTTACGGCGTATCTTGTTGCAGGTATCATAATCGGTCCGTATCTTATCGGTGGACTCGGAGTTGAGGGACTCGGCTTCAATTCGCACGAGCAAATCAAGAGCTTTGGTATTATTTCGGACGTAGCTCTCGGCTTTATTGCCTTTTCAATCGGAAACGAATTCAGACTTGAAGAGCTGAAAAAGACGGGTAAGCAGGCTACGATAATAGGAATTTTTCAAGCAGTTTTAGCTACCCTGCTCGTTGATGCTGCTTTAATTGGACTTCATTTTCTCATTCCCGACAAGCTGCCTCTTCCTTCGGCAATCGTGCTTGGTGCAGTAGCCTCGGCTACAGCCCCTGCAGCAACTCTGATGGTAGTGCGTCAGTATAAGTCAAAAGGACCTCTTACCAACATTCTTCTCCCTATAGTTGCGCTTGACGATGCTGTCGGACTCATTCTTTTTGCAATTTCCTTTGGAGTTGCAAAGGCGTTGATTTCGGGAGCAATCGACCTTATTTCAGTAATCGTTGAGCCGATTGTAGAGGTTGTTGCCTCTCTTATTTTAGGTGCAGTAATGGGCTTTTTGTTCACCTATTTCGAGAGATTTTTCCACTCTCGTTCAAAGAGACTTTCAATGTCGGTCACCTTTGTGCTCCTTACGGTTGCGCTTTCGATGCTTGACTTTCATATATTCGGTATCCACGTTGCATTCTCGTCACTTCTCGTATGTATGATGTTGGGTACAATCTTCTGCAACTTCTGTGAGCTTTCCGAGGAGCTGATGGATAGAATTGACCGTTGGAGTGCGCCTCTTTTCGTATTGTTTTTCGTAATCAGCGGCGCAGAGCTTGAGCTTTCGATATTCAAGAGCCCGATCTTCGTGCTCATCGGAGTGGTATACATAATCTTCCGTTCTGCAGGAAAATATCTTGGTGCTTTTTTGAGTGCAAAAGCGACAGGGTGCGATGAAAATATTGTCAAGTATCTTGGCATAACCCTTCTTCCACAGGCAGGCGTTGCGCTCGGTATGGCAATCAAGGCAGAGGCGCTCGGAGAGCCCGGTGCAGTAGTTGCAAATATTACACTCTTCTCGGTGCTCATCTATGAGCTCGTAGGTCCGTATCTCACTAAGGTTGCGCTCACTAAGGCAGGAGAAATTCAGCCCGAGGGTAAGGTCAGCGCAAGAAATAAAGCCTTGGAAAATAAGAATTAAGATTAAAATTTAAGTCAATAATTTGGGTAGAAATTACTTTGGAGGAAGCTATGAAGTATTTTTTACCCATTTTTTTCGCCCTTACGGTAATAACGGTGATGCTTGCGCCACAGAGCGACGAGTCGGATATGGCGAGAATTCACGTTGTTGCAAATTCTGACAGCGAGAGGGATATCGAGATAAAGCTGAAGGTTGCTCGGCGAGTGAGAGAGCTTTTGAAAGACGAAAAATTCGATTCGCTTGACAGCATCAGAACGGGACTTGAAAAAAAGCTGGACACAATAAGGCTTGAAAGCGACAGAGTGCTCGGGGAGTGTGGCGCAGGCTATTCTACAACAGTTGAGCTGGGGGTGAGAAGCTTTGAGAGTAAAACGCTCGACGGCTCGCTCTATCCGGGTGGCGATTATCTTGCTCTTACTCTGACGCTTGGCAAGGGCGAGGGACACAATTGGTGGAGCGTTATTTTCCCCGACGTCAGTATGGGCGCATCTCTTGCACTCGGAGAGGAGGGGAGTGTTGGCAAAACGGTTATCCTCGGTGACAACAGGGTAGTCAAGCTGAGAAGTCTCCTTTTAGATATTGTTTACTTTATTTGTCTTGACAAAGATGTGGAAAAGTAGTAAAATATCTCTCAGTTTAATAAAAGGATAGATTGCTATGTTAAAAAAATTTCCAAAGCTTGAAAGAATACACAGCTTTTTTGCTTCGCACGGAGTTCTTTCTTGCTTTTTAATATCTCTTTTGACAAATCTTGCAATAGAAATGCTTTCGAGACATTCCTTTTTCGAGGGAATAAAGCATATCTTCATATCACCTCAGGTCTTTTTTTACAATTCGCTTGCCATATTCACCATTACCCTGATTGCCCTTTTTTTCAGAAAAAGAGCCTTTGCAGTCGCAGTCATTTTAGCGCCCTTTTTGTCTTTGGGTATAATCAACTGCGCTGTGCTCGCCTATAGGGTGACACCCGTTTCGGCAACCGATTTCGTTAAGATAAAATCAATTTTCGGAATTTTCAACCTCTACCTTGAAGGCTGGGTGCTTGTGGCAATAGGGGTATTTGTTGTCGCAATAATACTACTTTACTTACTGATTTATAAAAAATCCGTCTTGAGAGAGAGGCGCGTCGTTCACGGAATAGTGCTTCTGCCAACCTTTATAGTTCTGCTTGCACTTATATCAAATACTTTTATTTCGCAGGGCTATCTCTCAAAGAAGTTCACCAACCTCAACGATGCGTACGAGGATTACGGCTTTGTCTATTGCTTTTCGTGCAGTGTTTTTGATACCGGTATCGATAAGCCCGAAAATTACTCCGAGGAAAAGGTCAATACAATCCTTGACAAAATCAAGGCAGAGACCACTAATCAGCCCGAGCTGAAGCCAAACGTTATATTTCTTCAGCTGGAGTCCTTCTTTGACGTAAATGAAATAAATTCGCTTGAATACAGCGAAAACCCCATTCCCTGCTTTACATATCTCAAGGAGAATTATCCACACGGAGCTCTCAGAGTGCCCTATATCGGCTCGGGAACTGCCAACGTTGAATTTGAAATTATGACGGGAATGTCTCTTGATTACTTTGGACCGGGCGAGTATCCTTATAAAACCGTTTTGCAGACGACGGCTTGCGAGAGCATTGCATTCAATCTCAAGGAGCTCGGTTACACAGCTCACGCAGTTCATAACCACAAGGGCTCGTTCTATGACAGAGCGCACGTATTTTCAAGCCTTGGTTACGATACCTTTACCTGCCTTGAGTTTATGCAGAACGCCACCTATAATCCGATTGGCTGGGCAAACGATAGCGTATTGACCAAAGAAATCTTGAACTGCCTCGACTCCACGGACAATCAGGATTTCGTTTACGGAATAACCGTTCAGTCGCACGGTGTCTATTCACCCGAGGTATTGGAGAGCGTGGACTACATCTATGACGTTCGGATTGTTGATGAAACGACTCGTGTAAACGAGGTTGCCTTTGAATATTATCTCACTCAGCTCAGCGACGTTGATAGCTTTGTGTCCGAGCTCCTCGGCGAGCTTGATACTCGTGATGAAGAGACGGTAGTGGTTATCTACGGAGACCACCTTCCGTACTTTGCGTTGAGAGATGACGAAATGAAGGACGGTAACGTATACGAAACCGAGTACGTCATCTGGTCAAACTATCCCCTTGAAGCAGAGGGCAAAGATTTATATTCATACGAGCTTTCGGCTCACGTGCTCTCTCAGCTTGGAATGAATAACGGACTTATTACCAAGCTTCATCAGAATTCACAGCGTGACGACGAGTACTTCGCTTCCCTTGAAACGCTTCAGTACGATATGCTCTACGGTGACAAGGAGTGCTATATCTACGATACAATCTACACTCCGTCGGAATTGAAGATGGGTGTAATTGATTTTGAAATAACCGATGTCAAGAACACCGAGGAGGGACTCAGAGTCTCGGGTCTCGGCTTTACCGAGTTTACCTGGCTCAAGGTCAACGGAGAAAAGCATCAGCCGGTTTACGTTGACGACTCCACGCTTTTGCTTCCCGAGTTCGAGATACTGTACGGTGACGTGATAAACGCCATTCAGACCAATGGAAAGCGAACAACCTTCACTACGAGTGAGCCCTTTGTTTTCGGCGAGGCATCCGAGTACAAGAACGTACCGGAGGATGTTCGGTCTTAAAATGTTTTTGATAAAGTATAATTTTTCAAAAAGGTATTGACATTTTGTAAAACTTGTGCTATAATTCCTGAGTACAAAGAAGAAGAACGCTCCGTTCTCACCCGTCAGCAAATGAGCTCGACGCGGTTAATACAGAAATTAACAAGGGTGGACCTTGTGTTTGTGTGTGGAGTGTTTTTCTCCACACATTTTTTTCGGAGGTGTTTTACATTAGCACGAAAGAACTTCTTATCAACGAAGAGATAAGAGCAGAAAAAATGAGAGTAATCGGAGCAGACGGAAGTCAGCTTGGTATACTCAGCCGTAAGGATGCGCTTGCGCAGGCACATGAGGCAGGACTCGACCTGGTTGAAATGTCACCCAACGCAGAGCCACCCGTATGCAAGATAATGGATTATGGAAAGTTCCTTTACGAGCGTACCAAGAAGGAAAAGGAATCCAAGAAGAAGCGCACGGTGGTCGAGGTCAAGGAAATCAAGTTTTCTTGCAGAATTGACAAGCACGATTTTGAAACAAAGCTCAATCATGCAAAGAGATTTCTCGGTGACGGAAACAAGGTAAAGATTACGATAGTTTTCTCGGGACGTGAGATGAATCACACCGACAGAGGCTACGACCTGATGGCAAACATTAAGGAAGCTCTTGTTGATATTGGAGGAGCCGACAAAGCACCATCGCTTGACGGCAGATTTATGACCCTTGTAATATCACCAAAGAAACCGGACGAAGCAAAATAAAATATTAAAGGAGATACAATTATGGGAAAAATTAAGAGCCATAAGGCTTCAGCAAAGAGATTTACACTCACAAAGAGTGGTAAGATGAAGATGAACCACATGGGACGTCGTCACAAGACAGGCAACAAGCCCGGAAAGCGTCTTAGAAGTCTTCGCAAGGCAGGATACATGAGCGAGTCAACAGCTCGTAACATTAAGACAATTCTTCCTTACGCATAAGCTTGGAAGAAAGAAATTTAGGAGGATATTGAAATGGCAAGAGTAAAGCGCGCGATGATGACTCGCAAGAGAAGAAATAAAGTTCTTAAGCTCGCAAAGGGCTACTGGGGTGCTAAGAGCAAGCACTTTAAGATGGCTAAGCAGCAGGTAATGAAGAGTGGTAACTATGCATTCGCAGGTAGAAAGAACAAGAAGAGAGATTTCCGTTCTCTTTGGATTACACGTATTTCTGCACAGTGCAAGGTTAACGATATCAATTACTCAAGATTTATGAACGGTCTTAAGAAGGCAGGTATCGACCTCAACAGAAAGATGCTCTCTGAAATTGCTATCAGCGACAAGGAGGCTTTTGCTGCACTTGTTGAGAAGGCAAAGGCAGCCCTTTAATAATAACTTTTGAGCCGTGACACTCTGTCACGGCTTTTTCAAAAGAAAGGAATAAGCTATGAAAAAAATTTTTATAACCCTATTGATAGTAGCTATGTCATTTTCACTTTTAGCCTCTTGTGCCGATAAGGATACTATTCCCGAAAATGACGATATAATTTTGGAATACGACGACAGTCACGAGCGTAAGGCAGACGAGTCAATCGATTACTTTTTCTCGCTTCTTACCGAAAAGGGATACAGCAACTATATTTTAGCCTTCCCACCCGAATACCTTCGTGGTTATCAATTAGAGCTTGGCTATGACGACGCCACCTTCAAGGAGGCTCTCGATAACGCAACCTACGCTTTTCATTCAAACCGTGACGTAACCTACGGTGGCTTGGAGTATCATATCGAATATGAGCTCGTTGAAGAGAAGGAATGGGAAATTTTAGATGCTACCGACCTTATAGGCGACCTCAGAGAATATTGCTATATGAAAACGAGCTCGATTACCAATGTTGTGGATAAGACTTATTTCGTAAGAACCTACGGACTTGACACCGAGATGGGAGATATTTATTCCGAGGAGACCTCAAACGAGGTTGTTACAATGCTTTATATCGAGGGCGAGGGCTGGTACGTTTCACCTACCGAGCTCCAACTTCCTTAACAGAAAAAGGAGAATAAAATGAAAAGATTTTTGAGCATATTACTTGTTCTGGCTATGCTTCTTACTGCTTTTGCCCTTGTTGGATGTGGCGATAAGGAAGAGACTGAAGAGAAAAAAGAGAGCACTTCAAAAGAGGAAGATATAGAAGCAGCTCTTGAGAAGGGCGACATCTTTGCAGAGCGTGCAATTGTAGATGACGGACTTGACGACACTCTTGACTTCGGTGGTAAGACACTCCGTGTTGTATGTCATAACGACGGATACGAAATGTTTTCTGCCGAAGAGGATATAAACAAGGGCGACCTTATTAAAGACGCCAAGGCAACAAGAAATAAGGTAGTAGAGGACAAGCTTAACTGTAAAATCGAGCTTGTTTATAATGCTGGCATTACCGAGCTTCAGAACCACGTAACCAAAACCGTTATGTCGGGCACAGACGAGTTCGACCTCATTGTCGTTCACGTAAATACCAGCGCTGCAATGCTTACCAAGAATCTTTTTGTCAATTGGTATGACGTTCCTCACGTTGACTTTTCAAAGCCTTGGTGGGCAGAAACAACGTCAACCGAGCTTACCTACGACGGAAAATGCCTCTTCGCAATTTCTGACCTCAACGCAACGGCAATTCTTTGCACCCGTGTTTTGTTCTTTAACAAGGCGCTTGCAAATTCATGGGATTTAGGTAATCTCTACGATATCGTCCTCAACGGCGATTGGACGTATGACGAATTTTACAGCAGAATCAAGGACGTATACATAGATTCAGACGGTTCGGGTGACCGTACAAAAGGCGACTTCTATGGCGCTTCAATGGCAATTGAGAGCACCAGCTGGCTTTGGAGCTTTGATAACCCCCTCATAAAGAAGGACGTCGACGGAGTACCTCAGCTTGCTATCAAGACCGATAAAATCAACAATATCGTTCAGACAATCTACGATCTTTATACAAACACTACGGGTATGTGGTATATTCCATATGAGGAAGACTACAACGTTCACGATATCTTCCTCAACAGACAGAGTATCTTCTCTGAGACCTTCCTCAGTGCAGTTACTTTTTCGGGATACAGAAACTTTGAGGACGATTACGGAATTCTTCCTTATCCAAAGTGGGATGAATATCAGGACAGCTATTACTCTCACGTATACGGTGAGCACACCGTTTCCACAATTCCCAAAACAGCGTCCTACAACCTTGAGTTTATCGGTGCTTGTGCCGAGGCGCTCTCCTACGAGTCGTGGAAAACTCTCACTCCCACCATCTACGAAATCGCTCTTAAGACCCGTTACCTCAGAGACAACGAGTCAAAAGAGGTTCTTGATATAGTACTCGATAACCGTATCTTTGATTTCGGCTTCGTATACGGAGCCAGTGGCGCGTTAGGCAATACCCTTAGACAAGCTGTACGAACTGGCAGCCCTAACTTTGAGTCCTACTATTCCAAGAACTATAAGATGGCAGGCATAACGTTGAGGAAGATTCTGAAGATATTCGACAGATCCTGAAAGCTTCTTCGTTTTATCAAAGCATTGCATTAATTGTAACACCCCGATGCCGACGTATATATTATGTCGTCCTCGGGGCTTTTTATTTTCGCAAACGGGCATTTATATTAAAAATATTTTCTTGAAAAATTCACATTATTGTGGTACAATATACACTGAGTATATATATAGAGGAATAAGCTGATGGAAGAAAATAAAAAAATTACGCCTTGGAAAATAATAAAATGGATGTTTATGCTTACAAGCTTACTCGTTTATCTGCTCGTTTTTACGAGGCTGTTTGTAGCGTGTGACGCTGATATATCCGACGATATCATATTGACCTCTGTCGAAAAAGAGGCATTTGAAAATCTCGACACTGATTATCCACTTTATAGCTGTCAGCCGATGTCGTGGACCAATGAAGAGGGAACTATTCAAATTAAGAATATCTATTATATAGAGCCGATTTCCGAGCTTCAGCTGACTGTGAGATACAGAATCAGCGAGTTCGACAAGGACACGACCACTCCCTTCGTTTTCAAAATAAGGGTGGTTGAGGACGACTCTCAGCTTGAGACCGACGGAGAGCTTTATGAGGCAGATTTGTCGGGTAAAACGCTTGAGGGCACCGAATATTACAGCGAGTCAAGATTTGACTATAAATACGTGAGGCTGTGCACTCCCGGAGTCACAATCGACGACGGTGAGAGTGTAACCGAGAGGATACAGCTTGTTGACGAGGACGGCAACGTCAGCTATACCACGAAAACCACCGTCGAGGGTGGCAACAGAATTTACCTCGATATATATGACAGCGAGACCGAGGAGCTGCTTTATTCTTTTGTTGTAGCAGGAAAAACGGTTGGCGAAAACAGAGTGAGAAGAAGTAAGGTAGACGTAAGAATTGTAGACTAAGGGGAGGTGGTTAAATGATAAAGGTTACAGTGAGACTGATGTCCTCGACCTCATCGTTTGACCGTCCTTACAGCTATATTTCCGACGTTGACGTTGAGCCCGGAAGCGTTGTGGCTTTGCCCTTTGGCTCTGCAAATCGCAGACAGTACGGAGTTGTTACAGAGGTGGGTGCGTACAACGGCGAAAAGCTCAAGAGTATACTTTTTGCCCTTCCTGAGCCATATTCATTAACACCACTTCAGCTTGGCATTGCAGAGTTTATGTCAGAGCGATTTTTCGCAACCTTTGGCGATTGTGCAAGACTTATGCTCCCGACGGGTATGGAGCTTGAAACAGCCGAGTTTATTGTGAGGGGTGAGCACTTTTCACAGCTTGATGACGACAAGCTGCTTGCTGCCTTTGAAAATAGCGATAGGGTTGCACTCGGTGGCGAGCTTGACAGAAGGTATCTTATGCCATATATCAAAAAGGGCTTTGTAAGGCTGGTTACCGAAGCAGTATGCCACGTCAACGAAAAAAAGGAGCGCTATATAAAGCGTCTTGACGCCGATGTCGAAATCGGTCTCAAGGGGGCAAAGAACAAAGAAAAATACAAGAGTATATTAGAGCATCTTTCGGGCGTTGACGAGATGAGCGTAAAGAGCGTTTTTGAAATATACGGAGTGGATAATTCGGCAATAAGCTTTCTTACAAAAAGGGGGCTTGTCGAGACGGTTGTTCACAGCGTAGAGCGAACACCCTACGCTCCGGGTGAGGCAAAGCCCGTTGACATAAAGCTGTCAGACGAGCAGAGGGAGGCTTACAATACCCTTTCAGCAATGCTTGACAGCAAAAAGGGGTGCGCATCACTGCTTTACGGAGTGACGGGCAGTGGAAAGACCTCGGTTATACTCTCTTTGATTGATAAGGCTGTTGGCGAGGGCAGGGGAGTTATAATGCTCGTGCCCGAAATTGCACTGACGGCTCAGAGTGCACAGGTTTTGTTTTCGAGGTATTCTGATAAGGTTGCCGTTATTCATTCGGGAATGTCCAAGGGTGAAAGGCACGATAGCTGGGAGGCAATCAAATCGGGCAGAAAGAGTATAGTGCTGGGCACTCGCTCGGCAATATTTGCGCCCGTTCGGAACTTGGGGCTTCTCGTTATAGACGAGGAGCAGGACGACAGCTATAAATCCGATACCACACCAAGATATCACGCCCGTGATATAGCAAGATATATCTGCGCAAAGTCGGATGCATTGATGCTTCTTTCGTCGGCAACTCCCGACGTCGAGAGCTTTTATAACGCAGAGCTTGGCAAATATACCCTGGTTACGTTAAAGCAACGCTATGGCAGGGCAGTGCTCCCTCATATAGTGGTGGCAGACGTATCAAACGACGGAGTGTCAAGCCCCGAAAGGCTCGTGGGCAGAGAGCTTGAGGACAGACTGAACAGGGTGCTTGCCAAGGGTGAGCAGGCAGTAATTTTCGTCAATCGGCGAGGGCTCAAAAAGCTGTTGACCTGTCGCGACTGTAAAAGCGCCGTCACCTGTCCGAATTGCAGTGTAGCAATGACCTTGCATCAGCAGGGAGAAGGGCATCGGCTGGTATGCCATTATTGTGGATATTCGACGTTACCACCCGAAAAATGTCCCACCTGCAATTCCGAGCATATGCAGTACAGAGGCTACGGCACTCAGAAGCTTGAGCAGGAGCTGAAGCTGTTGTTCCCGAAGGCAAGGGTAATGCGAATGGATGCCGACACGACCCGAAAAAAGCTGTCACACGATGAGCTTATAGAGGAGTTTTCACAGCATAAAGCCGATATTTTAATCGGTACGCAGATGGTTGCCAAGGGGCACAACTTCCCCGACGTCACTCTCGTTGGCGTAATAATGGCAGACCTGTCCCTCTTTTCGTCGGACTATCGTGCAAACGAGCACACCTTCGCTCTTATGACTCAGGTCGTGGGCAGGGCAGGGCGAGGCGAGAAGAAGGGCGTCGCAGTAATACAGACTATGAATCCGTATCACGAGATTATCGAGCTTTGCACTACTCAGGACTACGATAGCTTTTATAAAGGCGAAATTGCGCTGAGGCGTGCGCTTACCTTTCCGCCCTTTTGCACTGTCGGTATGTTTATGCTGACAAGCGAAAGCGAGGGCGAGCTCGACAGGGGCTCAAAGCTGCTCAACGATAGCTTTACAAGCCTCTTAAAGACCGAATTTTCCGACGTAAAGCTGATTGCTTACGGACCCTTCGAGGCAATTCCGTATAAATTAAAAAATACCTATAGGCGAAAGTTAGTGGTAAAGTACAAAAATTCACCACGCACGCGAGAGCTTTTCAGACGGGTGCTTGATTCCTTTGATGCCAAGAGCCCGATAAGGTGCTATTTCGACGCTTCGCCGAATATGTTATGAGGAGAAAATAAATGGCTATACTTAATATTGTAAAAACGGGAGACGATATACTTAAGAAGCGTTCGAGACCCGTTGAAAAAATCGACGAAAGGGTACTTACTCTTCTTGACGATATGAAGGAAACGCTTGCCAAGGCGCAGGGCGCAGGACTTGCAGCCGTTCAGGTCGGTATACTCAAAAGAGTGGTAATTATCGACGTTGGCGACGGACCTATCGAGCTGATTAACCCCGAGATTATTTCGACCAAGGGAAGCTACGAGGTTTACGAGGGCTGTCTTTCATTCCCCGACGTATGGGTAGTAAAGAAGAGACCCAAAAAGGTTACGGGAAAGGCACTTGACAGAAACGGAAATGAAATTATCTTTGAGGATATGGAAGGGCTTATGGCTCAGGCCTTCTGTCACGAGACCGACCACCTTGACGGAAGACTACTCGTTGACGATATAGTAAGATACGTTGAAAAGGATGAGCTTGAATGAAAATAATGTATATGGGCACACCTCTTTTTGCAGCGCGTGTGCTTGAAATAATCGCTGAGGAATTTCCCGACAGTGAAATAATGGCAATAACCAAGCCCGATACTCCCAAGGGGCGCTCGTATAAGCTTCAGCCTTGCGAAACGAAGCTCAAGGCAATCGAGCTCGGCTTGAGGGTAGAGACTCCCGAAAGCCTCAAAAAAGAGTGCTTTGAAGAGACTCTCAACGACTTTGCACCCGATATAATAATTGTCGCTGCATACGGTAAGATTTTACCCGAGTACGTTTTGAATTTTGCACGCTACGGAGCAATCAACGTACACGGCTCGCTCCTTCCCGAATATAGAGGCGCTGCCCCCGTAAACCGTGCGATTATCGACGGTAAGACCAAGACGGGAGTCACCATTATGTATATGGAAAAGGGTCTTGATACGGGTGATATGCTTTCAAAGGCAGAGGTGGAAATCACCGACGATATAACTGCAACCGAGCTTTTCGCATCTCTTGCAGAGGTGGGAGGCAGGCTGGTTTCAAAGACGGTGAGAGATATCGTGTCGGGTAGCTTTACAAGAGAAAAGCAGGACGATTCGATTTCTACCTACGCAGAGAAAATCACCTCGGCAGAGCAAAAGATTGATTGGTCTGACACAGCCTTCAATATAACGAGACTTATTCACGGCTTGTCCGAAGAGCCCTCGGCAATTACGACTATGCCCGACGGCAAGCTGTTGAAAATCTACCGTGTCAAGCTGTCCGACGAGAGCTTTGATGCACCTGTCGGTCAGGTGGTAGTTGCAAAAAAGAAAATTCAGATTGCCTGTGGAGAGGGAAGCATACAGCTTTTGGAGCTACAGCTTGAGGGTGGCAAAAGGATGACTGCCTCCGACTTCCTTAACGGCAGAAAAATCGCACTCGGCGATATATTGAGTTAGGAGATTATTATGCCTTATTTTTATTATTACGATATTTGGATTATACCCGTTTTGCTTGCAGCACTCTGGTCCTTCTGGGCGAGTGCAAAGGTGAATTCGACCTTTAAGAAATATTCTAAAGTCACTAATATGAGAGGACTTACGGGCGCTGATTGCGCAAGGGCTGTCCTCAGAGCAGGTGGAGTGTTTGACGTGAGCATCGAGAAGGTGAGTGGAAGCCTTACCGACCACTACGACCCGACCAAAAAGGTAATCAGACTTTCCGAGTCGGTCTATGATTCGAGCTCGGTTGCAGCGCTGGGCGTTGCTGCGCACGAGGCAGGACACGCAGTTCAGCACGCAGTCGGTTATTTCCCGATTAAAATCAGGACTGCAATCATTCCCGTATGCCAGATTGGTTCAAACCTTGCAATGCCACTCGTATTGTTTGGCATACTCTTTTCTATGACTAATCTTGCGTATATCGGAGTTGCGTTCTTTGGTCTCTCGGCGCTTTTTCAGCTTGTCACACTTCCCGTTGAATTCAACGCTTCAAACAGAGCGCTTGAGTATATGGAAAACGAAAACATTCTCGTTCACGACGAGCTCAAAAGTGCAAAGAAGGTGCTGTCTGCTGCAGCAATGACCTACGTTGCAGCGCTTGCAGTTGCGCTTGCAAACCTGCTCAGACTGTTTATGCTGGTAAACAGAAATTCGAGGGACTGATATGGGCAATCCGAGAAGGCTTGCCCTTGATAGCCTGAAAAAATGTGCCAGAGACGGAAAGTACGTTAATTTAGAGGTGCTGAGCAGTCTTTCTGACACAAGGCTCGAGGCAAGAGACAAGGCTCTTTATACAGCGCTTGTCTACGGAGTAATCGAAAAGAGCATAACGCTTGACTATCTTATATCGGGCTTTTCGAGGCTTCCTCTTGAAAGGCTGGACAGCGATACCCTCAATGCGTTGAGGCTTGGTCTCTACCAGATAATTTATATGGACAGAATACCGGGCTTTTCGGCTTGCGACGAGGCAGTCAAGTTAGTGCCCCGTTCGGCAAAGCCCTACGTCAACGCCGTGTTGAGAAGTGCGCTCAGATGTGATTTGAACGAGAAAATTCGCTGTGCGCCGTTATCCGTCAGATATTCTGTGCCCGATTGGTTAATCGAGCTCTGGCAAAAGGGCTATGGCGAAGAGAAAACGCTTGAAATATTGGAGGGCTTTCTCAAAAGGCCACCGATGACGATAATAGTAAACACCCTTAAAACAAATAACGGGGAGCTACTCGGCAGAATAGATGCTCAGCCACACCCCGAGCTTGACGGCATTCTGTTTGCCAAGGGCAACGTAGAGGAGCTTTACGGCTTTGACAAAGGCTTTTTCTTCGTGCAGGGGAGTAATTCCTATAGGGCTGTCAGGGCGCTTGCACCAAGCTCTGATGAGCTTGTCATCGACACCTGCGCCTGCCCCGGTGGAAAGAGCTTTACAAGTGCAATCCTTATGGGAAACAAGGGTAAAATCTATTCCTTTGATTTGCACGCAAGCAAGCTTTCGCTGATAAATAAGGGAGCAGAGCGACTTGGAATTGATATAATCGAGACAGCAGTTTCGGATGCGAGAGCACCGAGGGCTGAGCTTGTGGGCAGAGCCGATGCAGTAATCTGCGACGTGCCCTGCTCGGGACTCGGTATAATCGCCAAGAAGCCTGATATAAAGTACAAAAGCCCGAATGATATAGAGAGACTGCCCGAAATTCAGTTCGATATTCTGACAGCCTCGTCCGAATATCTCAGGGTCGGTGGAAGGCTGTTGTATTCCACCTGTACTCTCAACCCCGATGAAAACGAGAGGGTGGTTGATAAATTCCTTGCTGTACATCCGGAGTTCAGGAGCGTTGAAAGAAAAACCGCGTTCCCGAGCGATGAAAGTGACGACGGATTTTTCTATGAATTATTGATAAAGGACTCTTAAAATGGACAAAAAAGACGTTAAAAGCATGAGCTTTGAGGAGCTGGAAAAAGATATAGTGGAAATGGAACTCCCCAAATTCCGTGCAAAGCAGATATATTTACAGCTTTTCAATAAGCTTAAAACCGGCTTTTCTCAGATGAGCGAGCTTTCCTCTAAAATGGCAGAAGAGCTGGACGCACGCTATCATATAACGGCCCCCGAAATTGTTTCAAAGCTCGTTTCAAAAATCGACGGTACCGAAAAATATCTCCTTTTGCTCGATGACAAAAATATAATCGAGACGGTTCTGATGCGCTACGAGCACGGAAATACGGTGTGCGTTTCAACTCAGGTTGGCTGTAGAATGGGCTGTGCCTTTTGCGCATCTACCAAGAACGGATTTGTCAGAGGACTTGAGCCCTCCGAAATCCTTGCACAGATTGAAACGATTACCAGAGAGCACCGTGACGAAGAGGGCTTCAGGGTTTCAAATATCGTGCTTATGGGAATAGGTGAGCCACTTGACAATTACGATAACGTAATAAAATTTTTGCATCTTGTAAATTCTAAGATGGGACTTGAAATAGGCTATCGTCATATTTCGCTGTCTACTTGTGGCGTTGTGCCCAAGATTCTTGAGCTTGCAAAAGAGGAGCTTCCGATAACTCTGTCGATTTCCTTGCATGCGCCAAACGACGAAATAAGAGATGCGACAATGCCGATAAATCACAAGTATAAAATAGATGAGCTACTCAACGCCTGCAGGGAATATCAGAAAATTTGTGGGCGCAGAATATCCTTTGAATACGCCCTGATAGATGGGGTGAACGACAAAAAGGAGCACGCTCTCGAGCTTGCAAAAAGGCTCAGGGGCATCATGTGTCACGTAAATTTAATCCCGGTAAACACAATTCGAGAGAAAAATTTCAAAAAATCGACAAAAAACTCAATAATTCTCTTTACAAAAACGCTTAATGATAGTAAAATAAATGCGACGGTACGAAGAAAGCTTGGCTCGGATATAAACGCAGCCTGTGGTCAGCTCAGAAACGACCACATGAAAGCGAGTGCCACAGAATAAACGAAAAGGAGGTAAGTATGCAGGTTTTTGGTATGAGTGACGTCGGACTTAAAAGAAGTCTGAACGAAGATAATTTCAGCGCCGATATTATTGACGGCGTAGCAGTTGCCCTCGTGTGCGACGGTATGGGTGGTGCAAATGCAGGTGAGGTAGCAAGTAGAATAGCCTGCAAGACCTTCCTTGGCAGTATTCTGCCCAAAATCAAAGAAATCAGGGAAAGCACCACCGACAGAGCCGAGCTGATAATCAAAATCGAAAGAGCAATCAGCGTCTCCTGCCGTGAGGCAAACACCGAGGTATATAACACAGCCCAGAGCGACGAGAGTCTGTCGGGAATGGGCACAACCCTTTCGGGCTGTATAATAATAGACGATATGCTGTGGACCTACAACGTGGGTGACAGCCGTGTTTATCTGATTACCAAGAGCTCGGCAAGACAGCTCACCGTTGACCACTCCTACGTACAAGCTCTTCTTGACGATGGAAAAATCACCAAGAAGGAGGCAGAGAACCACCCCAACAGAAACGTAATTCTCAGGGCGCTCGGAGTTGCAAGAGACGTTGAGTGCGACGTGGTCAATATGCCTCTTGAAGAGGGCTATTATCTGATATGCAGTGACGGAATGTCCAACTATTTTGATGAAAAGAAGTTCGTCAAGCTCATTTCCTCCAAAAAGACTATAGCTGATAAGGTGGAGGATTTGGTTGTCTTTGCCAACTCAAAGGGTGGCTCGGACAACATAACGGTAGTACTTATAGATACTGAAAATGGAGGAAGCAATGAGCAATAAGGAAAAGTTTGAAGAGCTGGTTGGCTCTGTATTAGATGACCGATACAAGCTTATTTCTGTAGTGGGCGTAGGTGGAATGTCCGTTGTTTTCAAGGCAGAGGACACAAAGACGGGAAACGTCGTTGCAGTTAAGGTGCTCAACGAAAGTTCCGATGCCAATTCTCACGCAGTAAAGTGCTTTATAAACGAATCGAGAGCAATCTCAATGCTTTCTCATGAGAACATCGTCAAGGTCTTTGATATGTCTCTTGACGACGATTTGAAGTATATAGTTATGGAGTTAGCCGACGGACGTACTCTCAAGGAGTATATGAAGGAAAAGGGCAACAAGCTCACAAGAGAAGAGGCGCTCGGCTTTACGGAGCAAATCCTTCAGGCACTCGAGCACGCTCACGAAAAGGGAGTAATCCATCGTGATATAAAGCCACATAATATGATAGTTCTGCCCGACGGAAAGCTGAAGGTAACCGATTTCGGTATAGCCAGAGCACCCGGCAGCGATACGATTTCGATGTCGGACAAGGCGCTCGGAACGGTTTATTATATCAGTCCCGAGCAAGCGAGTGGCAAGCAGACGGGCACTTATTCGGATATCTACTCGGTTGGTGTAATGCTCTACGAGATGATAACGGGCAAGCTACCCTTTGATGCAGATTCGCCCGTATCGGTTGCCATGATGCAGATCAGCAACGAGCCCAAGAAGCCTACCGAAATAGCACCCGAGACACCACGTGGACTCGAGCAGGTAATACTCAAAGCGATGTCCAAGAACCCACAGGACAGATTCAGGTCTGCACGCTCAATGCTTCGCGCGATCAGAATACTCAAGGAGTCTCCGATGACTGTATTCAGCGACAAGAGTAAGGAGAACGCTGACGGCAAGGGCACAGGCAGTGCTCCCAAAAAGGTCGGTCAGAAAACGCAGATAACACTCTTCCCGATTATTCTCGGAATGGTGCTTGCCTTCTTCTCGGTACTGATTGTTTCGGGAATAGTGGTAGTCCTGACGGTATTCAATTCTGCATCCAACACCGAGGACGACGTAATTTATGCAACAGTTCCTTCACTTATAGGTGAGGTATACGATGAAAATACGATAGCTGAGCTTGTAGGTGAGCATTTTGACGTAGAGGTAAAGTATGCCACTACCCTCAATGATGCCTACGGCTATGGAGAAATCTACAGCACCAAGCCTTCTGCAGGTGAGGTAAAGAAAATCAAAAATTCAACAGGCACAACCTCACTCGTTCTTTACGTCAATCCCCTGGAGGGCAAGGCTGCCTTTGGAGATTATACCATAATGACGCTTAACGCAGCAAAAACTGCCTTGAGAAAGCACGGCTTCAACAACGTTTCTGTGGTTGAAACCTCACATGATACAGTCCTTGACGGATACGTGTTCAAGACCTCTCCTGCAATGGGTGAGCTTGCAAGCACGAGCGATACCATCACCCTTTACGTAAGTACGGGTAAGAGCCTCAAGAACGTAATTGCTATGCCCAATCTTGTCAACAAGACGCAGGGTCAGGCAATGGTTGAGCTCAAAGAGTTCGAGCTGGAGTTCATAACCGTTTCAAATTCGGCAAGAGTCGGAACGGTAGTTGCCCAGAGTGTGACACCGTACACTATTATATGCCCCGAATTTTGCGATAAGATTACCATTTACGTCAGCGACGGAAACGGAAAAACAGGCACTTCGGAAATAGAGCTGTACCTGTATATGCCCTCTCTTGTCGGTAGACAGCTCTCAGAGGTAGATGCCCTTATGAGTAACTTTATTTCAAAGGGTATACACGTTACAGCCCTTCCCGACGAGGAGCAGGCAGAGGTGGGAATAATCACCAGACAGAGCGTTGAGGCAGGCAGTCAGATTCCTCTTGATTACACCGAGGAAATCAAGGTGTGGTACGGTACGGGCTACGTGGTTGAAGAAAATCCCGTTCGTCCCGAGGTTGCACCCGAGGATAACGCAGAGGAAGAAGCAGAGCAGGTTGAGAATAATAACCAACCTATAAAGGTTGTATAGCCAAAGGGAGCCGAACTCTTGTCGGTTTCAAGGGTGATTTTATAGCTTAGATTAAATTTCGGGCGAGATGCTTTTCGGCTAAAAGCAACCTCGCCCAAAATCATTTTGAAAGGTAGTATATGATAGGAAGAATTATATCCTGCATAGGTGGAATTTACACAATAGAGAGCGAGGGTGAGCACTATACCTGCTCAGCCAAGGGTAGCTTTCGTCATCAGGGACTGCTCGTCGTTGCAGGCGATATGGTTGAATTTGAAAAGGACGGCTTGATTACCCGTGTACTTGAGCGCAAGAACGTTCTTATTCGTCCCGAGGTAGCGAATATCGATACTATGTTCATCGTATTTGCTCTGGCATCTCCCGACCCGAATTTACTTGCCATAGATAAGCTGACAGCAATCTGTGCGCACGCAAATATTAACACCGTAATCGTTTTCAACAAAAAGGATATAGCTGACAGCGAGAGCGCCAAAGAGCTTTATAACACCTATACCTCCTGTGGATATAAGGTAATAATGCTCAGCGCAGGAAGTAATAAGGAAGAGGTAAGAGAAAAGCTGTTTCCTCTTGCCAAGGGTGGAGTATCGGTCTTTTCAGGACCGTCGGGAGTAGGAAAGAGTACTATAATAAATGCGCTCTTCCCTCAGCTTGAGCTCGAAACAGGCTCACTTAGTCAAAAGACCCAAAGAGGAAAGAACACTACCCGAAGTACTACCCTCTACAAGACCGACGAGGACACCTATTACGTTGATACACCCGGCTTTACTCAGCTTGATTTCGACAGATTCCGTTTTTTGAAAAAGGACGAGCTTGTTTACGCCTTCCCCGAATTCAGAGAGCTCGTCGGGGAGTGCAGATATACCAAATGCACTCATACCAAGGAGGACGGCTGTGCCATTCTTGAAAAAATCAATTCGGGTAAGCTCCCCAAAAGCCGTCACGACAGCTTTGTTTCCTTGTGGGAAATTCTTAAAAACCATAAGGAATGGGAAAAAAATCAAAAAAACTATTGACAAATCAGAGAACATAGTGTAAAATATGCAAGGTGTAAAGAAAAAATGTTTACACCACTTTTGGAGGCGTAGAGAGATTATGAAGGAAAAGGACTTTTCAATTTGTCTTTTATATGATATTTACGCACCTATTCTCAGCGAAAAAAAGAGGACGGTATTCGAGCTTTCTTACTGTCAGGACCTGACGCTTTCAGAAATTGCCGAGCATACGGGTACTTCACGTCAGGGAGTAAGAGAGCTGATTGTACGCACCTGCGAGGAGCTTGAGGAGCTTGAAAACGCTCTCCATCTCAAGCGCTCACGCGACGGGCTCAGCCAGCTTGCCGACGAGCTTGCCGAAACCAATCCCGATGTTTCTGCTAAGATAAAAGAGCTTTTACCTTGTTCTTAGGAGGTAACGATATATGTTCCAGAATTTAACAGAAAAAATATCCGACGCCTTTAAGAAATTCAGAAATAAGGGTAAGCTTACAGAAGCCGACGTAAAAGAGGGTATGCGAGAAATAAAGCTCGCTCTTCTCGAAGCCGACGTAAACTTCAAGGTTGTAAAGGCGTTTATTGCAAAGGTTTCCGAAAGAGCTGTAGGAGACGAGGTTTTAGAGAGCCTTATGCCTGCTCAGCACATTGTAAAAATAGTAAACGAAGAGCTTTGCGCCATTATGGGTGAGAAGCACGAAAAGCTCAGGATTGCAGATAAGCCCCCCACGGTTGTAATGCTGTGTGGACTTCAGGGCGCAGGCAAGACCACTCATGCCGCAAAGCTTGCAGGACTTATGAAAAAGCAGGGCAAGAGTTCTCTTCTTGTAGCCTGTGACGTATACAGACCTGCTGCAATCAAACAGCTCCACGTTGTTGGAGAACAGCTCGGAGTAAAGGTTTACTCGGACGATAATGAAAAAAATCCCGTTAAAATCGCGCGAGACGGTGTGAAGCTTGCCGAGCGAGAGGGAATAGATATAGTATTTATAGATACTGCAGGCAGACTCCATATAGACGAGGTTCTTATGGACGAGCTCAAGAATATAAAGAGCGAGGTCAATCCTACCGAAATATTGCTCGTAATTGACGCAATGCTCGGTCAGGACGCAGTTAACGTTGCAGAGCATTTCAATTCACTGCTTGACGTTACGGGCGTAATTCTCACAAAGCTCGACGGTGACACGAGAGGTGGCGCAGCGCTGTCCGTCAGATACGTAACGGGCAAGCCCATCAAGTACGTCGGTACAGGCGAGAAGCTTGACAATATCGAGCCCTTTCACCCCGAAAGAATGGCGTCGAGAATACTCGGTATGGGCGACGTGCTTTCCTTGATTGAGAAGGCGCAGGAATCCTTTGACGAGAAGAAGGCAATAGAGCTTGAAAAGAAGCTGCGTTCACAGACCTTTACCCTCGGTGATTATCTTGAGCAATTTGCTCAGATTAAGAATATGGGCAGTATCGACCAGCTTGTCGGAATGCTGCCGGGAGTAAAGCCCGGAGCTATGAAGGACGTCAAGGTTGACGAAAAACAGCTTGCTCAGCAGGAGGCTATAATCCTTTCTATGACGCAGGCAGAGAGAGATAACCCCGACATCATAAACGCCTCGCGCAAGAAAAGAATTGCCGCGGGAAGTGGCACGTCGGTTGAGCAGGTTAACAGATTGCTCAAGCAATTTGACCAGACCAAACAGCTTATGAAGCAGTTTACGGGTGGTGGCAAAAAGAGGTTCGGCAAGAAATTGCCCTTTGGATTTTAGTATATTATAAAAATAATATAAATAAAAAATTTTTAGCCATGGAGGTATTATTATGGCAGTTAAAATCAGACTCAGAAGAATGGGCGCAAAGAAGGCTCCCTTTTACCGTGTAGTTGTAGCAGATTCTCGTTCACCCAGAGATGGTAAGTTTATCGAGGAAATCGGTTACTACAATCCTATGACAAATCCTGCTGAAATCAACATTGACGCAGAGGCTGCAAAGAAGTGGATTGCAAACGGCGCTCAGCCCACAGAAACAACAAAGAGCCTTTTGAAGAAGAGCGGCATCATCGACTAATCGGAGGTGCTTGCTTTGAAGAAAATTCTTATCGACATTGCAAGTGCAATAGTTGACAAGCCTGAGGAAGTAAGAGTTAACGAGCGTATGGACGGAACTACACTTCACCTCGAATTATCGGTTGCTCCTGACGATATGGGTAAGGTAATCGGTAAGGGAGGCAGAATTGCTAAGGCAATCCGTACCGTTATGAAGGCTTCTTCAACCAAGAATAATCAGCATGTAGTTGTTGATATCATTTAATTGGGATACAGTGGCTGTAAAAAACTCGGTTTGAGTTTTTTACAGCTTCTGTTTTTTTATCATATAGTGCCGTTTTGTCTTGTTTTAGTTTTAATTTTCTCAAAATTCATTGACTTAGTAGCCAAAATGTGATAATATAGTATTGAAAACTACATAGCAAGGTAACAACAACCTTAGTTTTGAGTTTTTAATACGAATTACAGGAGAGAATATGAAGACCTACAACGCAACGAAATTCAACAGCTTTCGTGAGATAATCGACCACATTGCAGAAAAATTCAAGGACAGGACTGCATTTCAGATAAAAGAGTCCGAGGGCTACCGTGAGATAAGCTTCGACACCTTCCGTCAGCACTTTTACAGACTTTGCACATACCTTTTGAAAAAGGATATGTATAAGAAGAGAATAGCCGTTTCGGGAGCAAATTGCTACGAATGGGTGCTCTCCTACCTTGCAGCTGCAACGGTTGGCGTTGCAGTGCCCATTGACAAGGAGCTGTCCGGTGAGGATATCGAGGAATTTATGAGGGCAGGCGAATGTTCAGCTGTTTTCTGCGACAAAAACGTTGGTGAAAAGCTGAGCGTCGAGTCGGTTTCCTTTGAAAAGGTAACCGAGATAGCTGACTCCACTATGATTCCAGCTTTTTCTGAAATTTCAAAAATCGAGAAAAAGCGTGACGAAATGAGCGTGCTCATTTTCACATCGGGTACGACGGGCTCGTCAAAGGGCGTTATGCTCTCGCAGGATAATATCTGCTCAAACATTTATCAGACGGTACAGATGGTTAAGGTCAAGGACAGCGACAAGACGATGTCCATTCTTCCTCTTCATCATACCTACGAATGTACCCTCGACTGTCTTTTGATACTCTCTGAGGGCGCTTGCATCTGCTATGCCGAGTCACTGCGTACGGTAGCGCGTAATATTCGTGAATATTCTCCCTCCATACTCGTCGTAGTGCCCGAGCTTCTCGCAGTGCTCAACCGACGTATCAAGGCCGGAATAATCGAGGGCTGTCCCAAGAAGTACAAGCACTATTTCGAGGAGCTCTCACTTGCCGATGCACTTGCAAAGGTTCCATTCATCATACGGATTGCCATAAAGAACAAGGTAAAAAAGACGCTTGGTGGCAAGCTTCGTCTTTTTATCGTAGGCGCAGCAGAGCTTGACACTGCAATCGTTGACGATTTTACAGCCCTTGGCATACGCACCCTTCAGGGCTACGGACTCACAGAATGCTCTCCACTTCTTGCAGGAAACAGTGACTTTTACTTCAACCCTGCCTCAACGGGAACTGCCATACCCGGTGTTGAAATCAGGATAGATAACCCCAACGCAGAGGGCGTGGGTGAGATAATTGCCCGAGGCGACAATATTATGCTGGGCTATTACAACGACCTCGAATCAACCTCTGCCGTACTTCGTGACGGATGGTTTCATACGGGTGACCTCGGAAAGATCGACCCCGACGGCGCTCTTTACATCAAGGGCAGAATCAAAAACGTAATCGTTGCAGAAAACGGCAAAAACATCTTCCCCGAGGAGCTTGAAAACCGACTTTCAGTCTATGAGGAGCTTCAGGATATAATCGTCGTATCCGACAAGAGCTCAGGACGTGTCACCGTCAAAGCAAAGATTTTCCCCAACATCGACTTTATCAAAGCAAAGCTCGGTCACCATCCCTCAAACGAGGAGCTGGAGTCGGTTATCAAGGGAATTGCCGAGCAGGTCAATTCAAAAATCCCCTCCTACAAGCATATCAAAAAGATTGAAATACTCACCAAGGGTCTTGAAAAGACCACTACCCGTAAAATAAAACGCTACGGGTCAAACGTTGAATAATTCACTGTATCGTTTTTGATAAATTATCAAAAAAATTATAAAGTTTTGTAAAAGCCTTGTAAAATTTTTGAAGGTATGGTATAATAACCATACATTGATAAAATCTAAAAGGAGAACTACAAAAATGAAAAAAGTATTATCAATAGTTCTTGTTATTTCGCTTCTTCTTTCAACGCTGGCTATGATTGGCTGCAGCAAGGATGAAGAGGTAAAGAGTAATAAGGAAAACGTTTCGACAGAGGTTAATAACGAAGATGCGCTTGCAAGTGGAGATATTTTCGCTGAGCGTGCTGCAGTAGACGACGGACTTGACGACGAGCTTGACTTTGAGGGTAAGACTCTTCGTGTCGTATGTCACAACGATGGCTACGAAATGTTTCCTGCAGAAGAAGCTATAAATAAGGGCGACCTCATTAAAGACGCCAAGGCAGCAAGAAACAGAGCTGTAGAGGATAAGCTTAACTGTAACATTGAGCTTGTTTATTGTGCAGATATTACTACTCTTGCAGGCTACGTAACAAAGTCGGTTATGTCGGGTTCAAATGAGTTCGACCTCTTGGTTAACCACGTGTTGACGTCGGCAGGTATGATTACAAAACAGCTATTTATCAACTGGTACGACGTACCCTACGTTGATTTTACAAAGCCCTGGTGGGCAGCATCGACCTCAAACGAGCTTACGTACGACGGAAAATGTATCCTTGCAATTTCCGACCTTAATGCAACTGCAATTCTTTGCACTTGTATAATGGCGTTCAACAAGAACCTTGCGAATTCGTGGGATTTAGGTAATCTTTACGAGCTTGTATTGAACGGTGAGTGGACCTACGATGCCTTCTATTCGAGAATAAAGGACATCTATATGGACTCCGACGGCTCGGGTGACCGTTCTGCAGGTGATTTTTACGGTGCAACTCTGCCTCTTGCGAGCTCGACAAACGCCTGGTTGTGGGCATTTAATAATCCTGTAACCTCCAAGAACGAAGACGGTGTTCCCACAATCACCATTAAGACCGACAAAATCAATAATATCGTTAAAAGTGTCTATGACCTTTATTACAATACCCAGGGTGTAGGCTCGAGCACCGATGATGATTTTGACGAATACAATATGTTTATGAATAAGCAGTCGATTATATATGATACATATATCGCAGAGCTTACCTCGACAAACTTCCGTAACTTTGATGACGATTACGGAATTCTTCCATTCCCTAAGTGGGACGAGTATCAGGACAAATATTATTCACACGTTTACGGCGAGCACACAGTTTCTTCAATTCCCAAGACGGCTAAGGACCTTGAGTTCATCGGCGCTTGCGTTGAGGCTCTCTCCTACGAATCGTGGAAGACCCTTACACCAACCATTTACGAAATTGCGCTCAAGACACGTTACCTCAGAGACAACGAGTCCAAGGAGGTTCTTGATATAATTCTTGATAACCGTTACTTTGATTTCGGATTTATCTACAAGAACGAGTTCGGCTATACCTGCTACAACGCAGTCAAAGGAGGCAACGAAAACTTCGAATCCTACTACAACAAGAGATTCCCACTTGAGAAGCTCTCGCTGAAGAAGGTAATAAAAGTATTCGATAAGCTTTCGTAATCGAATGAGCAACAGGAGACTTTTGATTTTCAAGGGTCTCCTTGCTTTTTATCGTATAGCCGAAGGGAATCGAACTATTATCGCCGAGAAAAGCCCTTTTCGGTCTAAATTTTCCCTTGTCGCTTGGAATACGTGTAGTATTCCTGCACTTCGCTGAAAAATTTATCCTCGAAAATTACCTCTTGAAACCGACAAGAGTTCGGCTCCCTTTGGCTATAATCAACCTTGCCGTTTTGTTTTGAAAACGTAAGGACAGGCGCGCTTTGCCGGTGGTGGCTCGCCGCTTTTTTGCTGAAAACGGGCTTTTGTGCTTTTTTTAACAAACCTATTGTAAAAATGTAAAATCTATGTTATAATTTATTACGATATAATTATTTTGATACTGGGAGGTATAATATGAAAAAACTGTTATCGCTTATTCTTGTGCTTTCGCTTCTGCTTTCCTCGCTTGCTATGATTGGTTGCAGCAAGGACGAAGAGATAGACGAGAAGAAGGAAAATGCAGCTACAGAAGAAAACTCGAAAGAAGCTCTTGAAAAGGGCGATATCTTTGCCGAGCGTGCTGCAGTAGACGACGGGCTTGACGATAACCTTAACTTTGGTGGCAAGACGCTCCGTGTCGTATGTCACAACGACGGTTACGAAATGTTCACTCCTGCAGAAGACGTAAACAAGGGTGACCTTATTAAAGATGCAAAGGCGACCAGAAACAGAGCAGTTGAGGATAAGCTCGATTGTAAAATAGAGCTTACGTATTGCTCGGACATCAATACCGTTGCTTCTCACGTAGCCAAGTCGGTAATGTCGGGCGCTGATGAATTCGACCTTGTTGTAAACCACGTTCTTACAACGGGTGGTATGGTTCCCAAGAACCTTTTTGTCAATTGGTACGACGTACCCCACGTTGACTTTACAAAGCCCTGGTGGGCAGCATCAAATTCCACCGAGCTTACATACGACGGAAAGTCTATTCTTGCCATTTCCGACCTCAACGCAACTGCAATTCTTGATACCTGCGTTTTAATTTTCAACAAGAACCTTGCGAATTCGTGGGATTTAGGCAATCTCTACGAGCTTGTATTGAACGGCAATTGGACCTATGATGAGTTCTATTCGAGAATCAAGGACATCTATATTGACACCGACGGCTCGGGCGACCGTTCTGCAGGCGACTTCTACGGCGCAACCCTTCCGATTTCAAACACTACCAACTCGTGGCTGTGGGCATTCGACAACCCCGTAACCCTCAAGGACGAAAATGGCGTTCCCACTTATTCTATCAAGACCGACAAAATCAACAATATCGTAAAGACTCTTTTCGACCTTTACTATAACACTACGGGCGTTGGAGCAAGCGATGCCGATGATTTTGACGAATACAATATGTTCATCAACAAGCAGTCTATTATAACTGCAGGTTACCTCATTCACCTCACCTGGACGAGTATGCGTAACTTTGAGGACGACTATGGAATTCTTCCTATGCCCAAGTGGGACGAGTATCAGAGTGAGTATCACTCACACGTTTACGGTGAGCACACCGTTTCTGCAATTCCCAAGACGGCTAAGGACCTCGAGTTTGTCGGAGCTTGTGTTGAGGCACTCTCCTACGAATCGTGGAAGACCCTTACACCAACTATCTACGAAATCGCTCTCAAGACACGTTACCTCAGAGATAACGAGTCCAAAGAGGTTCTCGATATAATCCTTGACCAGCGTTACTTTGACTTCGGATTCGTATACGATAACTGGCAGGGCTTTGGTACGGTAGGACAGTTCCTTGTAAGAGACAAGGTAGAAAACTTTGAGTCCTACTACACCAAGAGATATCCTAAGGCAAGATTGCATTTGAAAAAGATAATCAAGGCGTTTGATAAGCTGTCCTAATCCACTAACACTCAGGGCTGTGAAAAACTAATTTGGTTTTTTGCAGCCCTCAATTATTTTTTATCCTTCCATCTTTCTACAAAATCGAACACGACCTTCAATGTAAAATATGGCATAAACAAAAGAAGTATGAATAAAATGAAGTAAAAACATTGGAGGCGTAAGATGAACGAAAGACATTATTTTCCCGAAGGAATGTTGATAAAAACCCCGTCTAACAGGTTGGCTATGTCCAGCCTTTCGGCACTTGACGAGGCGAGGAGCAGTGGAAAAATTTTAGAGGCAATAGTAACCCTGTGTGGAGAGGGCTATGAGCTTTCACTTGATTTGGGAGTATGCCGAGGCATTATTCCAAGAGAAGAGGTCGCATGGAGCGAGGACGGAAAAATCCCGAGAGACATTGCGATTATAACGAGGGTAGGAAAGGCTGTCTCGTTTATAGTGGAGAGCATTACCAAAAACGAGGACGGCGAGGTCGTGGCATATCTTTCACGCAGACGTGCTCAGGAGGAATGTGTCAAAAGATATCTCAACAAGCTTGAAATAGGCGACGTAATAGATGCAAGGATTACGCATTTCGAGCCATTCGGCGCTTTTTGCGATATAGGCTGTGGCATAGTTTCGCTCTTGTCTATAGACTCAATTTCGGTTTCCCGTATATCACATCCGAGCGACAGATTCGTTCTCGGTCAGCATATAAAGGCTGTCGTTAAATCAAGAGAAGAGCCACTTGATATAAGGGGCAACGTCTCAAACGGCAGAATTTCGCTGTCTCACAAGGAGCTTCTTGGCACCTGGCTGGAGAACGCAAATCGGTTCAAGGTCGGTCAGACGGTGGCAGGCGTTGTAAGGAGTATCGAGAATTACGGAATTTTCGTTGAGCTAGCTCCGAACCTTGCAGGACTTGCCGAGTGGAAGGGTGGAGTAGAGGTCGGACAGCTTGCCTCGGTCTACATAAAAAACATCATTCCACAAAAGATGAAGGTCAAGCTTGTAATCGTAGACAGCTACACAGCCGACAAGCACTTTATCAAAAACGAGTATTTTATAAAGAGTGGCAACGTAGCCGATTGGGAATACTAAAAGCAATTGCATTTTTAGTGTCCTTTCTTTCGCCCTATCCTTTTTGGTAGAAGGATAGGGTCATTCTTATTAAAGTCATTCTTATTTATATTATTCTTATTACGTTCTACTTTTTTCACTTCTTGAAATCCTTTTTCCACATTTCTTGAATTCCTGTTTTTTCACTTCTTGAAATCCTTTTTTTGCACCACTTTTCGAGGGCGAAAAACAAGCTGAAATTTTTAGAAAATTTACATTTATTTTTTTCTTTGCTCCCCCCTTCATTTACTATTATACACTGACATCGACTGACATACAATGACCACTTACTGACAACTTTATTGACTTTTGTATTTCTTTGTGATAAAATTTCATAAAGAGGTATGAAGATGAAGATAGGAATGTTGACGCTCGGGTGTAGGGTAAACCAATACGAGAGCGATGCAATAGCCGAAAGGCTTGAGAAAAAAGGCTACGAGATAGCAAAATTTGAAAAGGGCTGTGACGCTTATATAATAAATACCTGCACCGTAACTGCAGAGAGTGATTCAAAGTGCAAAAAGGCAATCCGACGGGCGCTGAGATATGGCGCACCCGTGGCAGTAATAGGCTGTTTTGTTCAGGGTGCCTCAGGGAATGACGCAGAGCTTGACGGGGTAAACTATATTTCGGGCAACGTCAACAAGGGCGAGGTCGCAGATTATATAGATAGAATAATAGCAGGCGAGAGGTTTGACAGACGGCAGAGTCTGTCGGGGGCAGAATATGAAAGACTCGGTATAACCTCTTGTAAATACGTCAAGGCGTACGTTAAAATCGAGGACGGCTGTAACAACTTCTGCTCTTATTGCTACGTGCCCTACGTCAGGGGCAGAGTGCGTTCACGCAATGAGGAGGACGTGCTCTCAGAGGTGAGAAGTCTGAGAGAGTCGGGCTACAAGGAAATTATACTTACGGGTATTGAAACCTCGGCTTATGGAGAGGATAGAAACAGCAAGGAAGCACTTTGCTCACTCGTAGAGAGAATACAGAGTGAAAACCATTTTCCAAGACTTCGTTTCGGCTCACTCAACCCCTCTTTTTTTACAAGAGAAAGGCTGGACAGACTTTCTCGGATTGAGGGTGTAATGCCTCACTTTCATCTGTCGGTACAGAGTGCGTCGGACAGAGTGCTCGAGGCTATGCGACGTCATTATACGAGTGACGAGCTTTATCGTGCCGTCGAGGATATAAGGCATTATTTCCCAACGGCTAATCTTTCCTGCGATATGATATGCGGCTTCCCCGGTGAGAGCGAGGCTGATTTTTGTGAGAGCCTCGAGTTTATAAAAAGGGCAAGGATTTTGCACACTCATATTTTTCCGTATTCCAACCGTGAGGGAACGCTTGCCTCGAAAATGGACGGACAGCTCTCTCAGGAGGAAAAGCACAGAAGGGCAGGTGTGATGTCCGAGCTTGCCCAAGGTGTATATAACGAAATATACCGTGAAAATCTGGGCAGGGAGTATACTATACTTGCAGAGTTTTTCAAAAACGGTAACGTGCTCGGCTACACAGAGAATTTCATCAACCTTTCCATTCCTCGCCCCGAGGGCTGTGAAAAGGGAGATATTATAAGGGTGACAATTAAATAAAAATTCACAATTTGCTAAACAAAAGATGAAAAAAGTTTGGTAAAATATAGAAAAGTAATAAATTTTGTTAATATTTCAATTATGAACAAAGTTTAGCGAATAACATAAAAGACTCTTAAAACAGAGGTTTTTGAAAGGAAGGTATAAATTATGTCTACAAAAATTCTTGTAATTGACGACGACCAGAACATATGCGAGCTGTTGAGAATTTTTCTTGAAAACGAGGGATATAAGGTAAAGAGTGCAGGAGACGGCGCAGAGGGTATCGCGCTTTTCAAGGTATACGAGCCCGATTTGGTTCTTCTCGATATTATGCTTCCCAAAAAGGACGGCTGGCAGGTATGCCGTGAAATAAGAGAAATGTCTCAAAAGCCCATTATTATGCTTACTGCCAAGGGAGAGGTCTTCGACAAGGTGCTCGGACTTGAGCTTGGCGCAGACGATTTTATCGTCAAGCCCTTTGATACCAAGGAGGTTTCGGCACGTGTCAAGGCTGTGCTTCGCCGTTACACTGCCGGAGACAGAAGAGAAGAGGACGAGGTAGTCAAGTTTGAGAACATTGAAATAAGTCTTAGAAAATACGAGCTTAAGCTCAATTCAAAGGCTGTTGATATTCCCCCCAAGGAGCTTGAGCTTCTCTATTTCCTTGCCTCTAACTACAACAGAGTTTTCACCCGTGACCAGCTTCTCGACAAGGTGTGGGGCTTTGATTATCTCGGAGACTCAAGAACGGTTGACGTTCACGTAAAAAGATTGCGTGAAAAGCTTGAGGGCGTAAGCGACAAGTGGAATCTTAAGACGGTATGGGGCGTAGGATATAAATTCGAGCTTCTTTAAGGGTGGCGAAAATGTATAAAAGCATATTCGGTAAATACATTCTCACCTTTATGATTATCGTTGTAATAAGCTTTTTGGCATTGAGTATGGTCGTTACCTCACTCGTTGACAGATCATATACCGAAATGAAGCTTGACCAGATGGAGAATACTGCGCAGAGCATATACTCGGGTCTCAACGGTCTTATGGCTGTCAGCAAAAAGCCTCTTGAATTGGTTATAAGGCTGGACAACGGCTACGTGAATGAGTTTATCAACAAAAATGCCGAAAACACCGACTCGGTTATTTTCATAACCGACCATAACGGCAGAGTGCTTGTTACCAGTGATAACGGTAAAGGAATAATTCCGGACGAGCTTTCACCTACGCTTGCCGAGATGTATCTTATGAAGGACTATTCGGTGTCCGACCTTGACGGCTTGTTTGAAAAAGAGCACATCAACGTGATTTCTCCCATAAATATCAACCCTATTGCGTGGACCGATAACAAGGCTGAGGAAAATACGGGTGCAGTTTTTATATGCTCGGAGAATACCAATCCTATTCTTGAAAAAATAGGCTCGACAATCACGATGACGCTGATATGGATATTTATTATATCACTTGCAGCAGTTTATTTTGTCAGCGAGAGGGTTTCAAGGCCACTCAAGGAAATGAGCTATGCCGCAAAGAGCTTTGCTCAGGGGAAATTTAACGTGCGTGTTCCGGTGAGGGGAGACGATGAGGTTGCAGAGCTTGCCACAGCCTTTAATAATATGGCGGGAAGCCTTGAAAAGCTTGAGGAAAACAGAAGCACGTTCTTGTCAAATATATCTCACGACCTGAGAACTCCGATGACTACGATATCGGGCTTTATTGACGGAATACTTTCGGGCGCAATTCCCGAGGACAAGACCGAGCATTATCTCGGTGTCGTTTCGTCTGAGGTCAAAAGACTTGCAAGGCTGGTTAATTCACTGCTTGATATAACGAGAATTCAGTCGGGCGAAAGAAAATTCAATATGCGTCCGTTTGACGTCTGCGAGCTTGCAAGACAGGTGCTGATTTCCTGCGAGTCGAGAATTGACTCAAAGAAGCTGGACGTTTCCTTTGAGTGCGACGATGACAATATGGTTGCCGTTGCCGATATGGACGCAATTCATCAGATTTTGTATAATTTGATTGACAATGCAATCAAGTTTTCAAACGAGGGTGGTAAGCTTTCTCTCAAGCTCCACGAGAATGCACAAAAGATATTCGTCAGCGTAAGAAATACGGGGGATGGAATTGCCTCAAACGAGCTGCCACACGTCTTTGACAGATTTTATAAGTCGGACAGTTCAAGAGGTATGGACAAGTCGGGGCTTGGCTTGGGCTTGTATATTTCCAAGACGATTATGGATCAGCATAACGAGGAAATCTGGGTTAAGTCCGAGGAAAATTCGTGGTGCGAATTCACCTTTACCTTGAAAGCTGAGGGCAAAAAGAAACCAAAGGATGCTTTTTAGCAAAAAGCACCCTCTGGACTCCCGAAAAGCATAACTTATTTAATTTTAGTTTTATATTACTAAAAACTTGTTATGCTTATAAAAATAGGTGAGCCCTCATAAGTCACAACCTCCGGCTAAGCCGGAGGTTGTGACTTTGATTTATAAAATGTGTGTCACATATTCCTCTTTTGCATATTATATCAATAGTAGGGGGGAGACTGGATGCACGGACGGGCGAGAGGTATCGGGATTTGTGTTGCGTCGTTTGGCTTTGGGCTTTTGCTGGCATTTTTTATGCCGAAAAGCGCCTTGATTGTGCTTGAATCGATTGTTATTATTATTGCAGGCGCATTTTTCGTAACCTGTTAGAAAGGAGCAGAATATGAAGATTATTACTATAAAGCCACCCAAGTTCTTACGAAAGCTCCTTGGAGCTTTCATAAAGAAAAAGTAAGGGAATGAAAAACCAACGTGGGACTTTTGAAGTCAAAAGTCCCACGTTGATTTTCTTATGGTGGATTAAATCAGTTTTTCAATTTCGATTACAATGTCGCTCATTTTCATTTCAAGAGCAAGGCTTATTCTGTACAGGGTTTCTAAGGTTGGTTTTCTTTCTCCCCTTTCGATTGCGCTCAGATGTGTCCTTCCTATGTCGGCAAGACCACTCAGAGCTTCTTGCGAAACTCCTTTTCTCTTTCTGCAGATATAAATTGCTTCTCCTACTGATTTGGAGTCAAGATACATTTCTGACATAAAATCACCTCAACTACCATTGTAAAATTATTTCTTATATTTTTTGAATACATATGTTGACAAAAGAACACATTTGTGCTATAATTTTAATCGTTGGAGAGAATTAAATGAAAAAACGAGACAAATTGAATTTTTGGGTGATTTTCTTAGGGGTCGTTTTTTTACTTATAGGTTTTTTGATATATGTGACTATACCTTCGACCACGTTTATTAATAAGATGGCTTATAAGATAATTCCTTTACCCCAAAATAAGTTGGACGGAGCATTTTTTAATACTGTTAGGGGTTATCTTCCTGATGCGTGTTGGTCTTGTTCACTTACGTTGATTTTGTCTGTAGGTTGCAAACAAGCTGTAGCTGTTATTATAGCAGTAGCTTTTGGTACATTGTGGGAGTTTGCTCAATTGCTCGGCGTGTTTTCGGGAACGTTTGACCTATTAGATATTTTTACATATTTTGTATCGGCATTATTAGCATATGCAATTATATATTTTATTAAAAGGAGATTAAAATGAAAAGAGTTTTAACAGTAGTATTTGTAGTGTTGGTGCTTGTGTGTTTTGGCGCTATGGCAATTAGCAGTGCCTCAGACAGTGAGGACGGAGAGCAAGGTGAAGCAACGACCGAAAACGTAGTAAACAATGACAATGAAACGTTGGGCGAATACACCGTCACAATCGATGCTTGTAGAATTGCTGAGGATTGGGAAGGAGATCCTATTGCCATAATTAAATATACCTTCACTAACAATTCCGATAATCCAACTTCTTTTAACGTTGCATTTTCGGATAGCGCTTATCAGGACGGGGTAGGCTTAAATTCTTGTTACTTTGTAGATGACAGTGCAAATTATTCTTCCGATAACCTATCAAAGAAAATTAAAAAGGGCTCATCTATCGAGGTTGAAACTGCATTCGAATTAAATAATGAAACAAGTGATATTGAGATAGAGGTTCAGGAACTTTTCAGCTTTAACGATAAGGTTTTAAGAAAGACGTTTAAGATTGCAGAGTAAAATCCAAATCGGCTGTAGCAAAACGCACAGTCTATACAAAAAACTTGAATAGAATTACGACGCAGGGATTGACGGTTTTCGTCAATCCCTGTTATTTTCCTACCTTACCTCAGCTCAGTACGTCGTTGCTTTTCTTTTTATCTTGCACTCGGCATCTTTCACGCATATGTCTTGTGGTGTCGCAATATGGCAGAGGCACGTCGTAGGCTTGCGCATCTATGATGGGCATATCGATTATTGCTTCGGCATCGAGCATTGGATTATTTGACAAAAACGAGTCCACTCTGTTGTGTTTATTTGTTTTTTTCACGCTTTCACACCCTTTCTGTCATTATTTTTGACCGAGAAGGCTTTTTTATTCTGAAAAGGTATTGAAAAATAATAACATTTGTTTTATAATATACTTGGAAAAATTTTTTTAGGAGAACAAAAATGTTAAAAGAAAATTTAGAATTAATACGCAAGACAGACCCCGAAATAGCTGATGCCATGGAGCAGGAGCTTGTCCGTCAGAGAAGAAATATCGAGCTTATTGCCAGCGAGAATATAGTATCAGAAGCAGTTATGGCTGCTATGGGTAGCCATTTGACCAACAAGTATGCCGAGGGATACCCCGGAAAGAGATACTACGGTGGCTGTGAGTGTGTTGATATTTCAGAAAGGCTTGCGATTGAAAGAGCAAAGGAGCTTTTTGGCGCAGAGCACGCAAACGTTCAGCCTCACTCGGGCGCTCAGGCTAATATCGCAGTTTATCAGGCGTTTTTGGAGCATGGCGATACAGTAATGGGTATGGCGCTCGACCAGGGTGGTCACCTTACTCACGGTAGTCCCGTAAACTTCTCGGGTATTAACTATAAATTCGTATCCTACGGTGTCGAAGAGGACACGGGTATGATAGACTACGATAAGGTTGAGGCGCTTGTTAAGGAGCACAAGCCCAAGCTTATCGTTGCAGGCGCATCGGCTTATCCAAGAAAGATTGATTTCAAGAGATTTGGCGAAATCGCTCACAACAACGGTGCGTATCTTATGGTAGATATGGCACATATTGCAGGTCTTGTAGCTGCAGGACTTCACGAAAATCCCGTACCCTACGCAGACGTTGTTACGACAACCACTCATAAGACCTTGCGTGGTCCGAGAGGTGGTCTCATTCTCTGTCGTGAGGAGTATGCAAAGAAGATTGACAAGGCTATATTCCCCGGTATGCAGGGTGGTCCTCTCGAGCACGTTATTGCTGCAAAGGCAGTATGCTTCAAGGAGGCGCTCAGCCCCGAGTTCAAGGAATATCAGAAGAGAATTGTATCTAATTGCGCAGCATTTGCCGATGCAATGCTCAAGGAAGGCTTTAATCTCGTATCGGGTGGTACAGACAATCACCTTATGCTCGTTGACCTCAGAAATATGGGTATTACGGGCAAGGAGCTTGAGCATAGACTCGACGAGGTTTATATTACAGCTAACAAGAACGCAATCCCCGGCGACCCTGAAAGCCCATTTGTTACAAGTGGCGTGAGACTCGGTACTGCAGCCGTTTCTTCAAGAGGCTTTGACAATGAGGATATGGTCGAGATAGCTCATCTGATTTATATGACGGTCAAGGAATTTGACAAGGCAGACGAAATCCGTGCAAGAGTTGAAAAGCTCTGTGAAAAGCACCCCCTTTATAACTGATGATACCACTTGCTGAAAGACTCCGACCCACCACCTTTGACGAGGTTGTGGGTCAGGAGCATATACTTGGAGCGAATGCGCCACTCAGAAGGATTATTTCCTCTCCCGTGTTGCCCAATATGATTTTTTACGGACCGTCGGGTACGGGAAAAACCACAGTGGCAAATATAATTGCCAAGAACGCAGGAATGACGCTCAAAAAGCTCAACGCAACGATTGCTCAGACAAAGGATATAAAGGACGTGCTTTTTGAGACGGGTACACTTTTTGGTTCTGAGGGCATTCTGCTTTTTATAGATGAAATTCAATACCTGAATAAACGTCAACAGCAAACGCTGCTTGAGTTTATCGAGGACGGAAGAGTTACCCTGATTGCATCTACTACCGAAAATCCGTATTTTTATATCTATAAGGCTATTTTGTCTCGTTCTACGGTTTTTGAGTTCAAGCCACTTTCCAACCTTGCAGTTGCCAAGGCTCTTGAAAGGGCGCTTGACTGTCTCAACCGTGAAAACTCAACTCAAAAGACTATTACTCCCGAAGCAGTAACGTCTCTGTCCACTGCAGGTGGAGGAGATTTGAGAGCGTCTATCAATGCTCTTGAGCTTGCATATCATATAAGTGAAGAGGTTATCGGTGAAGAGATTGCAAAGCAGGTGCTTGCAAGGAATTATATGTCCTTTGACAGAGACGGAGATGCTCACTACGAGCTGTTGTCTGCTTTACAGAAGTCCATTCGAGGCTCTGATGAAAACGCTGCGATTTTCTATCTTGCAAAGCTTCTTGAGGGTGGTGATTTGATTTCACCCTGCAGGCGACTTTTGGTTATAGCAAGCGAGGATATAGGACTTGCTTACCCAATGGCTTCGGTCATTGTAAAATCGCTTGTCGATTCGGCTCTTCAGCTCGGTTTACCCGAGGCGAGAATACCACTTGCCGAGGCAGCAATTCTTCTTGCGACAGCCCCCAAGTCGAACAGCGCGTATATGGCGATTGCTTCGGCAACCGAGGACGTGCAAAAGGGACTCGGTCAGGATATGCCGTCAAGACTTAAGAACAATCATTACTTTGGCGAGGGCGACAAAAAGGATAATTACCTTTATCCACACGATTATCCAAATCATTGGGTGAAACAGCAATATCTTCCCGACGATTTGAAGAACCGTCAGTATTATCATTTTGGAGAAAACAAAACGGAGCAGGCAGCTCTGGAATATAAAAATAAAATACAAAAATAAAGGAGAACACAAAAATGGCAAAAAAAGGTTTTTGGCAGGAATTCAAGGAGTTTATCTCTAAGGGCAACGTTGTTGATATGGCAATAGGTGTTGTAATCGGTGGTGCTTTCAAGTCTATTGTTTCATCACTCGTTGCAGACATCATCACACCATGCATCTCACTTCTTACAGGAAAGGCAAGCTTTAACGACCTTGTTTACGTGCTCAAGGAGGGCAGCGATGCAGTTCTTGCAGAGGACGGCGTTACCGTCGTAGAAGAGGCAGTAGCCCCTGTAACTCTTAATTACGGAACTTTTATTCAGTACATAATTGACTTTTTAATTATCGCTTTAACTATTTTCGTAATCATTAAGATAATGTCATCACTCAAGAACCGTTCCGAAGCTCTTCGTGATAAGCTCGACGCAGAGGCAGCAGCTGTAAGGCAGGCTGCAGTCGATGAAGAAGCTGCAAAGAAGGCTGCAGAGGAGCAGGCAGCAGCAGACGCTGCAGCAGCAGAAAAGGCTGAAATTGAAGCGACAAGAAAGGCTCAGCAGGAAACAGCAGCTCTTCTTGCCGACATTAAGGAGATTCTTAACAAGAAATGATTGACTCTTTTCAAGAGGTCAGCATAAAGAACAATTCACCTATAGCATCAGCTATAGGTGAATTTTCATCTGACTTTTGCGATTTTACTCCATACGTCATTCAGACGTGGCAGGAGTATTACAATACCCACTTTGCAAAAACTCAGAATGCTTTATACTTGCGTCATACCATAAATGGCAGGGACAGCTATGCTTGCCTTGGCAATAATATCGTAAAAAACGTGGAGGAGCTTTTTCAAATGCTTGGTAAAAGCTCTATGCCAATGACACTTTTGACGGGTGCTCAGGTCAACGAGCTCAAAAAGCATTATAGTGTGAGTGAGCTTGCAACCGACGAGGCGTGGTCGGATTATATCTATCTTCATTCGGATTTAGCCGAGATGTCGGGTAAGCGCTATGCAGGTCAGCGCAACCACATTAATAAGTTTATATCCAACTGCACTTCGTGGTCGTATGAGAAAATCGACTCCTCCAATTTGCAGGAGGTCTACGATTTTTATCTTGCTTTGAGTAGAGACACAACCGGCTTTGACGATACTGCCCTTTACGAAATGGAGCACCTTGTTCGTGATTTCTTTACTATTTTTGACAACCACGCACTGACGGGTGGTTTAATCCGTGCAGACTCAAGGATCGTTTCCTTTGCAATTGGCGAGGTCTTGAACGATACGCTTTTTGTTCACGTAGAAAAGGCATTAAAGAGCGTTCAGGGCGCATATCAGATAATCGTTCGTGAATTTGCCCGTCACAATCTTGCCACCTATATCAATCGTGAAGAGGATATGGGAATAGAGGGCTTGAGAATATCGAAGAGGTCTTATCACCCCTGCCGAATGGCAGAAAAGTTTGTTTGTACGGTTGGTGTTGAGCAAAAATAAATTCAGTTTAGAATGCTATATGATAAAAATTAAACAATTGCTTTTCGGAAGTTCGGAGGGTGCTTTTTGCTAAAAAGCGCCCTTTGGTTTTATGAGGGCTCGCCACTTTTTATCCGAAAAATGATGTTCCTATAATTGGTAACGACCATATAAGCTGATAGAGCATAATGAATAAAGGTGTAATCTTTTCGTGTGAGCCGTCGGCAAGGAAGGCTACTACGATTAGAGTGAAGCCGAAAATCAAGGCTATGTATTTTGCGAGTGTATTAATTGAAATAATTCTTGAAAGCTTGTCGGTGGCAAGGAAGGTGCGAAGCATATTCATAACGCCCGATGCCGAAACAATTCCACTCGACGCCTTTTCAAGAGGCTCGTTTTCCTCGGGTGTAGGCAGCTCAAGATTCTTGACTACTACAATGGGGTAGCTCTCATCCTTCAGGATTTGAGTAACAAAGGCAGTGTCAAGGTTGGGGTCACGAGAGTTGATTGCCATGCAAATACCGAGATTGCAGAACGAGTCGAGAAGAGTCTTGAACTTCATACCAAGCGCATACTTTACATAGAACTTAGCACTGACTTCACCGTTGATAGCAACGTAGAGAATACGTCCGTTCGAGGATAAAAAGGTCTTGTCTATAGTATCGTCAATGTGAGTAAAGCCGTTTGCTTCGATGTAGTCCTGATTTCCTATGAAAACGTTGTTAGAGCCGATTTGGGCATTGAAGCCGTTTTCTGCAAGCGAGATAATCGAGTCGCTGTTTTCACGGGTTGCAGTAACTATAACCGAGCGATTGAAAACGTCCTCAAGAGGACCACCAACAAGGTTGAACGCCTTGGCAGTGATGAGATACGTATTGTCAATTCTGCTTTCACCGTAGGTTTTTATAGAGGTTATCTTGATGCCCTTGGGATTGAAAACGTCGCTGTCATTAAAGGATATAAGGGCTGTATCGGCATATTCATCAATTGCCGTTTCGCCGATTATAGCAGAATTAATTCTATTGAGTCGAAGGGTGGTGATAAAGTAGGGCAGCGTTACAACGAAGAGCGAGGATATTGGCATAGCCATCATAAATGCAAGCGCAAAGCTGTTAATTGCACTTGTAATATTCGCTCCCTCGATTAGAACTGCGCTGAGAATTGCAAACACTATCGACGCTGCAAAGACGAGAGGAATAATAATCTTGTAGCTTTCATCAAAAGGTGATTTGCGTGTGGTCGTTTTATAGAAATCCGATACGAAATCAACCTTTGAAATCTTATAAAGTGATGCGTCCTCGGGCAGATATTCGCTGAAGTTGTCGTGCTCCTGAGAGTTGCTGTCAAGTACAGTTGCAGCCTTCTTTTCGTTGGAGTGAGCTGCAACTCTGAACGTGATGTGCTCACGCCTTGTGTCAATATATCCTACCAGCGCCATTACGGTAACGGTAAGTGCGAAAACTGATGAGTAAACAGTTACGTCCTTTGAGTATCTGTCAATCACAAGGTGAAGAACAAGCTGTAAAAACGAAACAAGGAAGGCTGAAAATACTATGCTGTTCTTGTTGGGCTTCCAGCTAAACAGAGATATTGCGCCGTCAATGATGTTGTCGAGAACACAGAATGCACTGAGGAACATTAACTGCATATCTATAAGCAGATATAAAACTCCGAATCTGCCGGACATAAGCCATTCGGGGTGTGGGAGCGCCTTTGTTTCGACATAGATAAGAAGGATGGTGGCTATTGCGCTCAGAATCAATTTTATAAGAGAGGAACGCTCCTTCTTCTTGTAAATATCTATAAACTCCTCTTTTTCAATCGGAGCAAGATATTCTCTGACTTCCTTAGCCTTCTTCACCTTTTTCGGCTTTTCGGTCAGGGGAGTCTCTTCCTCTGTGTTGTCATTCTCTTCAACAACGTAGATGTCCTCGTCCTCCACGGGTACGGGCGCTTCGTCCTCATCCTCTTCAATCAAAGGCTCTTCGAGTCCTTCGTAGGTGTCCTCCTCTTCGGCTTGTACGGGAGCATCCTCGGAGTGATGCTTCTTGTCGGTGAACACGTTTGCGAGGTCAACCCTGTTTCCGTTTGCAAGGTTGTTTTTTATATCGTCTACCGACATATCCTCTTCCTTCATAATGTCGTCAAGCTTGGCTTCAAGCTCGTCGTCGGTATCAGAGGACTTGTGTTTGAAAATATTTTTGAGACTAAAGCCCGTGCTTTCCTCGGGCGCAAAAAGGTCTTCGAGCTCAGAGTTCGTTTCTTTTTTTGGGGCTGTTACAAATACTGCAGTGTTTTCCTCGGGTGAGGCAGACGCGTTCATAACGTGTTCCTTCTTGACTTCTTTTCTTTTGAACGTATATTTACTCATTTGCCAATCTTTCCTTTCATTTCTTTCTTCTTGATTTTGCTGCCTCGAATAGTACGACTGCCGATGCGCAGGATACGTTCAACGAGTTGACCTTGCCCATCATTGGAATAGAGGCAATGAAATCACAGTTTTTAGTTACGAGTGGCGAAATACCATCACCCTCGCTTCCGAGAACAACGGCGAGTGGCATATCGTAGTCGATTGTGTCATATTGCTGACCGTTTGCCTCACAGCCTACTACCCATACGCCCTTCTTTTTCAGGTCGTTTATAGTAGCAGAAATATTCGATACCTTTGCAACGGCAAGGTGCTCTATAGCTCCTGCTGAGCTTCGTGATGCAATTGAAGTCAGTCCTGATGAATGCCTTTTGGGAATAATCAGACCGTGAACTCCGGCACCGTCACAGTTACGGATAATCGCACCGAGATTGTGTGGGTCGTTGATAGAGTCGGCAATAACGATAAACGGCTTTTCGCCACGCTCTTGAGCTATTGCGAGAATGTCGTCAACTTCAACGTAGTTTTTTGCAGCTGCCATTGCAATAACTCCCTGATGCATAACGCCCTGCGCCAGCTCGTCAAGCTTTTCACGCTTTACCTCAACGATGGGAATTTTTCTTGTCTTTGCTTCACCGAGTATTACGAGCAGAGAGCCCTCGATGTCGTTTTGCTTAACGAAAAGCTTGTCAACGCTTCTGCCCGAGCGAATAAGCTCAAGTACGGCGTTTCTGCCACATACGACGTTCTCGTCGGGGGGAGTGGTCTGTTGTTCTTTCTTATGTCTATCGTCAATTTTTTTCATAATATAATACCTCTTTATAAATTATAACATAAAAAGCTGTTTTTGTATACTCTTTTTTGAAATAAATTTTTATTAATCCCGTACTAAAACAAGGCAAAACGTCGAGGCTGCTGCAGAGCTATTATTATGATAAAAAAGCGACGAGCCGTCGCTGGCGAATCTCGCCTATCCTTACTTTTTCTAAACTAAAGCAAGGCAAAACGGCGAGGTTAATTCAAAGCAATTTCCTATATGATAAAAAATGTGCAATAGTCTTTTGACTATTGCACATCGAAATTGCTCACTGTAATTATATATTACTGCTGCTCTTTCATAGCAGAGAAACATGCACTGCAGTAAACAGGGCGATCGTTAGAAGGCTGGAATGGAACCTTAGCCTCGCCACCACAGTTAGCGCATACTGCTGTGAATAATTCTCTTGGAGCTCTACCGTTAGCCTTCTTAGCGATACGGCACTCCTTGCAACTCTTGGGCTCATTTGTCAAGCCCTTTTCTGCGTAGAATTCCTGCTCGCCTGCTGAAAACACAAACTCCTTGCCACATTCTTTGCAGATTAATGTCTTGTCCTCGTACATTTTGGGTTACCTCTCTCGGTTAAATTTTTTTATCGCCTTTTCGGCAAAGTCCACAGACGGATTTTCACCGTCACCCTCCCTGAAAGGAATGCTCTTTTTAAGCTATGTGAACATATTGGCTGATATACTAAGTCCTGATTAATAACTTCAGCTTGCCTCGGATTCTTTGGATAGCGTTGTCAACCGATTTTGTTGACATCTTTAACCGATTGGATATTTCGCCGTAGGACTTGCCTTGAATGTAGAGCTTCAACACATCGTTTTCAAGTTGAGAAAGCGAGTTGTCGATCCTGTTCAAAAGAGCCTTGTAGCTCTCTTTTTCAATCAGCAAGCGCTCCGGCTCAGTAGCCTGACCAAGACTGCGAATTTCCACCGACTCATCATCCTCACTGTTTAGCGAAAGGGAAGAGCGAATAGGAAAATTCTTTTTGCCGTAATATATTCTTAATGCAGAAATTATGCTGTGCTTGATACAAATTCTCGCAAAGGTTGTAAAGGAAGCCTCAAGACTCGGCTTGTAGGAAAGAGCTGCCTTGTATAGAGCAATCAATGCCTCCTGATACAAGTCGTTCTTTTCTTCTGCGTCGACATCGCAGCTTGCAACAAGGCCTCTGAGCATACCATCAAACTCAACTGTCAAGTCGGTGAATGCTTGTTGGTCGCCATTCTTGACAAGATTTACTAAATCGTTGTTTGACGGTGTCATATAGGCTAAACTCTCCAAATTTGCGTAGAAGATGTTAATTAAAGTATATCACTTTTTTTATATATGTCAAGCATTTTTTTCAAAAAAATACATAACTTTTTAACAATTATTGTTTTTAACTGTTAAAAAGTTATGTATAACGTCGTTATTTTTTGTGCATATTAACTAATTTGTTTGCTTATCATAACGCTTGTCGTAATTGTTCCTATGATAATATCTGTTGTAGTAGCCCTTTGAATGATAGTAGGGGTGCGTTGTATCTGTACCGATATATATAATACCGAGAATGTTCGCACTAATCAGCTTGAGATTGGAAATCAGCTTGCTGAATTCCTTTCTGTGAAGGGTGAGCTCACGTGCAACTAAAACTACGCCGTCAGAAATCTTGATAAGAGGAAGGGCGTCTGATACAATCGTAATAGGGGGTGTATCGATGAGAATGTAGTCGTAGCTACTCTCAAGGCTCTTGAGCAAGAGTCTCATCTCGTCGCTTGCAAGAAGCTCGGAGGGATTGGGGACTTCCATGCCTGCAGTTATAAAGTCGAGGTTTTCGTGCTTGGTATGAATGATAGCGTCCTCTAACTTTACTTTGCCTGCCAGAATACCGGGAAGACCAACCTTTCCGTTATGCTTGAGGTAGGCTGTAGCCATCTTTCTTCTGAGGTCTCCGTCGATAACGAGGACCTTCTTTTTTGCCTGAGCGAGAGCTATAGCAAGGTTGATAGTCGAGGTAGATTTACCCTCCTTGGCAACCGAGCTTGTAACGACGATTATGTGACAGGGCTTGTTGTCGAGTCTGAGAATGAGATTTGTTCTGACCGTCTTATACGCTTCCTTAACTGCGAAAAGTGTTGCCGAGCCCGACGAACCGTCTTTGTAATAATCGTAATAATGATGTGAGTGCTTTCTCTTTTTTATAGCCATTATACTTTCTCCTTTTGAGTTAGTCGAGAAGGACCTGCTCGAAGCTGGTTACCGAGTCGTTGTTGCTTGCGTCGGGAACAACTCCAAGAATGGGTATTTCGCACGACGATGTGATGTCCTCAAGATTTTTAATCTTGTTGTCGAACATTTCTCTGACAACGAGGTAACCGATAACGATTGCTGCACCGAGCACAAAGCCCAAAATTGAGTTAAGAATTATGTTGGGAGATGATGGAAATTTAGGCTCTATTGCATTGTCGATGATTTTGATTGGGTTGAGCGCCTCGTATTCGGCAGATCTGGTAATCATATGGCTTGAAATCAAGGTTGCCAAGTTGTAGGAAAGCTTCGAGCTTCCCGACGTTACCTTAACCGAGAAGGAGGGCGCGTCGGTGTTTGAGGACGCTTCGATTCTGGTCATTTCCTTGAGCTTCGAAGGCTTTAACTCGTTTTCCGGATTGTTGGCGTTGTAAAGCTCTGTAACTTCGGTTAAGAATTTGGTTGTATTAAATATTTCAAGATATGAGTGAACAGCTTCCTTAACGAAGGCTGCCTCGGTAGATTTCGAGGTTGTCGTATTCATTACAACGAGAATTTTAGCCGACGACTCGTATTTCTCATCGATGAATAGCTTTGTAAATCCAAAGAATAAAGCTGCGAAAATCAAAGCAACTATGATTATGTATTTTAATCTCGTGATGATGAGAGAAAAAATTCTGCTTATATTAAGTTCCATTGTTTTGCCTCCGATTCACATTAGTTCAGTATATTATATCACAAGAGTTTAGAAAAATCAAGGCTCAATTGAATAAAATTTTATTTTTATTAAATAATATGTAATGGAAGATAATAAAAGAAAGGGTAGAGGTTTATGAATAGCACGATTAAAATTATGCAGGGGCTTGCAATCGGAATGTTAGTGGGAGGCGCTGCAGGCGCTTTGATTGTCTCAAAGACGAGCAAGTGCAACAGCTCGAAAAAACGCTTTACACACGCAATCAAGTCGGCTTGTGGGTTTATTGAAAATATTATCTGATAAAAATTGTGGGCTGTAAAAAACCAATTTGGTTTTTTACAGCCCATTTGTATTTAGCCAAGATATTCTCTTAAGTATTTAATTTGTTTATCAACCGAGTCAGGTCCTGTGCCACCCTGAGAAATTCTCTTCTTTACGCAGGTAAAGAGATTGATTTCGTCATAGAGGTCATTTTCAAACATATCCGAAAACGACTTGTACTCTTCAAGTGACATATTATCGAGCACCAGAGAGTTTTCTATGCAGTAGCGCACGATTTGACCGGTGAGCTTGTATGCTTCACGGAAGGGCTTGCCCTTCTTTGTCAGATAGTCAGCAAGGTCGGTGGCGTTGATAAAGCCCTTGTTTGCAGCAGCGAGTGTGTTTTCGCTGAGCACCGTCATGGTTGCAATCATAGGAGCCATAACTCTGAGACATACCTTTACAGTGTCAAAGCTGTCAAAAATTGACTCCTTGTCCTCCTGCATATCCTTGTTATATGCAAGGGGGAGACCCTTGAGCATAGTGAGGGTGGACATAAGGTTTCCGTAAACCCTGCCCGTCTTACCCCTGATGAGCTCTGCCATATCGGGATTTTTCTTTTGGGGCATTATGCTTGAGCCCGTTGTGTAGGAGTCGTCAAGCTCAATGAACTTGAATTCCCAGCTCGACCAGAGGATAATTTCCTCGGAAAGCCTTGACAGATGTGTCATAGTCAGTGCGAGCGCCGATTGAAGCTCTACGCAGAAATCTCTGTCCGAAACACCGTCGATGCTGTTGAGGGTATATCCGTCAAAGCCGAGAAGCTCTGCTGTGAGCGATCTGTCGGTGTTGTAGGTAGTGCCAGAAAGTGCACAGCTGCCGAGTGGCGAGAGGTTCATTCTTTTTACTGCGTCCTCAATTCTGCCCACGTCTCTTGTCAGCATCATTGCGTATGCAAGAATGTGATGTGCAAACGAAATGGGTTGAGCTCTTTGAAGGTGAGTATAGCCTGACATAATAGTGTCACGGTTTTTGTCAGCCTGCTCGGTTATAGCAGCAATCAGCTCCTTGATTAAGCCGAGTGTTTCCTCAGCCTCGCTTTTGAGGTAAAGCCTTACGTCAACGGCAACCTGGTCGTTACGGCTTCTTGCAGTATGAAGTCTCTTTCCTGCATCACCGATTCTTGAGGTCAGCTCACCCTCGACAAAGGAGTGTATATCCTCTGCCTCAGCACTTATTTCAAGCTTGCCCGAGTCGATGTCCTCGAGGATTGAAATGAGCCCTTTTTCTATTGCATCTCCTTCGCTTGCTTCAATAATGCCCTGTTTAACGAGCATTTTGGCGTGCGCAATCGAGCCGGTAATGTCCTGACGGTACATTCTTGAGTCAACGTCGATTGACGAATTGAAGCCGAAGGCGATTTTGTCAAGCTCCTTTGTAAATCTTCCTGCCCAAAGCTTTTCCATTTTTACCTCTTACTTAATGTTATTCTTTGCCTTCATCTTTGCATAAACCTTAACGGGAAGACCGTAGAGGTTGATAAATCCTGCCGAGTCAGCCTGATTGTAAACCTCGTCCTCATCGAAGGTCGCAATTTCGGGATCGTAGAGTGAATAGGGAGAAGTAACGCCTGCGTTAATCATATTACCCTTGTAAAGCTTGAGAGTTACGTCGCCTGTAACTGTTCTCTGGGTAGTCTTAACGAAGGAGAGAATTGCCTCTGTCAATGGAGTGAACCACTGAGCGTTGTAAACGAGCTCTGCAAGCTTCTGAGCAACGAGAGCCTTGTAGTGAGAGGTTTCTTTATCAAGAGTAATCGTTTCAAGAACCTCGTGAGCCTTGTAGAGAATAGCTCCACCGGGAGTCTCGTATACACCACGGCATTTCATACCAACGAGTCTGTTTTCAACGATGTCGAGAAGACCGATACCGTTAGCTCCACCAAGCTCGTTGAGCTTGGTAACGAGTGCAACAGAGTCCATTTCAACTCCGTCGATTGCTGTGGGAACACCCTTTTCAAAGTGGATTTTTACGTAGGTTGGCTTATCGGGAGCCTTTTCGGGTGAAACACCCATTTCAAGAAAGCCTTCCTTATTATAAAGAGGCTCGTTAGCAGGGTCCTCAAGGTCGAGACCCTCGTGAGAAAGATGCCAGATATTCTTGTCCTTTGAGTAGTTGGTTTCACGGCTGATCTTGAGGGGCACGTTGTGAGCCTCAGCATAGTCGATTTCCTCGTCACGAGACTTGATGTCCCACTCTCTCCAGGGAGCGATAATCGGCATATCGGGAGCAAACGCCTTGATAGCAAGCTCAAATCTTACCTGGTCATTACCCTTACCGGTACAGCCGTGACAGATAGCGTCAGCGCCCTCTGCAAGAGCAATCTCTGCAATTCTCTTGGCAATCGGAGGACGGGCAAAGGCAGTACCGAGGAGATAATCCTCGTATTTAGCCCCTGCCTGAACCGAAGGGAATACGTATTCTTCAAGGAACTCTTTCGTAAGGTCCTCTATGTAGATTTTAGAAGCACCCGTCTTGATAGCCTTTTCTTCAAGACCCTCAAGCTCGCTTGCCTGACCTACGTTTCCTGAAACTGCAATGATTTCGGGGTTGTTGTAGTTCTCCTTGAGCCACGGAATGATGATAGAAGTATCAAGTCCACCCGAGTAAGCGAGAACAACCTTTTTGATTTTTGTTTTATCCATTTTTAGCACCTCTTGTATTTTTATTCATTTATTTTACATAATTATACAACAATATATACAGGTTGTCAATAAGTAATAATAAAATTCTTTTTGTATTATCTCACGATATTGTGTACAAAGTTTGAACAAAACAGTGCATTTTCAACAAAGAACTAATTTTTTTGTTTATTCTTGCATTTTATATTGAAAAATTCACACTTGTATGGTAAAATGTATGTAAAATACGTGTCAGGAGAACTCGAATGAAAAAAAGACCGATTTTCAAAATATCAATAAAACCGACGAGGCTGTTTTACATAGCCTTCCTTTTGGTTTATTTGTTTATAATTTTTTGCGAATGTGAGCTATTGCCCTTCTCGAGAAGGGGATATTCGGTGGTAGCTCTGTTTTTTATTTTCTTTTCGCTCGTGCGCTTTGAGCTGCGCCGTAATCCGATTGTTGATATTCTGTTGCCGATTGCCAATTCCTTTGTGGTCACACTCGTTTTACAGCTTATGCTGTCCTGCGACCCGAGAATTCTCAATACGCCCACATTGATTGGCAACGTTGCTCTCAACGCAGGCTTTTGCTATCTGTTTTTGCTTTTGACAAATAGCATTAAATGGTCGCTTGGGCTGACTGATACTTTGCTTTTCGGCTTTGCCTTTATAGATTATATGGTAATAAGCTTCAGAAAAAGTGAGATTAAATTCAGCGATATATATTCAATCAAGACGGGTGCGTCGGTTGTCGGACAGTACAAGCTCGAGCTGACTTCAAGGGTCAATTATGCAATCATCGTATTTGTTGCAATTTTATTCGTGGTAGCCATAACCAAGCTCACAGTTAAATCAAAGAGGAATCAGCTTCCGAGAATAACGGGTGTTTTAGCTCTTGGAATTTCTCTTTTTACGGTGTCATATTGTATGAATAATTCCACTAACTATATGCAGCTCTGGGCAACCGACGGAATTAAGTATAACGGACTTACCTATAATTTCCTGATTGAAGCCAGAGACAGTAGGGTTGAAATGCCGGAGGGCTACAGCAACGAAAGGGCAGAGGAGCTTTTCTCCCGTTATTCACCCACCCAAGCCGATGCCGAACAGCCCAACATCATCGTAGTTATGTCCGAGGCATTTGCCGACCTTTCTGTTTTGGGAGAATTTGAAACGAGCGATAACCCTATGGAGTTTTATAATTCTTTGAAGGAAAACTGTACCAAGGGCTACCTTATGTCCTCGGTGTTCGGTGGAAATACAGCCTCGTCGGAATGGGAATTTCTGACGGGTAACACGCAGGCGTTTTTGCCCTACGGCTCGGTTGCGTATCAGCAGTATATCAAAACCGAAGCGAACACCATCGTCGAGGTTATGGAGGACAACGGCTACACCACCGTCGCAATGCACCCCTTTCTTTCGACGGGTTGGAAGAGAAATATAGTTTACGACGTGTTTGGCTTCGACGAGGTTTATTTTCAGGATGAGCTTTCGGGCGATGAAAAAATAAGAGGCTTTGTAAGTGACAGAACTCTTTTCAGGGATATCGCAGAGCGACTTGAGAATAAAAAAAAAGGCGAAAAGCTTTTCACCTTCGCCATTACTATGCAAAATCACGGTGGATACGAGTACGGAAACTTTGAGTCAGAGGTGACGGTTGAGGGGATTGACGTGCTCAGCGCAAATCAATATCTCACTCTTTTGAAAAAGAGTGATGACGCTCTTCGCGAGCTGATAGGCGCGCTTGAAGGCTTTGATGAAAAGACCATGCTGGTATTATTCGGAGACCATCACCCCAGCCTTAACTCAGCGTTTTACTCTCATGTAATGGGAGACACTCAGAATACCTATCAGGGCACGATGAAGAAGTATACCGTTCCCTTTATGATATGGACGAACTATGATACACCCGAAGAGGAAAATCTGCTTTCGAGCATAAATTTCTTGCCCGTAATGATGATGAAGAAGGCAGGAGTAGCAATGCCCGAATATTTCGTTTATCTTGATGAGCTTCATTCAAGGATGCCTGCAGTCAGCTTCTTTGCATATTATTCCGAGTCCGAGAAAAAGCTCAAGAGACCGTCTGAGGCGACGGGTGGGGAGCTTGACTTACTCAACGAGTACAGATTATTGCAATATTATAACGTGTTCAAATAGAGGAGGAGAAAATATGAGTGCGTATGATTTTATTGAAAAAGACCCCACAATAAAGGCAATTTCAAGGGGAGAAGAGGTTTATTGGGAAAATCCGTATAAGCTGAGCTTCAACGAAGCGCCAACACCCATAACAGATGAGCAGATTACCGATGCCGAAGAGCGACTTTTGAGGTTTGCTCCGTTTATACAAAGGGTATTTCCCGAGACTGTGGCGACGGGTGGAATAATTGAGTCGGAGCTTGTCGAAATCCCCGAGATGAAAAAGGCGCTGGGAATAGAGAACGGTACGCTTTGGCTGAAAAAGGACTCTCACCTTGCAGTTTCAGGCTCAATCAAGGCAAGGGGTGGCTTTTACGAGGTGCTCAAGCACGCCGAGGAGCTTGCTGTAAAAAACGGACTTATTACTTATTCTGATAACTATGAAAAATTCGATACCCCCGAATTCAGAAAATTCTTTTCGCGCTATAAGGTTCAGGTCGGCTCAACGGGTAACCTTGGAATGTCAATAGGCATAATGAGTGCTGCAATCGGCTTTGAGGTTATCGTGCATATGTCCGAGGACGCAAAGGAATGGAAAAAAGCTCTTTTGAGGAGCAGGGGAGTAAACGTCATTGAGTATTCAGACGATTATTCAAGAGCCGTAGCAGAGGGTAGAAAGAACTCCGAAAGTGACCCGACGAGCTATTTTGTTGACGATGAAAAATCGGTTGACCTTTTCCTTGGTTACGCTGTTGCTGCAAGACGTCTTGAAAGAGTGCTCAGAGATAAAAAAATTACGGTGGATGCCGAGCATCCACTCGTGGTGTACATTCCTGCAGGAGTCGGTGGTGCTCCCGGTGGTATAACGTATGGACTCAACAGAATTTACGGTGACAACGTAAGGTGCTATTTTGTAGAGCCGAGCAACTGTCCGTCAGTGCTTCTCGGAATAGTGACTCAGCTCTTTGAAAACGCCAACGTGCACGACGTTGGATTGACGGGAAAAACACACGCAGACGGTCTTGCCTGCGCATCACCCTCGTCGCTGGTTACAAGGGTTATGACACCGGTTGTTTCGGGTGTTTACACAGTCAGTGATAAAAAGCTTTACGACTATCTCAGACTTCTTTATAAGAGCGAGGGAATTGAAATCGAGCCCTCCAGCTGTGCTGCCTTTATCGGTCCTCATAAGAACAAGGTTGAAAAGACGGCAACTCAAATCGTATGGGCAACGGGTGGCAGTATGGTGCCCGATGAAATAAAGAAGGAATACCTTGAAACGTATCTGAACTAAACGAAGGGGATGTAAAAAAAGGCGAGCCCTCATAAAAGCAGAGGGGGCTTTTTAGCAAAAAGCACCCTCTCGACTCCCGAAAAGCATAACTTGTTTAATTTTAGTTACATATCCCCGAACGCACAGGGCTGTAAAAAAACTATATCAGTTTTTTTACAGCCCCATTTTCTTACGTTCTTCCTTCTTTTGAAAATCTACGGTATTCCGACGGTGAGCAGTTTTGAATGGATTTGAAAACTCTGTTGAAATACGAAACCGATGAAAAGCCGTTTTCGAGGGCAATTTCTGTAATGCTCAGATTACTTTCAGCAAGCAGCTTTGTCGAGTGGTGAACTCTCACTGTGTTCAGATAATCCGTAAAGCCCATATTCAAAAGGCTTTTGAACAGCCTGCAAAAATAGAAATTGCTCATATTGTTTATATTGCTGACCTCGTCAAGAGAAATGTTTTCGTTATAGTGAGAGGCAATATAGTCGAGGGCAGGCATTATTCTCTTCAGCTTATTGTCGTCAATTCCTTCGCTTTCGTCTATCAGAAAGGAGTTTCGGTAAAGTACGGCAAGAATTCCGTAGACTACCGATTTAAGATACAATGCCCCCGAAGGCTCGGGAGTCGAGGCGTGACGGATTGCCTCATTGAAAAAGTGAGTCAGCTCTTCGTCTCTTGTTATTTCAAAGCTTTTGCTGCCCAGCTTGGAAATGAGATTGACGTAGGTAGGGGTAATGAACTCGTCTGTATTGAAGTGGAGCATATCGCTTTTCAATATACATTCTTTCGGGACGTAGGTCGAGTGTGGGACGTTCGAGTTTATACAAACAACGTCACCGGTACGGGAGACGTGCTCGCTACCGTCCTCCAGCCTTATTACGAGCTCGCCCGAGAGAATGTGCAAAAGCTCAAGCTCGCTGTGTATGTGAGGGTTTGAACAGATATAGCCTGCAGGAACAAGGTGATTTTCCTTGTGCTTGCTTATTTTTATGGGCACGCCCTTGACGTTGGGCACGATTTTTTCGAAAAATAAGGAGTCTGCCATAATGTCAATATTTTTCCTCTCACCAAAATTTTTTATTCATAAATATTATAACCCCTAAAAATTAAATGTCAATATTTTTAATATTAAATTTTTTAGTTGACTTTTTTGAATAATGAGAATATAATATATAAAAACATTGTTTCGGGGCGGAGTGCAATTCTCCACCGGTGGTATAGCCAAAGGGAGCCGAACTCTTGTCGGTTTCAAGGGTGATTTTCGTCCCTATCTTCGTTACTTTCCCTTGTAATACATAAAGTATTACTTCGGAAAAGATGCCTTGATATGAACAAAAATTACCTCTTGAAACTTC
>JAZNRH010000045.1:0-3317 GCA_045590615.1 Eubacteriales bacterium
ACAAGAAGGTAACTGCCCGTCAGCGCGAGGAAATCGTCGTAGTTGATGCCGAAGATATCGACTACATGGATGTATCGCCCAAGATGGTGGTATCTGTTGCTACTGCATTTATTCCTTTCCTTGAAAACGACGACAACTCCAGAGCGCTCATGGGATCTAACATGCAGAAGCAGGCAGTTCCCCTTATGGTAAACGACTCTCCGATTGTCGGAACGGGTATGGAGTACAAGGCAGCAGTTGATTCAGGCGTTACCGTGCTTGCCAAGAAGGCAGGTGTTGTTGATAAGGTTTCGGCAGACGAAATCGTTATCCTCAACGATGAGGACGTCAAGGACGTATATCAGCTGATCAAGTTCAAGCGTACCAATCAGGGCACGTGTAACAATCAGCGTCCCATTGTTTCAAAGGGCGACAGAGTTGAAGCAGGCGAGGTTATTGCCGACGGTCTTGCTACTCAGAACGGAGAAATTTCTCTTGGTAAGAATGCTCTTATCGGCTTTGTTACATGGGAAGGCTACAACTACGAGGACGCCGTTCTTATCAACGAAAGACTCGTAAGAGATGACGTTTATACTTCAATTCATATAGAAGAGTATTCACACGAGGAGAGAGATACAAAGCTCGGTCCTGAGGAAATCACGCGTGAAATTCCGTCAGTAGGACCTGAGGCTCTTAAGGACCTTGATGCAGACGGTATCGTGCGTATCGGTGCAGAGGTTCACTCGGGCGATATTCTGGTAGGTAAGGTTACTCCTAAGGGAGAAACCGAGCTCACTGCAGAGGAAAGACTCCTCAGAGCTATTTTCGGTGAGAAGGCAAGAGAAGTAAGAGATACCTCTCTTAAGCTTCCTCACGGTGAAAGTGGTATAGTAATCGACGTAAAGGTATTTACAAGAGCTAATCAGGACGAGCTTTCTCCCGGTGTAAATAAGGTCGTTAAGGTTTATATTGCACAGAAGAGAAAAATCTCTGTCGGAGACAAAATGGCAGGACGTCACGGTAACAAGGGTGTCGTTTCGAGAATTCTTCCTTCAGAAGATATGCCCTTCCTTCCCGACGGAACTCCTCTTGATATAGTTCTCAATCCTCTGGGCGTTCCTTCCCGAATGAACATCGGTCAGGTGCTTGAGGTACACTTGGGTATTGCGGCTCGTAAGCTTGGTATGAAGATTATGACCCCCGTATTTGACGGTGCAAAGGAAGAGAATATTGCAGAGCTTCAGCGTCTTGCAGGTCTCGACCGTGACGTTATCCCGGGTGAAAACGTAGATGGTAAGAACGTATACGAGGAAATGGAGCAGGACGGACAGAGAATTCTCAGACGCCTTACTCCTGAGGAAAGAGTTGATACCGAATATCTTTCTGCACTTGCAGCAAAGGGTAAATATAAGGTTATTGACGGTAAGACAGTGCTTTACGACGGTAGAACGGGTATGCCCTTTGACAACCCTGTAACCGTAGGTGTTATGTACTTCCTCAAGCTTCATCACCTTGTAGACGATAAAATTCACGCTCGTTCAACAGGTCCTTACTCGCTTGTTACACAGCAGCCTCTTGGTGGTAAGGCACAGTTTGGTGGACAGCGTTTCGGAGAAATGGAAGTTTGGGCTCTTGAGGCGTATGGCGCAGCTTATACACTTCAGGAAATCCTTACAGTTAAGTCCGACGATATCGTTGGACGTGTAAATGCGTTTGAGTCAATCGTAAAGGGACAGAACATTCCTACTCCGGGAATCCCCGAATCCTTCAAGGTTCTCGTTAAGGAGCTTCAGAGCTTAGGACTCAATATTCAGGCTCTTGACCACGATGGAAATGCCATTGAGCTCCACGAAAACATTGATGAAGAGGGCGCAAAGATTCACGCAGCAGAGGACAATATCGATTCTGCTATGATAGGTGAAACCGTCAACGATATGGACGATCCGTTGTTCGACGACTGGAGCAGCGACAGCGAGGACTCTCAGTACGATGATGAAAACGACGACTATTTAGACGACGATAATATGTGAGGAGGAGATAGGTAATGGATAATAAAGAATTTGCCAAAATAAAAATTGGTCTGGCTTCTCCCGAAATGATTCGCTCATGGTCACATGGCGAGGTCACAAAACCGGAAACAATAAACTACAGAACACTCAAGCCCGAACGCGACGGTCTTTTCTGCGAAAAAATCTTCGGTCCGACGAAGGATTGGGAATGTTACTGTGGTAAATACAAAAAGGTAAGATATCTCGGTAAGGTCTGTGAAAAGTGTGGAGTAGAAATCACCACAAAGAAGGTAAGACGCGAGCGTATGGGACATATAGAGCTTGCAGCTCCCGTGTCACATATCTGGTATTTCAGAGCAATTCCTTCAAGAATGGGACTCCTTCTCGACATTTCTCCCAAGCAGCTTGAAAAGGTCCTTTACTTTGCACAATATATAGTAATCGACCCCAAGGCTACTACTCTCCAGAAGACGCAGGTGCTTGAAGAAAAAGAGTACCGTGAGGCTATGGAAAAGTTCGAGGGACAGTTCGAAGCCGGAATGGGAGCAGAGGCTATTCTGAAGCTCCTTCAGGATATGGACCTTGAAAAGACAGCACAGGAGCTCAAGAATGAGCTTGCAGTTGCAACGGGACAGAAAAAGACGAGAATTGTTAAAAGACTTGAGGTTGTTGAAGCCTTTAGACTTTCAGGCAACAAGCCCGAATGGATGATTTTAACCGTTCTTCCCGTAATTCCACCCGAAATCAGACCTATGGTACAGCTTGACGGTGGCAGATTTGCAACGTCTGACCTCAATGACCTTTACAGAAGGGTTATAAACCGTAACAACCGTCTCAAGAAGCTTCTTGAGATGAAAGCTCCCGAGATTATTATCAAGAACGAGAAGCGTATGCTTCAGGAAGCCGTTGACGCATTAATCGACAACGGAAGAAGAGGCAGACCCGTAACAGGTCCTAACAACCGTGCTCTCAAATCTCTTTCAGAGATGCTCAGAGGTAAGCAGGGACGCTTCCGTCAGAATCTTCTCGGTAAGCGTGTTGACTATTCAGGACGTTCGGTTATCGTCGTAGGTCCTGAGCTTAAGATTTATCAGTGTGGTCTCCCCAAGGAGATGGCATTGGAGCTCTTCAAGCCCTTCGTTATGAAGAGACTTGTCGAGACAGGTAAATCAACCAATATCAAGGATGCTAAGAAGAAGGTAGAGCATCAGATGACAGAGGTTTGGGACGCTCTTGAAGTGGTAATTCGTGAACATCCCGTGCTTCTTAACCGTGCTCCTACACTTCATAGACTTTCAATTCAGGCATTCGAGCCTATACTCGTTGAGG
>JAZNRH010000046.1:0-6799 GCA_045590615.1 Eubacteriales bacterium
AGGATAAATTTTTCAGCGAAGTGCAGGAATACTACACGTATTCCAAGCGACAAGGGAAAATTTAGACCGAAAAGGGCTTTTCTCGGCGATAATAGTTCGATTCCCTTCGGCTATCTCCGAACGCACAGGGCTGTAAAAAAACTATATCAGTTTTTTTACAGCCCCTTTATTTACTTTAACTGTATTTTCTTATCCAACTCACAATATCTCTCGTATGCCTTTTCATAATCTGCACCACTTGGCGAATAGGTGCTCTTGGTTTCAACGGTAGCTTTTACAGCCGACTCAATCGACTCGTACAAGCCAACGCCAACCATTGCAAGAATAGCCGTTCCAAGACAAGCCGTCTCGGCTTCGGCAACGGTATGAAGATTTCTACCCGTAACGTCTGCCTTCATCTGAGACCAGAGAGGGCTTGACGCAGCGCCACCCGTAATACGAAGCTCGCTGTCCTTTTCAACCTGAGCGTATTCAAGATTACTACGAAGCACAAAGGCGATCGACTCCATAATTGAACGGGCAAAATGCGCCTTGGTGTGAGAGAGAGTAACACCCGAGAAGGTTGCTGTCGCCTCGGGGTTATAATAAGGAATTACCGAGCCGCAAAAATACGGTAACATAGTCATTCCGTCACAGCCTGCAGGCACTTTTTCTGCAATTTCGTCAAGCTGTCTGAACGAGAGCTCCTCTGCAAATTGCTGACGGAACCACTTCAACGCCATTCCTGCAGTAGACGACCAGAGAAGCATACAGTATTTCCCTTCTATTGCGTGCAGATGACAGGGCACTACACTATCGGCACGATAAGGTGGTGGAGTGTCCTTCATAACACAAATTGCCATTATCGTTCCCGTCATCTCGCTTATGATGCTCTCGTCGGTGACGCCGACTCCAATTGCACCTGCAATCTGGTCAAGCGCACCCGACACGACGGTAATATCCTTGTATTTTCCGACCTCCTTGGCACTCTTGACAACCTCCGGAAGCATATCCTCGCTTATGCCGATATAGTCAAGCATATCCTTCCACCACTTCATATTATGTATATCATAATATATGGTAGAGGACTGTATCGTCGGCTCTGTTACAAAGCTACCCGTCAAACGATACAAAATCCAATCCTCGAGCAAAAATATCTTCCTGAGCTTTCCAAAAACGTCAGGGCGATTATTCTTCACCCAAAGAAGCTTTGACGCAGGCCAGGTAGCCGTAATTTCAGGCTGTCCCGTCACGTCGTAAACGAGCTTGTGACCAAAATCCTTGGCAATCTGCTCTGCCTCTTTTACGGCTCTGTTATCAAGCCACACGATTGCAGGACAAAGAGGCACGCCCTCTTCATCGGTAAGAATAAGCGTTTCGCCCTGCGTATCAATGCTAAGAGCATCAATTTTTCCACATTCATTTTCAAGGTCGGCAATAACCTTAACACACATCTCAAAGTATCTTTCGGCAGGGAATTCTATAAATCCCGTTGATGCGTCGGTGTCAAGAGTATAATCAACAGCCTTAAGCCCGAGCCTTTTTCCCTTTTCGTCAAATACTGCCGCCTTGAGAGACGTCGTTCCTATATCAATTCCAATAAATTTTTTCATAATCTTCTCGTTTCGTTTTTGAAAACCAATTTACGATTTTGTAGTATAAACCTGAATACCAAGTGACTTAATTTCAGCAATCTCGTCCTTCTTGTCGGTACGATTGGTAATAAGCACGTCCATATCTGACACAGAGGCAACACAAGAGAATGCGCTCTTACCAATCTTTGAAGCATCGGCTGCAACGATTACCTGCTCGGATGCATTAATCATCTGCCTGATAATACCTGTTTCGTTAGCGTAATAGAGGGTAAGACCATCCTTCATATTTATTCCGTCAACCGAAAGAATACACTTGTCAGCGTGATACTTTTCAAGCTGATTCAAGGTGTCGTCTCCGTATGTAAACTGATACTTGTTATCAATTTCACCACCCAAAAGAATAACGTCAAATCCCGGAAAGGCATTGATTTCCATAGCGTTCTGAATAGAATTAGTCACTATTCTGATATTCTTTTTGCCCTGCGCTGCGTGAAGAATGTAGGTAAGGGTGGTTCCGGCATTCATCATAATGGTGTCGTTATCCTGAATAAAGCTTGCCGCAAGCTCTGCAAGCTCCTTCTTTGAAGAAGCGTTGGTAAGATATCTTTCACCCAAATCCATATTGGCGTAAAGCTTACCCGTTCCTACTGCTCCACCGTGAACTCTGTTCAAATGTCCCTGCGCCTCAAGACATTCGAGGTCTCCTCTGATTGTAACCTCGGAAATCCCGTACATCTTACTAAGCTCAGAAACTCTGACCGTTCCCTGTCTGCCAACCATTTCAACAATTTCGTTTCTACGCTGTTCTACGCTGATATTCATAATATCACTTCCTATAATTTATTTTTAAGGTTTCGTTTTATGTATTCATTATAGCACATCACTTTCAAATTTGCAATAGTTTTTTATTTTCGTTTTAATTACGAAGGTGTTGCGATTTATTTCCATAAAAAAATAAAAACTCTTGACAACACAGATTAAAAATGATAAAATTATTTTGATTAGAATTACAATACTGTATCATAGGAGAGAAAAATATGAATGCTTTGAAAATAGGCTTTAGCAGAGTAAACATCAATCCCCCTTTGGGAATAAGCATTTCGGGTTATTTCATTCCCCGTTTTGCAGAAGGTGTTTTAGACGATTTGGAAATCAACACTATGGCTGTTTCTTACGGCGAAAAGAAGGCTGTAATGCTTTGCGTTGACCATCTTGGAATAAGACAGTCTATATGCAAAACCTTCAGCAAGCACATCACCGAGATTACAGGTGTCCCCGAAGAGGCAATTTTCATTTCAGCAACCCATACGCACACAGGACCAAGCCTCTTGCTCAAACCCGAGAAGGACTCGTTAGAGGAGCAGTACGCTCAGTTCCTTTGCAACAAAATGGCTGATGCGGCAAAGCTTGCTCTGGACGATTTGAAGCCTGCAAAAATGGGCTACGGTATCGGACAAGCGCCCAACGTTGCCTTTGTTCGCCGTTTTCGCATGAAGGACGGCTCAATCCGTACCAACCCCGGTGTAAACAATCCTGAGATTTTAGCACCGATCGGAGACGTTGACGAAAGAGTAAGCGTAGTTCGTTTTGACAGAGAAGGAGCAGAGACGGTAGTTCTCGTAAACTTTGCAAACCACCCCGACGTAGTTGGTGGCTGCAAAATCTCGGCAGACTGGCCCGGACTTCTCAGAAGAACCGTTGAAAAGACCATCGACAACACAAAGTGTATTTTCTTCAACGGAGCGCAGGGCGACGTTAACCACGTTAACGTTCACACAAAGCCCGGCGACCTCAACGATATGTTCATGGACTTTGACGACGTATCACGTGGCTACGGTCACTCACGCTACATAGCAAGAGTTGTTACAGGTGGTGTATTACAATGCTACGACAAGGTAAACTACGTTGACGTCGACTCACTCAAATATAAGCAGAACGAGGTACTCCTCGCATCAAATATGCCCACTCCCGAACAGCTTCCCGAGGCTATACGCATAAACGACCTGCATGTTGCAGGTCGTGATGAAGAGCTTCCCTACAAGGGAATGATGCTCACAACAGTAGTTGCCGAGGCAGGCAGAATGGTTCGTCTCAAAAACGGCCCCGAAGCGTTCAACGTTATCGTTGCAGGCATTGCAATCGGACCCGTTGCCTTCGTTGGTATCCCGGGTGAGCCCTTCACCAATATCGGCAGAGGCATCAAGGACACAGAAGGCTTTGAGCTTGTTATTCCTTGCTGCTGCACCAACGGCTTTGAAGGCTACTTCCCGATGCAAGAAGCATACGACGAAGGTGGCTACGAGGCAAGAAGCTCCAACTTCAAGGCAGGCGTTGCCGAAACCTTGATTGATGAAGGCAAGAAAATCTTAAAGGAAATGGAGCTTGAAAAATGATAGCAATAAAAAACGCAACCCTGATAATGCGTGACCATTTCATTCCCGATGCCGTGATTTTCGTTGAAAACGGAAAAATTGCATCGTTTGGCGAAATGAGAAAGACTCCCATTCCGGAGGGCTGCGAGATATACGACGCAGAAGGGCAGTACGTAGGACCCGGATTTGTTGATATACATACCCATTCAGACGGGAAAATTTTCTTTCAGGACGACCCGATAGTTGCAAGCCAGCACCACCTGAAGCACGGAACGACAACTCTTTTGCCTGCTCTTTATTTCAGTATGGACACAGCTGCCTACGTGAAAGCCATCGACACTCTCCGTCAGGCTATGAAAAAGCCCGAATGTGCAAACATCGGTGGTCTTTATATGGAAGGACCTTATCTCAACCCCAAATTCGGCTGTGACAGAGAGTCAAATCCTTGGAAAGGACCCGTTGACAGAAGCAAGCATATGCCTATAATTGACGCTGCATACGACCTCGTTAAAGTATGGGCAGTTGCTCCCGAAAGAGAAAACATACTTCAATTTGTTTTAGATGCAAAGGAAAAGACCCCCTCGGTAGCCTTCTCGGTTGCTCACAGTGAGGCTTCTCCACAGGACATTGAGGCTCTTATGCCATACGGCTTGAGAATCGGAACACACCACACCAACGCAACCGGTGACCGTCCGATGTACCCGGAATGTCGTGGCGTTTGCGTAGACGAAGCAGTCAACTACAACCGTGAGATTTACGCAGAGCTTATTTGCGACAGCCGTGGAATTCACGTTGACCCGTATATGCTTCGCCTTGTCAGAAAAATAAAGGGCGACGACCGTATTATCCTCATATCCGACGCCTATGCCTGCGATGGACCTGTCCCCGAGGGCTACGACGACGTAGACGATATCAATTTCGACCACATGGGAGAAATTGCAGGCTCTAAGATGACCCTTGACATTTCGTGCAGAAATATGATAAAGCACACGGGCGCATCTTTAGTTGACGTATTCAAATTTGCAGCATATAACCCTTCAAGAGCAGTCGGCTTCTATGACAGAGGCGAAATTGCAACAGGCCTTCGTGCCGACCTTGTAATCGTGGATTACAAAATGAAGGTTTCAAAGGTTATGCTGAAAGGAGAATGGCAAAATTGAAGGAATATATCATTACAAAGGTTAACGGCACACCCGATTGGAGCAAGCTTCCGAGCCTTGAAATAGACACCCCGTATTTTGAAACACCCAACGACATTTTCGCTCATGCGCAGATTGCTTATGACGACGATGCTCTCTACGTTCACCTCTGGGCAGAGGAAAAGGACGTCAGAGCCGTTGAAGAGGGAGTGCTCGGCTCGCCCTGCGAGGACAGCTGTCTTGAGTTTTTCTTCTGCCCGATGGAAAACGACAATCGCTACTTCAACATCGAGTACAATTCAAACGGTTGTCTCTATCTCGGCTTTGCACAAAGCATAAAAACCCTCGTAAGACTCATCGTACCAAGAATAGACGAGCTGTTTTGCCCCAAAATTGAACGCAGAGAAAACGGCTGGGATATAAAATATCAAATCCCCTATTCACTTGTGCGTCGCTTCTTCCCCGATTTCAAGGCAGAAGCAGGAAAAACCATCAGAGCAAACTGCTTTAAGTGCGCAGACCTTACCACACCCCCACACTACCTTTCGTGGAATCCCGTGGAGACGGAAAACTTCACCTATCACAAGCCCGAATTTTTCGGTAAAATGGTATTTTCAAATTAATATTATATAAAGGAGAAAAAAATGAAAGACATTATTTTTGAACCAGCAACAAACTTTAATTTTAACCCTGCTGACTTTGTTCCCTTCAAGGACAAGGAGGTTTGCGACCGTGTTCGTAAGCTCAGTGGAACAGACCTTGAAAAGCGCGAGGCTTGGTGGCATCCCGAGTTCGAGGTAAAGGTAATGATGAACCCTCATCCCGTACTTATCTCAACGCTCTTCACTCGTCTCAAGGCAGCTTCTGAAGCAGGAAGAAAGTTCACGATGATTCTCGGCAACCCCGAGCCCGACACATATATTCCTCTTGCACAGCTCATCAACTACTTCAAGGTTGACTGCTCAAAGGTTCACATCTTTGCAGAGGACGAGTGGGCTGACGAGGCAGGCAACATTGCTCCCGAAACCTACAACGCAGGCTTCGTTCATTCAATGATCAAGTACCTCGTAAATCAGATTGACCCCAAGCTCCGTATGCCTATGGAAAACGTTCACTACCCTACAAATGCTAATATCAACGATTATTCAAAAATTATCAACGATATTTCAGAGGGTGGTGCAGATATTATTTCTACCTCGCCCGGATGGACGGGACACGTTGCATTCGTTGACCCGATTCCCGAATTTATCGGAAGTGGTGACATCGAGGAATGGCTCAACCAGCCTGCAAAGCTCGTAACCCTTCATCCTATGACAATTCTCCAGAACTCTCTCAACGGTACCTTCGGTCAGTCAGGTGACATCGCAAACGTTCCACCTAAGGCTGCTACAATTGGTCCTATCGACGTTATGAGAGCTAAGGAGCGCATCGAGGTTCACGCTCTTGCTACTTGTGGAACCTTCTCATCATGGCAGAGAATGACTTCTCGTCTCGTTACTCACGGACCTGTAACACCTTACGTTCCAAGCTCAATGCTTCAGACCAAGAAGACTCAGGTTTACATCAGCGAAGAATTGGCTGCTCCGTTCGAGTGCTGGGAAAAGGTTGGCTACTAATAAACAACGCAAAGAGGACTGTAAAAAAAGCGAGCCCTCATAAAACCAAAGGGTCCTTTTTAGCAAAAAGCACCCTCTGGACTCCCGAAAAGCATAAC
>JAZNRH010000047.1:0-6254 GCA_045590615.1 Eubacteriales bacterium
TGCGACTCTTATCGTAGGTGCGGCACTGGGCTTTATTTATCGTAAGAAAATTGCAGAAGCAAAAATTGGCTCAGCAGAAGAAGAAGCCGTAAAAATCGTTGAAGATGCGCGCAAGGAAGCAGAGAGACTGAAAAAAGAGGCTATCGTTGAATCAAAGGACGAAATACTTCGCAACAAGGCAGAGGCTGACCGTGAAATAAAGGAACGCAGAAACGAAGTGTTCAAGCTTGAAAAGCGAGCTATCCAAAAGGAAGAAAATCTTGACAGGAAGATGGAAAACCTCGAAAAGAAAGAGGAGCTTCTCAACAAGAACATCAAGGAAAATCAGGATCTCAAGGAAGAGATTGAGGCAATCAAGGAAAAGCAGATTCACGTGCTTGAGGAATACGCAGGACTTTCCAGCGAGGATGCTAAGGCTGAGCTTGTTGGTAAGATTGAAGCAGATGCAAAGCACGAGGCTGCACTCAGACTTGCCGATATTGAGCAGGCTATTAAGGACGAATCAGAGGAAAAGGCAAGAAACATTGTATCGCTTGCAATTCAGCGCTGTGCATCAAATCAGGTTTCTGAGGTTGCAGTATCTGTTGTACCTCTCCCCAACGACGATATGAAGGGAAGAATTATCGGACGTGAAGGAAGAAACATCAGAACGATTGAAAATCTTACGGGAGTTGACCTTATTATTGACGATACACCCGAAGCAATTACAATGTCGAGCTTTGACCCGATGAGACGAGAAATAGCACGTCTCTCCATTGAAAAGCTAATTTCGGACGGAAGAATCCACCCGGCAAGAATTGAAGAAATAGTTGAAAAGAGTAAGAAGGAAGTCGAGCTTATTATTAAGCAGGAAGGCGAAAGCGCACTTCTTGAAACAGGAGTTCACGGAATTAACGGTGAGCTTGTAAGACTTCTTGGAAAGCTCAAATACAGAACAAGCTACGGTCAGAACGTACTTATGCATTCAATTGAAGTATCTCATATTGCAGGCATGATGGCATCCGAGCTTGGACTCGATCCGACAATCGCACGTCGTGCAGGATTGTTACACGATATCGGCAAGGCACTCAACCATGAGGTTGAAGGCTCGCACGTACAAATCGGCGTAGACCTTGCAAAGAAGTATCGTGAGAATAAAGAGGTTATTCACGCAATCGAGGCTCACCACGGTGACGTTGAGCCACAGACGATTGTTGCAGTACTTGTTCAGGCTGCAGATGCAATTTCCGCGGCAAGACCCGGTGCAAGACGAGAAAATCTTGAAAATTATATTAAGAGGCTTGAAAAGCTTGAGGAAATTGCAACAAGCTTTAACGGTGTTGAAAAATCATTTGCTATACAGGCGGGCCGTGAGCTCAGACTTATGGTTAAACCCGAGGTTGTAAATGATGAAAACATGGTACTTATTGCCCGTGAAATTGTAAAGCGCATTGAAAATGAGCTTGAATATCCGGGTCAGATTAAGGTAAACGTAATCAGAGAAAGCCGGACTGTTGAATACGCGAAGTAGCGTTGAATATATTAACATAAAACTAATTTGAGAATAATTATTTTTGAAATATATGTAGGACTATAAGGTTCGGACAAGGAGGGCTGTAAAAAACAAGGTCATTGCTTTTTACAGCCCTTTTCATTAAAAGGAGAAGGTATGTCGGTACTCAGGATATTAGCCCTTGGCGACGTGGTCGGCGAAAGCGGAACTGCAAAGCTCAGAGAGAAGCTCTGGGAAATACGCAAGGGCGAGCTTATTGACGCCGTCGTTGTAAATGGAGAAAACTCGGCTGCAAAGGGCGGTATTGATAAGGATAGCGCAGAAATGCTGTTTGCAGGTGGTGCAGACGTTATTACAACGGGAAATCACGTGTGGCAGAACAGAGCATTTCCGAGTTACCTCGAAAACTCGATTTCGGTGCTGCGCCCTGCCAATTACCCTGCATCCTGCCCGGGTGTCGGATATACGATAATTGACGTATCAGGCTATAAAATGCTGGTCGTTTCTATGCTGGGAACTGTTTTTATGGACTCTCTTGAGTCTCCGTTTCTTAAAATGGAGAGTATTCTCGAAAGAGAGAAGGGCAACTACGATTTCTCGGTAGTTGATTTTCATGCTGAGGCAACCAGCGAAAAGATTGCTTTTGCACTTGCCTTTGATGGCAGAGTTAATATTGTTTTCGGTACGCACACTCATATACAGACCAACGACGCGAGAATTTTAGACGGTGGCACAGGCTACGTTACCGACGTCGGAATGACCGGTGTTTATAATTCGGTGCTCGGTCTTGAGGCAGAGTATATGATAAAGAAGTTTTACACTAAAATGCCCCAGCATCATGTGACGGCTAAGGGTGAGGTAACAGTTTCGGGCGCAGTTTTTACACTTGACACTGCGAATTTTAAGTGTACCGAGGTTAAGCTATTGAATATAAAGTGACATAATATAAATTATACAAGTTTTTAGGAGGATAATAATGAGAAAGCTTTTGTTGATTTTGTTGGCAGCGCTTTGTGTTATTGCAGTTGGCTGTCAAAAAGAGGATGAAAAAACACCTGTATCAATGGAAAACCAACCTAAGGTAGAAGAGCCTGAGGCAGAAGAACCCAAGGCAGAAGAACCCAAGGCAGAAGAGCCCGAGGTAGAAGAGCCCAAGGTTGAAGAGCCCGAGGCAGAAGAGCCCAAGGCAGAAGAGCCCAAGGCAGAAGAGCCTAAGGCAGAAGAGCCCGAGGCAGAAGAGCCCAAGGTTGAAGAGCCCAAGGTAGAAGAGCCCGAGGCAGAAGAGCCCAAGGTGGAAGAACCCAAGGTAGAAGAGCCCAAGGTTGAAGAACCTAAGGTGGAAGAACCTAAGGCAGAAGAGCCTAAGGTAGAAGAGCCCAAGGTTGAAGAGCCAAAAGAGGAGGAGCCCAAAGTGACAGTAACACCGATTGAACAAGTACCGATTGAAACGTTTGAGATGCCCGAAAAGAAGCAGTGGGAAAATCACACCTTCGGAAATCCCGGTGACAAGACGGTTGCAGAGCAGAGACAGGAAATTCAGGACGCAATGACTCTTGCTATCAATACAGAGGTAGTATGGAAGGAAGTTCCGAAGTTTAATCCTACGCAGGCCAATTATACACACATTAAGGCTATTACTTATGATTGTCTTAGTTATCGTGGACAAAAGACCAAGACCTTTGCTTATATCGGATTTCCCGAGGGCGCATCGGCAGAAAATCCCGTTCCTGCAGTGCTTTTAGTACCCGGTGGTGGTGGACACCCCATGGCAGAATGGGTAAGAATATGGAATGAAAAGGGATATGCCGCAATCTGTATGGAGGTTACGGGCTTTTTCCCCGAAATAGTTAATGCCGGTATAACCGAGGGAACGGGTGGCTACGTTCACGGGCTTACCGAGGATTTTGCCGAGGAGGGCTATATCAGCACTCCCCAGCGTGTATATCCTACCTCATACGCCGAGGTTGAGGAGCATTGGGCTTACCATGGCTTGAGTCAGGTTATTCTTGCCAACAATCTTATGCGTCAGGACGAGAGGGTTGATAAGAACAATATCGGTATTACGGGTATTTCGTGGGGTGGTGTTACAGTTTCTCAGGTAATCGGATATGACACCCGTTATTCGTTTGCTATTCCCATCTACGGAACGGCTTATATGGGAGACGAGATGCGCTCGTTTGCGAATTTTGCCAACGATTACGTAGATGCTCTTTGGGCAGCAGAGAGAAATCTCGATAACGCAAAGATGCCTATTTTCTGGTTTACATATAACGATGATAACAACTTCGGTGTTCCGTCCTACGTAAAGTCGTATCAGCACACCCAGGGCTACAACCCCAAGAATACACTTCTTATGCTCGGCAATTGGGGACATTCACATTCGTCGGGCTGGTCCAAGCCTCAAAGCTACCTGTTTGCCGATTGGGTAACCTTTGGCAAGGACGGTTTCGTAACCTTTGTTACTCAGCCCAAGGGCAGAGAGGTAAATTGTCGTGTAAACATTCCCGAGGAGACAGGAAGCGTTGTTGCATACGTTTACTATATCGAAGAGCCTATGAGCTATAGCGCACACGATAAGTTCAACAGAGGCGTGAACTACGTATACCTCGACCAGAAATGGAAGAATACACGTTCTTGGCTGACCGTAGATAGAGAAAACGGAGTAGTTTCGGGCACAATCCCCGACAACGTTTCGGGCTATTATATTCAGCTTATGTTCAAGACAGAGAACACCAAAAACTATTCAAGCTCGATATACGTTGAGTTGGATTAAGTTAAAAATTAAGGGAACATAAAACCAAAGGATGCTTTTTAGCAAAAAGCACCCTCTGGACTCCCGAAAAGCATAATTTATTTGATTTTAGTTTTATATTACTAAAAACTTGTTATGCTTATAAAAAAGGCGAGCCCTCATAAAACCAAAGGATGCTTTTTAGCAAAAAGCACCCTCTGGACTCCCGAAAAGCATAAGCTGTAAAACTAATTTAGTTTTACAGCTTTTTTTGTTGACAAGTGAAGGGTTCTGTGTTATAATACAATTAACGATTAGGTTAAATGTTAAGGGAGGCTATAAAATGGGATTGCAGAATACGTTAAAGGCACTTGCAGACCCTATTCGCCGTGAAATAATGAATATGCTGAAAAAAGGGCGAATGTCTGCAGGTGAAATCACACAGCGATTTTCTGTAACGGCGCCGTCAATTTCAAGGCACTTATCCGTATTGAAGGATGCCGATTTAATAAGGGATACAAGAGAAGGAAAATTTATTTTTTATGAAATTAACACCTCTGTTTTAGAGGAAACAATGCTTTGGATTGCAGATTTGAAAGGAGATAATGACAATGCTTAAAAGAAACAAGTTAAAGCTTATAATATCCTTTGTTATTATTTTGCTGCCGATTGTTTTTGGAATTATTACGTGGAATGATTTGCCCGATGTTATGACGACTCATTGGGGGATTGACGGAAGAGCAGACGGCTTTAGTGGAAAGGCTTTCGCCGTTTTTGGTTTGTCGATTATTTTTTTGGTTTTGCATCTTGTATGCGTGCTGGTTACTATGCTCGACAAAAAACAAAAGGAGCAGAACGACAAGGCGCTTGGCGTGGTTTTCTGGATTTTTCCGTTTAATTCTCTCTTTGCAAACGGAATAGTCTATCGCAGCGCATTTGGAAAAGAAATAGATTTTGCTTGGTTTGTCCCTGCGCTGCTTGGGGTAATGTTTATTTTCATCGGCAATTATCTGCCCAAGGTAAGACAGAACAGAACTCTCGGAATTAAGCTTTTCTGGACGTTGAACAACGAAGAAAACTGGAATAAAACACATAGATTTGGTGGCAAGCTTTGGGTTGTCGGTGGACTGATTATTCTGTTTTCAAGCTTCCTTCCGTTTAAGGCTGCAATCTGTGTTATGGCTTGCACTCTTGTTGCGATGATTGTCATTCCTATAGTTTATTCCTACCGTATTTATCAAAAGCATCAAAAAGAAGGCGTAGTATATGCTGCGCCACCAAGGAGCAAGGCACAAAAGCTTGGAATTATAATAGGTGTTATTGCTTTGGTAGTCGGTTTGGCAGTGTTGATGTTTACGGGAGATATTGACGTTAGCTGTGGAGAAACCTCGCTTGTGATTGAAACGCCCTTTTGGAGCGACTCAGAGGTGGAGTATTCCGAGCTCGACAGTATCGACTACCGTAAGAATTTTGATATAGGGACAAGAACGAATGGCTTTGGCTCGGCAAGGCTCTCTATGGGCATTTTCCAAAACGACGAGCTTGGGGTGTATACCTTGTATGCATATACGGGGGCTGAAGAATTTGTCGTGCTGACCTCGGGCACAAAAACGCTTGTTATCGGAATGAACAACACCGAGGATACCAGAGCGATTTATGATGTGCTTAAAGATAAAATATAAGATAACAGAAAAGGAAGAAAATCGCCTAAACGATTTTCTTCCTTAATTTTAGTAACATAAAACTAAAATCAAATAAATTATGCTTTTCGGGAGTCCGGAGGGTGCTTTTTGTAAAAACATTTGCTTTTTTATAAGGATAACAAGTTTTACCTTTAATTTTAGTAACATATAACTAAAATCAAATAAATTATGCTTTTCGGGAGTCCAGAGGGTGCTTTTTGCTAAAAACATTTGCTTTTTTATAAGGATAACAAATTTTATCTTAATTTTAGTAACATATAACTAAATTCAAACAAATTATGCTTTTCGGGAGTCCAGAGGGTGCTTTTTGCTAAAAAGCACCCTCTGG
>JAZNRH010000048.1:0-9728 GCA_045590615.1 Eubacteriales bacterium
AAATTACATCTTTAATTTTGGTAATATGTAACTAAAACTAAACAAATTATGCTTTTCGGAGGTCCAGGAGACGCTTTTTGCTAAAAAGCGCCTCTTGGTTTACGTTTTCTAATCCTTTTTTAGAACAAATCCAAGGTATTACTGAGATATATCTTTTCTCTGACCTTTAGCTGACAGTCGGGTTTTGTCATATAGTATAGCAAAAATTCGAGAATCAACGCACTGCCAAGGCTTCGCCCTTCAATCTTGAATTCGGAAATCCCCATTGGCAGATAAGTGTTTATTATATCGTCAATTCCAATGAACGCAGGAGATTCCATCGCCCTTGAAAAAAGATAACCGTCACTTGCATTCGGGGAGGTACATATATGGTCGTCACAGCTTTCTCCCAATGCCTTCCGACTCACGTTTTCGTAGCAGTTGTGTCGTGAAACGCAGCTTAACGAACAACATTCATTGCATAAAAGCTCCACCTTGTTTTTTAGGTCGCTTGACAGCCCTTCAAAAAAATCAAAACGCTTGTTAAATCTGAAATCGGGCACAACGTAGCGAAAATCATCTCTTGACAATTCTTTATTCAAAGCATCGCTGTCGGTTATCACCTTGGTGGTTGAAGAAACAAAATAAAAGTCAGGATAGTTCTTTTTCAAGTGGGATAAAAGAAGGTCGGAATATATAATAATACCATTTTTTGCAGGGCTTTTGTGGAATATTTCGCATAGCTTGTTGCACCTCTTGTCCGAAAGATGCTCTTCTCGAATGAGTGAATTACTGAAGGTCAGTCTTGCCGAAATACCATATTCTTTCATCAAATCCGATACTTCATACGGATTGACCTCACCGAAGCCCACACGGCCACCACCCCATAACGAGTCGGACGGAGCTCCGTATATTGACCCAATTTCGCACCACGGGTAAAAGTATTCACGATGCTCGTGAAATAAGTGCAGAAAAGCCTTGTATAATTCGTAAAACTCAAACAGGCCGGGCAGATGAAACCGTGCAATTTTCTTCATATTCACACCCCCTTTTTCGTATATTTTATCTTATTTTTCGTTCGGTGTCAAGAATAAACTCGTTGACATTTTCGGCTAAACATAGTAAAATACTTTTTGTACAAAAGCAGAGTAAAGGACGTTGAAGCAATGAATATTTTTCGCTCAATTCAAAACCTTACCAAAGCCGAAAAAGGCTTGTGGCTTGGTTCTTTGATGATTATTTTTATATCGTCGGCATTGTTGCCTGACCCTGATTGGCTGTCTGTGATTACCTCACTTGTTGGTGCAACAGCTTTGATTTTTGTAGGTAAGGGCGACCCGATCGGACAGCTGATATCAATAATCTTTGGTGTTTTATACGCTATAGTTTCGTGGCATTTTCGGTATTACGGTGAGATGGTTACATACCTTTGTATGACGTCTCCTTCTGCAGCGTGGGCTTTATATACCTGGCTAAAGCACCCATATTCGAAGGTCGAGGTGCGAGTTGCAAATATGAACGTCTTAAAATGGCTTGCACTCTTTATAAGCAGTATTGCCATAACTGTGGTTATGTACTTCGTGCTTGGCTTTTTTGGAACGGCGAATTTGATAGTAAGTACTGTTTCTGTAACAACAAGCTTTATGGCATCAATGCTTACCGTCCTTCGCAGTCCGTATTATGCTCTTTTTTATGCAATGAACGATATTGTGCTGATTGTTTTATGGGTCCTTGCAGCTATTGTTAATATCGGATATCTGCCTATGCTAATTTGTTTTATTGTGTTTTTAATTAATGATATTTACGGCTTTGTGAATTGGCGCAAAATGAGAACCAAGCAATCGGTAAGGTCTAAAATATAAAGCTGAATAATTCGCTCTTTGCCGTTATGCCTGCCCCGATTCTGCAAGCGCCTGAAGAATTTTTTGTTTGTCTCGATTTGCTTCCTTTATTACTATATTCATTGCGATAATTACAAAAGCCATAAGCAGTGCATACATTATTATGGGAATGTAATAGTTTCCGAAAAAGTCAAAGCAATAGTTAGATAAGGGAGAGCCTATCGCAAGGCCTAAGTTGCAAGCTGCAATGAAAGGACCGACGATTTTATCAAAAGCTTTATTTCCAAAGAGCTCGGCAATAAAGAAAGATATCATTATCGTTTCCAGAGGCTGTGCAACGCTTGAAAAGAATGCTCTTACAACGGCGACAGACATACCTAAGACGGAGTTTTTCAAAAGGAAGAATCCGATTATTGAAATAAAACAACTTGCAAAGCAAATGTTCATTGTGATTTTTATTCCAAATTTATCATAAAAAAGACCCGTAAATGCTTTTGTCGCCATAAGAAAGAGGCTGGTCATCGTAGTTATATTTGCGACAAAGTCTTTGGCAAACCCTATATCGTACATATATGGTACGGAAATTGAATTCAAGCCTGTCAAAGAAAAGCCTATAAATGCCACACACATCATTGTTATGTAAAAATAAGGCTTTTTAATAGCTTGCTCATAGTCGATACCAACCCAGACGCTACTGCGTGCTTTTTTATTCTTTTTCAGTGGTTCATATGTTTTTTGAGCGTTTTTCGGGTATTCTCTGAAAAAGATGATTACCAAAACAATTATGATGCATAAAATCATCGAAATTAATCTGTATGAATTACGAAAACCTAAGGGATTGCCCTCTTCGAATATAATGGGTGTAACAATTTGCGCTGCAAGTGCACCACCCAGCCCGTTGGCAGAAAGAACGATACCCATAATAATGCCCTTGTTTTTTGTAGCCCACCTGTTTATTACAACGCTCATCATGGTTGTTCCCGTTAAGGGTGCACCGATACCAAGACATATAGAACCAAGATAAAATAGCCATAAGTCTTGGGCGAAGGTGTTTATAACGGCGAAGGATAACATAAAAACAATGCCGAAGCACAACAACGTTTTGGCTTTGTATTTATGTATAAGGAATCCGAAAAACAAGTTAACGATTATCGACGTAACGTATCTGAAGGTGTCGGTAAGTGCAAAATCACCACGCCTGAAGCCGAAGGCATCGGTAATTGCCGTTAAGTATAACGTTCTGCCACTTGAGCAAAAACCAAAGCATATTGCATAGGTTATAAAGCACAGTATGAGCATAACCCATAGATAATCGTGATTTTTTTGTTTTGCTGTTTCCATAATAAACCTACCACATAAAGTTTTTCTATATTATATAGTCGGCAAGTAAAAAAGTAAATGGAATTAATATAACAATATGGAAAAATTAAAACAAATCACTTGTATTTGATTATATGTAATGGTATAATTAAAACACTAAAAACACTTTACGACTTGAAAATCAGGAGAATTAGTATGTTTGATTATATGGAAAACTTAGAATTGATTTCGTCGTTTCACCTGTCTGCAAAGACATATAGGAAAATAGAAAACAGACAGAGTCACGGCTTTATAATAAAAGTAAAGGGTGGCTGTGATTATATCCTTGACTCAAAAACCATACATGTAAATGAAGGCGAAATGGTGTTTTTGCCAAAAGGGATATCCTATGAGTGCGAAACCCCCGATAAAGATAATTTATATACCTCTATAAATTTTCAGGCAGATTTAGTGAATCCAAGTATAAAAGTGTATTCACTAAAGGATTTTTACGTAGCACAGTATTTGCACCGAAGCTTTTCGGAGCTTTGGACTTTTGGAAACGCATCCGATAGGTACAAGTGTATTTCGTTGTTTTACGATTTAATATCTTACATATCAAGGCTGGAGCGACAAGACGCAAGTGAAAAAGACAAGTATCACGTAATAGACCCTGCTGTAAAATATCTAAAAAGCCATTTGTATGATAACTCTTTGAAAATCAAAGACTTGCATCTGATGTGTGGAATTTCAGATACTTATTTCAGAAAAATTTTCAAGAAAAGGTTTAACGTTACACCACAGAATTACGTTATACAGTCAAGGCTGGACTATGCAAAATCCATTTTTGAAAGTGGTGATTTTGATTCGGTCAAAGAGGTGGCAGAGCTGGTCGGCTACGATGACTCTATGTATTTTGGTAAAGCGTTCAAAAAGAAGTACGGTCAGTGCCCTACAAGCTTTAACGAATGAGCCAAACGATTTATTTCCAAAGAGTTCTGTTTAGGTGAAAAAGCAGATTGCAAATATAGTATCAAGTTGCAGAATTTCACTTATTTTTTGAAACAATTAACAATGCACCACTTTGACGAAATTTGAGTCAAAGTGGTGCATTTATTGTATTTCTCAAGATAAAAGTTGTGGCACTCGAATTTACTTTTCACAGAGCTTTCTCAACAGTCTCAGGTTTTCCCCGATGATCGTCGTATCTGTGTTTTCCTCGAGAGTGAACTCGTTAAAGAGCCTGAAGGTTTTCACCTCGTACCCACCGTTGATGAATTGGCTTTGAGTTGGCAGATACGCGTAATATCCGTCTGCGTTTGAGAGGGTGATGGTATAAGGTACGGGACTGTATTTTTGCAAACGAAGCTCAATTTCTGAGAAAACCTCAAAGGGAAAGGGAACGATAGCAAGGTTGCCTATCTTTATAATGGTTTGCTGCAATTCAAGATTTTCGGGGAAATAATTGTTTTCGTAGCCCTTAATGATAGAATTGTAATGGTTTCTGAAAATAAAGTCCCAATGGTCTCCGTCCTCGGGATACTTTGCAAATTCTGCCTTTGCTTCCTCCAAGGTAATGGGCTTTGCGTAGGGGAGGCGGATAGTTTCGCAAATAACCTGCATATCACATTCGTTATACTCTTTAACGTTGCTATATGCCTCCATAGCCGAATAGGTGGCTCTTCCACCAAGCTCTATTGCGTATTGCAAGCCTGAATGACGGTCTTGCGTTTTTTTCACAAATCCCGTAGTTTTTCCGTTTATAAGTCTCGGACCGATATCTCCCTCTGCGCCACAAAGAAAAATGGAGGTAGCTCCCGTTTCAAATTCAAGTCTGTCCAGCATAATGCCCGACCAGTCTCGTGTAATCTCATAATTGCAGGCAGATGCCGTTGAATGCATGCCGTAGCATATCATATTCAAAATCGGCTCGTCGGCTTCGTTTTTGAAAGCCACGCAGGTCATAATGGGGTTGTAGGGTCCCCAAGGGTTTTGTCCCAGAGCCACCGAGCCGTTTTCGAGAATTTCGCGTCTGTTTACGGCTATATCGCATCTCGACGTACCTATTCCCATAACAGCGTTTTGTAAGGTTGCCACAGCCTTTTTAGTTGCATTCAGGCATCCGGGAGTAAATACGGTTTTAAGATACTCGCAGTCTTTTTTATTTCCACTCAGGCAGGGACCCGAATGGGTGTGGGTCGCTGCAAGAATAATATTGCTGTGCTTTATGCCTACCTCTTTTTCAATAAGCGCCTTTACGGCATTGGCAGTTTCGGTTTCAATGTATAAAACCTCCACGTTTATCAAAAGACTCTTTACTCCGTCCTGCTCAAACACAACGGCAGTTGCTCTCAGGTCGTCGTTGACCCTTTTGGCTTCTCTTGGCTCGTAACCGAAAAGATACGCTCCAACCTTCGGAGTAATTATTTCTCTTCCGACTCCTACTTTCAGCTTGCTCATTTTTTTACCTCGCTTAAAATTTATAAATCTAAAACACTTAACGCTATAATACCAAGAACCAATGCCACCCATTGCTTTATTGTGAGCTTTTCCTTGAAGAATATGACGGCGGCAATAAGCGTTGCAAAGATCAATCCTCCGTTTCCATCAATACGCTCAAAATGAGTAATATGTATTTAATAATCAGTCGTTATTCCATTCACTATTATATCTCACTAATTTTATTATAATATGAACGGTGTAAAATAAAACTCTATTTCGTTTTTATAACTTCGCAAAAATTCTCTCTTGCATTTTATTGGATGTGTGATATACTAAATGATGAAGAGAAAAAGGAGGAAAAGCATATGTATCAAAATATCTTTGCAGGACGTTTGCTTTATGATCTTATTATCAAGAAGGTAGAGGGTTTTCAGCCTCATTTTCACTATGAAATGGAAATACTTTACTGCCTTGACGGAAGCTTTACCATAGGAATTGAGAATCAGTTCCACGAAGTGAAAAAAGGTGAGGCAATCGTCGTCGGCTCAATGCTCAAGCACAGTATAGATTCGAGCTGTGATAACAAAACCCTTCTCATAGAATTCGGTCCCTCACTTTTGCGTGAGCATTTCGGACATTTTGCCAACGCTCCGTTTTATAAAATGTATAGTGGAAACAATGAAATTTTCAAATATCTTGACAGCATCGTCGAGGACGCCGGAGCCTTAGACACATATTCCGATTTGATGGTAATCGGAGGACTTTACAAGCTTTACGCCTTTTTGTCCAAGGACAACTGCGACGTCATACACCGTGAGGACAAAAGCGATACCTATTCCATAGCGCAATCACTGACCCTCATATACAGAGACTACAATAAGGAGCTCACAATCGACGAGGCGGCAAAGTATTGCAAATGTGGTAAAAGCACCTTTTGCAGACTTTTCAAAAACGCTATGGGAACAAGCTTTCACCATTTTCTCAATGAATACAGAATTAAAATAGCCGAAAATCTCCTTGCTGAAACAAACGAGAAAATAGAAAATATCACCGACGAGGTGGGCTTCAAGGACGCAAAAAGCTTTTGCAGGGTGTTCAAAAAGCACACAGGAATTTCTCCGTCTCAGTACAGAAAGTATTACGGAAAAACGATGAGTGAGAATTTTTGCGAATAAATTAGTACGTAATGCCGTTGATAAAACAGCGTAAAATCATATAATTATTTCAGTATTAAGCTTTTGGAGGATTATTATTATGGTAAGATTCGATTTCCCCGAGGATTTTCTCTTCGGCACTGCTACCTCCTCTTTTCAGGCAGAGGGTAGCGCCTATGCCGACGGGAAGGGTGAGAGCATTTGGGATTATACGCGCAGAACGAAGCCCGAGCTTTTTTATAAGGGTGCAACCATCGACTCAGGCTCTTTCTTTTACAAGCATTACAAGGAAGATATAAAAGAAATGAAGGAGCTTGGACTCAAAAGCTTCCGTCTTTCAATCGCCTGGTCTCGCATATTACCCAACGGTATCGGTGAGGTAAATCAAAAGGGAATAGATTTTTACAACGACGTTATAAATGAGCTTCTGAAAAACGGCATAGAGCCCTTTGTGGACATCTACCATTGGGATATGCCTCAGGCAATAATGGAAAAAGGTGGCTTCAAAAACCGTGAAATGATTAAATGGTTTACGAACTATGCCCGCGTGCTTTTTGAGAGCTTTGGCGACAGGGTAAAGTTTTGGAGCACTATGAACGAGCCCTCTGTATTTTGCTTTTCTGCCTACGCCAACGGAACTCATATTCCATTTGAAAAGGTATTCAAGAACGGACTTCTCGCTTCTCACGTTGCCTTGCTTTGCCATTATAGCGTAATAAAATTGTACAGAAGTATGAACCTCGGTGGTAAGATTGGAATGGTAACCGACGTTATTCCCGTGTACGCCGCTTCCGTTAAGGAGGAGGACAAGAGCGCTGCAAGACGTGCTATGGACACCTCTTGCGATTGGTGGCTTCGTCCCGTTTTCGAAGGCAAGTATCCGGACACGATTCTTGACGAGTGCGAAGAATACCGTGACAATATGCCCGAAAATTATGCAGAAGAGCTGAGTGAAGCCTTTGAAAAGGTGGACTTCATCGGAACTAATTACTATTTTCCGTTTACTGCTGCATACGACCCTGACACTAAAACGAAGGCAACTATAGTCGAGACCTATTTCGCTCAGGACGGACAGAAATTTGCGTATTATCCTGCAGGGCTTTACGATGTTATGGAATACATTTCCAAGAGATACGGCAATCCACCTATATACATTACCGAAAACGGACTCGGTAAGCTTGATAACGAAAACTTTGAGCTTGATACAAACGACGACGACAGAATAGCTTACCTCAAGGAGCACCTGAGAATGATTTCAAGGTGTATTCACTCGGGCATAAACATACGTGGATATTATTACTGGTCGCATTTCGACAGTCTGGAGTCTCTGTCGGGCTATAAGTATCGCTTCGGCTTGGTGCATATTAACCGTGAAACCGAAGAAAGAACGAAAAAGAAGAGCTGGTATTATTATCAGGATATAATTAAAAATCGTTTGGTAGATTAAAACTAAATGAACCGACCCCCCAAAGTTAGACCAAAAATCTAATGATAGGGGGGTCGGCTTTTTTTGTGGCAAAATATAGTTAAAGGTTGTTTATGCATAGTGTCACTTTTTTTGGTGCATCAGAAAAAAATAAAAAAATTATGGATTGTTTTATCGTTATTGAAAATTTTAAGATGATGTAGTATAATTGATATAGAGGTGATTTGATGAACAGACCATACATAATATGACATATGGTGACATCAATAGACGGAAAGGTTACGGGAGAATTTTTGTCCCGACAGGAATGTGAAAAGGCTACGGATATTTATTATGAGCTAAATCGAGAGTATAACAAAAACGGAGCAAACGGTTTCGCTTGTGGACGTGTGACTATGGAAGGTAGCTTCACAGGTGGTTGGTATCCTGATTTAACAAAGTACGGGACTGTCGAGAACAAAGATGATTTTATTCCTAATGATTTATCGGGTTTCTATGCAGTCAGCTTTGACCCCAAAGGTAAACTCGGTTGGAAGAACAGTAAGATTATCGACGAAGACCCCGGTTATGGCGATGCCCAAATAATTGAAGTTTTAACCGAGCAAGCAGACGGGCGTTATCTTGCATATTTGCAGAGCATGAAGATTCCGTATATCTTTGCAGGCGAAAACGAGATTGATGTTAAAATCGCTCTTGAAAAGCTGAAAACTCTTATGAGTATAAACGCTATTCTTTTAGAGGGTGGCAGCATTGTAAACGGTTATTTTCAGCGTGCAGACGTAATTGACGAGCTTAGTCTTGTCATCGCACCAACTATTGCACAAGCAGATGATAAACCGTTGTTTATGGACAGTACGTCAGATGACTTTAACTTAAAAGAAATCAAGCAATATGGTGACGTTGTCTGGATGAATTATAAAAAGGTGAAGAACGAGTACAGAAATAAAGAAACAGATACACTGTATAATTTTAAGTAGGTGAACTTGTGAAAAAACTGTTAGGTATTATATTAATTTTACTTTGCATTTTCCTTATCGCCTGTGGAGATGCTACAAGTATTGGGATTATAGGTGGCGCTGACGGACCGACGTCAATAATCGTCGCAGAAAAAGGAGATAAAGTAATGTACGAACAAATTACGGCAGAGGAAGCCAAAAAGATAATGGATTCAGGCGAAGAACGTATCATTTTAGACACAAGAGAACAAGACGAATGTGACGGGGGACATATTCCCGGTGCAATACTGATTCCATATACGGAAATCGAAAATAATGCAGAAGAGATGCTCCCGGATAAGAACGCACAAATACTTGTGTATTGTCGCAGTGGCAGACGAAGTAAAATTGCAGCCGAAGCTCTTGCAAAACTTGGCTACACCAATGTAAAAGAGTTCGGAGGTATTATCGACTGGCAGTATGATGTGGAGAAATAAAAGGAGAATTGAAAATGATTACAGGCGAACTTAAAAATAGAATTGACGGACTTTGGGATGTGTTTGCCGCTGGCGGACTCGTTAATCCCCTTGATGTTATTGAGCAGGTTACATATTTGATGTTTATACGTGACCTTGATGATACCGACAATCTG
>JAZNRH010000049.1:0-7980 GCA_045590615.1 Eubacteriales bacterium
TCTGAACGCACTCGAAGTCACAATAAAGCTTTACCTCTTTTGCACTCTTATCGAATACGTATGCGATATGCATCCAGCCGTCAAAGCCGTCACTTGGAAGGTTTGTGCCTATTTTTGAGGACGCATAATATCTGTTCGTAGAATTATCGGTCAGTTCAAAGCTGAATGCCGATGAGCTTGTATAAAGGTAAACGCCCGGAACGTATTTACCGTTTTCATCTGTTTCGCCCAATTTCTTTGTGGAAAAAATTGTGTCCTGCGTAGCCGTAGCCTTATCAACCTTGAGCCACATAGCGATTGTATTGTTGCCACTGCCGAGCTTGAGGTTGGGAATATCGACCTGTCCGACGCCAAACTGCGCAGCCTTGCCGAAAAATCCATTGTCTACATAGCTGACAGTACCGTTAATGCTCGGTGTGTAATTACCCGTTGCATCGGTTACGTTTCCGTCAAAGGGCAAAAGTACCTTGAATTTATCCTCGTCAAGAACGTCGGTAATATACGCTCCACCGTCCTCATCGGGCGTAGGAACGCTTGTATGGTTTCTGATTTCGGTCTTTGTAACGTACACCTTTGAGGTTGCCGAACTGTTTGGTGCAGTCGCAGTAATAGTCGCTTCGCCCTTACCGATAGCCGTTACAACGCCATCAACTACCGTCGCTATCTCCTCGTTTGAGGTAGACCAGCTTACGTTTGTCTGTGAGGCTGTAAGAGTAATCGTCTCACCTACCTGAAGATAGGTCGATTTACGGCTGAGTGTAATATCTTCTGTGCCGTTGTCCTCGGCTGATACCGTAACAATCGACGGTAACACCATAAGACATACTAAAACTAATGCCAATAATCTTCTGAACATCTTCATTTTATCCTCCTCAATATTTATGTAGAGTGATTGTAAGTTACCTTACAAAATCATTATAAATTTGTTTTTTTGTTTTGTCTTTAGTTATTTGTTTATATTTTTTGTCAATTTGTACTCTAAAAGCATTGACTTATGGCTAAAACATTGTATAATAATATCAAGGGATAAAAAATATCGAGGTATTTTATGAAAAAAACACAACAAACGTCCTATGCACGCAATGAAATGTACAATGAAACAAAAACCGATTCCGTCATTGACATAGACCATATAATAGGAATAGGCGTAGACGAGGAACACCCCAAAGAAAAGAAAAACGACTTGCTTTTCCACAACTTCTGGGTGTTGATTTATTGTGAAAGAGGTAGCTGTAATTGGACTGTTGACAACACTATCTGCAATATGGAGGCAGGCACCTTTGTAATTGTTCCGCCAAACACCGTAAGAATATATAACGATTCTAACCCTGACACAATAACTGTATACACCTCGTTTCGCTGCAATTCGTCCATACTGTTGAATGTTCAAAAGCAAATGCTGACTGCAACCGAGGAGCAAAAGACTGCTATGTCCTCTATTATAGCCGACTTTTCTTCTCATTTCACAAGAGACGTCACGGGACGTGGCTGGTTATTGAACGATGAAACGACCGATTGCGACCTACAGAGAATAAAATGTAAAATTGAGATGCTGCTACTTGATATATATCAAAACTGTATTCCAAATAAAGACGTTTTATATCTCGAAAACAAAAACGACAACTACGATGAGCGTTATGAAACGGTAATTGCATTCCTGAACGAAAACCTTACAAAGCCCCTTACTATCAACGATATCGTCAAGGGCACGGGAATTGGCAAAAACTCCTTGGAAAAAATATTCAAATACAAAGAGAGCGACGGCGTTATGCACTACTTTACCCGTATGAAGATAGATAAGGCAAGAGTGCTGATAAGCGAAAAGAAATACTCTATAACAACCATTGCTGAAATGCTGGGCTTTACGAGTATCCACAATTTTTCAAAGGTATTCAAACGAGAAATGATGGGAATCAGCCCTAAAAAATACGAATCGCTATTTGTTCAATAAATGTTAACATAATCTCCACCTTTCACTATTGACTAATCTTGGGTAGGGATATATAATATGTTATAATCTAACAAAAAGTGCTGTAAAAACTTTGTTTTTACAGCCTTTTTATGAACAGAGAGGCAAAATATGTACAGGAAAATTTTTTCGCATTTGGGCAGATACAAAAAATATGCGATACTGACGCCGATTATTATGATTGGCGAGGTATTGATGGAGGTATCTATTCCCTACGTTATGGCTGAAATGATTAACGTGGGAATCAAGGGTGACGGAGGCACTGCCTTCACCGTTAAATCAGGGCTTCTTATGATTGCTATGGCTCTCATATCGCTCTGTTTTGGAGCACTTGGTGGAATGACTGCTGCAAGAGCAGGTATGGGATTTGGTAAAAACCTGAGATGCTCTCTTTTCAACAAGGTGCAGGACTATTCTTTTGCCAACGTTGACAAATTCTCAACAGCCTCTCTTGTAACAAGGCTTACTACCGACGTTACCAATGTACAAAACACTCTTATGATGCTCATTCGTATGGCAATTCGTGCTCCGTTTATGCTTGTTGGCGCAACGATTATGGCTGTTAAAATCAGTCCTAAACTATCCGTGGTATTCTTTGTTGCAGTTCCTCTTTTGGCACTTGTTCTTGCCTTTATTATGACCAACGCTCACCCTCGCTTTGAAAAGATGCTCAAAAAATATGACTCTATGAACGCTTCGGTTCAGGAAAACCTTATCGGCATAAGGGTTGTAAAGGCATTTGTCAGAGAAAGACACGAGAAAAAGAAGTTCCGGATTTCAGCCGAAGAAGTGCGCAGTGCACAGATTATGGCAGAAAAGCTGATTATACTCAACTCCCCTGCTATGCAAATTTCAATGTATGCCTGCATTGTAGCAATTCTTTGGTTTGGTGGCAATATGGTAATAAACCAGACGGGAATGGATACGGGCGACCTTTCGGGATTTATCAGCTATATATCGCAAATTCTTTCATCTCTTATGGCGCTTTCCTTTATATTCATAAGTCTGGTTATCTCGAGAGCTTCAATTGGTAGAATTTCCGAAATACTTGACGAGGAAATCGACGTAAAGGACAATCCCGACAGCGAAATCACTCTCGACAACGGCTCAATTGAATTCAAGAACGTCAGCTTCGCTTATGCAAAGAATTCTGATAATATGATTTTGAACAAGCTGAATCTGAAAATCAACTCAGGTGAAACAGTTGGTATTATCGGTGGTACGGGCTCGGCGAAAACCACCTTGGTTCAGCTCATTCCAAGACTTTACGACGTCAGCGACGGCTCTCTTTTTGTAGGTGGTCACGACGTTCGTGATTACAAGCTCGATACCCTCAGAAACGACGTTGCTATGGTTCTTCAAAAGAACGTTCTTTTCTCGGGTACAATCAAGGACAATCTGAAATGGGGCAACGAAAATGCCACCGATGAAGAAATAATAAGCGCTTGTATGGATGCTCAGGCGCACGAATTTATAACCTCCTTCCCTGACGGCTACGATACCCTTTTAGGACAGGGTGGCGTCAACGTCTCGGGTGGACAGAAGCAGAGACTTTGTATTGCAAGAGCGCTTCTCAAAAAGCCAAAAATCATTATACTCGACGACTCGACAAGTGCAGTTGATACGGCAACCGATTCGAAAATCCGAGATGCATTTGCAAAAAAACTTACTGACACTACGGCAATTATCATTGCGCAGAGAATTTCTTCAGTGCAGGAAGCCGACAGAATTATCGTGCTCGATGACGGTCAGGTAGTTGCCTTTGACAGCCACGACAAGCTGATGGAAAGCTGTGACATATACCGTGAGGTTTACGACTCACAGCAGAAAGGAGCTGAATAATATGCCTCCAAGAAGAATGGGACCTCCTGCCAAGCCGAAAAACATCAAGGCGACGCTTGGCAGAATAATCAAATATTTAGTCGGACAAAACAAGCTTCTTTTATTTATCGTTCTTGCACTCGTCTTAATAAGCTCGGCAACTCAGGTAATCGGAGCTTCCCTCTTAAAGCCCATTATTGACGATTATATTGAGCCCTTAATCGGCGCTCCAAACGCCGAAAGACTTGCCGATTTTGCTACGATGCTCGTGCTTATGGCAGCAATTTATCTCTTTGGTGCGCTTTCGACCTACGTGTATCAAAGAATAATGCTCTCACTTTCCACTAAGGCGCTCCTGAATATCCGTCTTGACCTTTTCAATAAAATGGAGAGCTTGCCCTTAAAGTACTTTGACACTCACACGCACGGCGAAATTATGAGCCGTTATACCAACGACACCGACACAATACGTGAGCTTTTATCGAACAGTATAATCTCAATGATTTCATCGGTTATTACCGTCGTTTCGGTATTCGTAATGATGCTTAGCTACAGCTGGCATTTAACTATCGTTGTAATATGTATGCTGATTATTATGACGGTAATTACCAAGAAAATCGGTGGCAACAGCGCAAAATTCTTTATCAAACAGCAAAAGGATTTGGGCGCAGTAAACGGATATATTGAGGAAATGATTGAAGGACAAAAGGTTGTCAAGGTTTTCTGCCATGAGGACGTTTCCAAAAAAGAATTTGCCACCCTCAACAACGCTCTCTGTCACTCGGCGACAAATGCTCATACCTTCGCAAACGTATTAGGACCTATTATGAACAACCTGTCGCATATTCTGTATGCGATTACGGCTATGGTAGGCAGTGTACTGACAATCAGCTCGGTTTTGACCCTTGGTGCTGTCGTTTCGTTTCTGCAATTTACCAAGCAATTCTCAATGCCCGTTTCTCAGATGTCACAGCAGATTAACGCAATACTCACAGCCCTTGCAGGTGCTGAGAGAATTTTCTCTATAATTGACGAGGAACCCGAGGTTGACAACGGCTACGTTACTCTCGTGAAGGGCAAAAAGGACGACAACGGAAATTGGGTTGAAACAGAAGACAAGGACGGCATCTGGCTTTGGAGACACCCACATTCTGCCGATAATTCGGTCAGTTATACCGTTGTCGAGGGACGCGTTGAATTTGACAACGTAGTCTTTGGCTACGAAGAAAACAAGACTGTTCTTGACGGCATTACGCTTTGGGCAAAAGCAGGTCAGAAAATCGCCTTCGTAGGCTCTACGGGCGCAGGTAAAACAACGATTACCAATCTGATTAACCGTTTCTACGACGTGCCCGACGGAAAAATCCGTTACGACGGAATTAATATCAACAAGATTAAAAAAGCCGACCTCAGACGTTCGCTTTCTATGGTTCTTCAGGACACTCATCTGTTTACGGGAACGGTGCTTGACAACATTCGCTACGGAAGGCTTGATGCCACCGACGAGGAATGTATAGAGGCAGCAAAGCTTGCAAACGCCGACAGCTTTATCAGGCATCTGCCCGAAGGCTACAACACTATGCTCGTTTCAGACGGTTCAAATCTCTCTCAGGGACAAAGACAGCTTCTCGCCATTGCGCGTGCTGCCGTTGCCGACCCACCCGTTCTCATTCTCGATGAGGCAACCTCATCAATCGACACCAGAACGGAATCGCTCGTCGAAAAGGGTATGGACTCGCTGATGGAAGGCAGAACGGTTTTCGTAATTGCCCACCGTCTTTCAACGGTCAGAAATTCAGATGCCATTATGGTTCTTGAAAAAGGAAAGATTATAGAGCGTGGCAACCACGAAGAGCTTATTGCCCAAAAAGGCAAATACTATCAGTTATATACAGGTATGTTTGAATTATCATAAAAGTGGCGAGGTTGATTCAAAGTAATTTCCTATAAGATAAAAACAATCGGGGCGCAAAAATGCGTCCCGATTGTTTTAATAAATAATGAAGTCACTTACGCTGATAAATAATGGTTGTTGAAACTTGAAGCTAACGCAGTATTGCGAAAAAAGCATTAATTTCGAAGTATTTTTTTGCAAGACAAGGAAGCAAAAGAAAGACGAGGATGCTTTACTTGTCGTAAAGCGACGAAGTCTTTACTTGAAGCTGACGCAGTATTGCGAAAAAAGACGAAGAAATTTTTAGCGTATGCCGAAATGCTCAATAACATAATCCATATCCTTATCACCTCTACCCGAGAGATTGATAAGAACAGAGCCGTTGTCCATTGTCTTGGCAAGCTTCATACCAAAGGCTACGGCGTGAGCAGATTCGATAGCAGGGATTATTCCTTCAAGGCGTGAAAGCTTGTAGAAGGCATCGATGGTTTCCTCGTCGTTGATTACGTCATATTTTACTCTGCCGATTTCCTGAAGGAATGCATGCTCGGGTCCTGAAGAAGGATAATCGAGACCACTTGCTACAGAGTATACGGGAGCAGGCTCACCGTTTTCGTCCTTGAGCATTATCGAATTGAAGCCGTGCATTATGCCCTCTGTACCGAACTTGAGGCTTGCAGCGTGGTCGCCAAGCTTCTCTCCCCTGCCAAGAGGCTCAATACCGTAGATTTCAACGGGGTCGTTGAGGAAGCCTGCAAAAAGACCTGCAGCGTTTGAGCCACCACCAACGCAAGCTACAATTGAAGTAGGAAGGTGTCCTGTCATCTCAACAAACTGCTCTCTTGCTTCGATGCCGACTACGCTCTGGAAGTCACGCACCATCATTGGAAACGGATGAGGGCCAAGTACCGAACCGATACAATAAATTGCGTCGTTGTACTCTTTGCTATATGCATCAAAGGCAGCGTCAACGGCTTCCTTGAGAGTCTGAAGTCCGTGTGTTACCTCGACTACGTTTGCACCGAGAATTTTCATTCTTGCTACGTTGGGAGCTTGTTTTTTTATGTCAACAGAGCCCATATAGATATCACATTCAAGTCCGAAATATGCAGCTGCAGTTGCAAGAGCAACACCGTGCTGACCTGCACCTGTTTCGGCAATTACCTTTTTCTTGCCCATATACTTTGCAAGGAGCGCCTCACCCATACAGTGATTGAGCTTGTGTGCTCCCGAATGGTTGAGGTCCTCACGCTTTGCGTAGAGCTGAACCTTGCCACCGAGAGAGTCGGAAAGTCTGTCCAGGTGTGAAATGGGAGTTGGTCTGCCCTGAAATTCACGACGGATTCTGCGAAGCTCGGCTATGAACTTTCTTGACTGACAGATGGAGTAGTATGCCTCTGTAATCTCTGCCATTGCGTTCTTGAGCTTATCGTCTACGTAAACGCCTCCGTACTTTCCAAAGTAACCGTTTTTATCGGGATAATTGGCAAAATAAGTATCAAAATCAACGTTGTTAAGTTTCATATTTTATTCCTTTCTGAATTAAAATTAGTTTTTGTGTCTTATTATAAATCACGCAATCGTTTATAATAACCTCTAAAAAAACACTCCTGTCCCTTATATATGGGACAGGAGTTTATTTTCCTGCGATACCACCCAAATTCGTTGCAAAAGCAACGCACTCTGCGCATACTGCCATATGCCTGTCACTGTAACGGTTGACCTCCGTCGCGCCTACTGTTATTTCGGTTTGCCCTCACAAGTCCATTCAACTCCGGTACACTACTGCAATCGCACCGTCTGCAGCTCTCTTGAAGCGTTGACCAAAAATCTACTTACTCTTGCTCATCGGTTTTGTGGATAATTTATATTATCACAAGTTTTTGTTTTTGTCAAGTATTATTTTGAACCAAGGGGATACTTTTGAAGTCAAAAGTAACCTCCGGACTCCCGAAAACCAAAGGGGTACTTTTGAAGTCAAAAGTACCCCCTTGGAACCTCCGAAAAGCACCAAAGGATGCTTTTTAGCAAAAAGCACCCTCTGGACTCCCGAAAAGCGATGTTATTTGTTTTTGGTTATATTTTTCTTGCACCAACAAAAAAGTGGCTTTACGCCACTTTTTTGTTTATTTTACGTATGCATCGGCTTCGCAATAATAGTTGTAAAGTGCCTTAACGAGATTTGAAAGCTTACCGTCGTTATCGCCGGCTTTGTTCTTAACGTAGTTGAGTGCAGAGTAGGAAACCTCGCAATCGTCCGACACAACGAGTGTATAGTACTCGTCTAAATCCTGAG
>JAZNRH010000050.1:0-8061 GCA_045590615.1 Eubacteriales bacterium
TAGCAACTATTATGTCGGTGAGAAGAGCCATTGCCTCTTCTTCTGTATGCTCGTAAAGCCATACAAGCTGTGTCTGCGCCGGAGTACCCATACCCTGCTCATAAACAATATAGTTATCGTAATATAATTTAGAAGAACCAACGGAGATGCTTCCTGCTGTCCATGTACCCGGAACAAAGGAATAAGGGTTTTGCTGCTTGGTATTAAGTGTGTTGTCACTATTTACACCAAGGTTCTTGTTCAGCTGTGAAAGAGGAGCAGCTACGTAGAATACGTCTGTAGGACGAGTATAAATTTCTACGCCATCAAACTCTGCAACGAGCTTCTTAATCGACACAAGACCTGTGGGGATATTATCCAAATCAAGTGACTGCCAAGCCGATTCTACCAATGCCGAACCGTCGCTGTTGATTGTATAAGTAGCGTATACGTATTCAGCATCTGTATCAATGCCAAGGATTTCTCCTGTGCCACCCGAAACGCCCTCAAGTTTTTCATTGGTTACAGGTGTCGTAATTCCATAGAAATTGGTAGGAGTATTAAGATATCCTGCCGTATCGCTTGAGCCAAGTCTGAAGCCGGCACTTGTCGACCAGTAAACATTAGTGTCGGTTCTGTCTGAATTTATAACGTAATTATAAATCTTGTTGTGGTCATCCATCTGACCCCAAGGGAATACCTCGAGACCTACAACGTATCCTGTTTCAGGAAGTGCAGGTGTCCACAAGCCCTTATTTGTAAATGAAACCTCGTAATTAGTAAGGTCAGCTACAGTACCCTGGTTAAGATTTGTATTAGCCTCTGTTGTATACTTATGAGTAGTAATCTTGCCGTCCATATCAGCAACGTATACTACAACGTCAGAAGCGAATGAACCTTCGTACGAGAATGACGAATATCTCTTTGCAGCTCTGAACTTGAAGTATGAAATCTCGTTGATGTTGATGATTTCATCGGGGTTGTACGCATACTTCATAGCTATCGACTGAGCTCTTTCAATAAGGCCTGCTGCTACAGCATCGTAATTAGCCTTTGCAGTGCTAACCTGTTCATTTGTAGCAGAAGCAGCACCTGTGTATTTTTCAACGATATCTTCAAAAAGGTCGATAGAATTCTGATACCTGAACTTGTAAGAAGTAGCCACTTCTATCGAAGCGCGAAGGTTGGTGAGGTGTGCATTAACCGAAGCGAGAACAGAAGCAGCTGTCGCAGCATCATTCTCGTTGAGCGCCTTCACAATCTGGTACTCAAGGTAAAGAGCGTGTGCATACTGAACGTTGATGCCTTCCTTACCGTAAAGCTCAAGGTCACTACCCGCGTTGAAGAATGAATTGTATGGATCAAGGTAGTCACCGTACTTACCTGTCCACACACCGGCAAGGAACTGGTTATACTTACCTCTGTTTACGCTTATACCACGATGTGTAACTCCATTTTTGGTTACGTCGGCAGTAAATGCGTCCTGTCTGTCGGTATTTGAGCCGTAAACGTAGATAAAGTCTGACTGCTCTGTATAGAGCTTTGTTCCGTTCTCATCAGTAGCAACGTGCTTTCTGATAGCAAGGATACCTGAGGGAACTGTGTCGCCAAGGTCTGTCCATTCGCCGTTAACTGTAAGACCTGTACCGTCAGAATTAAGAACGAACTGAGCATACTGATAAGAAGCGTTCTCATCAAGACCCTTGATTTCGCCAAAGCCACCCTCGATTCCCTCAAGCTTGGGATATACAGGGTCGCTTATTGTATAGCTTGTGGGGATTGGCTCAAAGTTAGGAATAGAGTTATAGAAGTTGTTACCGTAGTCGCAGGGCTCGCCTGCAGGGTAATCGTTACCTGGGTGCTGGGTATTGTCAGGCATGAAAAGAATATTGCACTTGTCGATGTCGTTAACACCCGACCAAACGTAAATCTTCATACCAAGGATATATACATCACCGGGGATATCCTTTTCCCAGTTGCCCTTCACCGAAAGGTCAACGTTTACGGTATTTACACTACTATTACCAACAAGGTTACTTGTAGCGGCTGTTGTATAAGGATAAACCTCTACGTTGCCTTCAAGGTCTGTTGTATAAAAGTCGATTCTTGAAGAGAATCCCTCATAGGTAATACCCCAAATTCTCTGAGAAAGCTTGAACTGGAATGACTCAAGCTCGCTTGCCTTGATAATTTCATCAGGGGTGTATGCATAAGTAATCGGCACGTTATTTGCACGAGTCAAAATAGCGCTATACTTTGCATCTTTTGCAGCAAGAGCTGCTGCTGCGTCTTCAGCTGTAACGTTCTCAAGAGCGTTGAGCTTTTCGAAAGTCGCTGTCATAGCGTTATAGGTGTTACTTATCTGAGTCCAACCTGTATTCGCTCTTGTCTGAGCCTTGGTTCTGATTGTTACAAGCTTTGTTGCAGCGTCGAGAGCAGCCTTCTTGTCGGCAACGTCATCGGCGCCTGTTTCAACTGCAGCATCGTACTCTGCCTTAGCAGTAGCCTCTGCTGCCTTTGCATCGGCAAGAAGCTTTGCAGCGTTGTGTGCAACAGGATCTTCGCCCTCCTCGATAGGAGCAACACGTCCTGCCTGATAGTTGTAATGGTCAGTAACCTTTTCATAATCAGCAAGGAACTGGTTGTAGGTTTCACTATCTGCAAGAGCAACGCCGTTAGCAAGGTCGTTTATTACACTTGCCTCAACGTCGAGCATATAAGCGGCCATAAGGTCGGATCCACTGATAAATTCACCACCACCAACGGTAATTCTCTTTGCGTTATCGCTGGTCTTGGATACCGTTGACCACTTACCTGTATAGAAATCAGCTACTGCAAAACCCGATCTGGGGAGTGTGCCGTCGGCTGCAACGCCAACGTCGGCTCTGTCAGCCTTTGCTCCGTATACGTAAATCAAATCCGAAGCAGCTGAAAAATCGTCTCCTGCCTCGTTAGTAAAGCGAACGCGATAAAGACCGGCAAGACCTGTGGTTGCCGAATCAGCATTCACCCATTCGCCTGTTTCTACTGCAGTTCCGTCTGCAGAGACAGTAACAGGAGCTATTTGATAATAGTTGCCGTCAACAAGACCTGCAAGAGTTCCGTTGCCACCGTCCGAAATGCCTGTGGGAGCATTGCCAAGGTCAGCAAACGCAGAAACAGCAAGTATTGCAACAAGTGCAACTGCAAGGAACGTCATTGATAATAAACGTCCAAGTTTCTTTGTGTTCATAAGATTTCCTCCTAAATGATAAATTTTTCATTTCGTATAAAGCAACTGCGCGAAGGGGATATCCCCTCCCGACGCGTCACATTATAGGTCCACTACTTAAATTATACTACTTTTTTGTGCAAAGTCAAGTAAAAAAAGGGGTAGATTTAGCGTATTTTTGGCAAAAAAATACACAAACATTTTTACCACCTTTTGTGTATTTTGATAACTTCTTTTTTTCAATTTTTTCCATAAAACACAAGAGGTTGTGACTCGCACCAAACAAAATTCCATAAAAAACACAAGATGTAGTATGTGTAAAAAATCAATAAATTGCGTGCCCAAGCGTAACGAAAGCATCAGCTGTGACAACGGCAGGTGAAAACCCACACCCCGAACGCTGCCTCTTTTGTTGTGCCTTCGCTGTTATTTGACTATATAATATAAGGAAACTTTTCTTTTTTGGAGAATTTTGCAAACTTTTTCGAAAAAACTATTGACAAATCCCTAAGGGAGTGTTAGAATAATATGCCGCATATTGTGGGTGTTTAATGCTTATGCAACCCACCGTAGCGAGACGTTATATAGAAAGCGAGGTGCTTTTCGTGTTTGCAGTAATCAAAACAGGCGGAAAGCAGTACAAGGTTCAGGAAGGCGACATCATCTTCATTGAAAAGCTCGATGTTGAAGCCGGCAGCGAGGTTACGTTTGACAACGTTCTTGCACTTTCCGATGGTGACTCTTTTGTTGCAGGTACTCCTACAGTTGCAGGATGCACAGTTACAGCTACCGTTGTTAAGAATGGCAAGGGCAAAAAGATTCATATCTTGAAGTACAAGCCCAAGAAGGACTCCAAGAAGAAGATCGGCCACAGACAGCCCTACACAAAGGTACAGATTCAGAAGATTGCAAAGTAATGATTAAAGCTACTTTTTATAAAGCCGATAACTCTTTTACAGGTTTTTTACTGTCAGGTCACGCAATGTTCGAGCTTGATGGCCCGGACGTTTTGTGCGCTGCTGTCAGTGGTATGACAAACCTTGTAATCAACACCGTCAACGAGGTGTTCCACACCGAGCTTGCCACCGTCATCGACGGAGACAATGCTACAATCGAGGCGACGGTTGAAGGCGTTTCGATGTCAGCTGAATACGCTGTCTCGGGCGTTATTGAAGGCTTTATGCTTCAGCTTATGGATTTACAAGAGCAATATCCCGAAAATCTGCAGGTTGTTCTACAACAGAAAAATATCACGAAAGGAAATTAAAGTTATGTTAAGATTAAGCTTACAGTTCTTTGCACACAAAAAAGGTGTTGGTTCTACTAAGAACGGCAGAGATTCCGAGTCCAAGAGACTTGGCGCAAAAAAGGCTGACGGTCAGGCTTGCGTAGCAGGCAATATCCTTGTTCGTCAGAGAGGAACTCACATTCATCCCGGCGAAAACGTTGGTAGGGGTTCAGATGATACTCTTTTCGCACTCACAGACGGCATCGTTAAGTTCGAGCCTATGGCAGGTGGCAGAAAGAAAGTCAGCGTTAGATAATATTTTTATCGCATTATACGGAACGTAAGACTACAGCTTACGTTCCGTATTTTTTATCATATAGGAAATTGCTTTGAATTAACCTCGCCGTTTTGCCTTGCTTTAGTTTAGAAAAAGTAAGGATAGGCGAGATTCGCCAGCGACGGCTCGTCGCTTTTTTTATCATATAGGAAATTGCTTTGAATTAACCTCGCCGTTTTGCCCTGCTTTAGTTTAGAAAAAGTAAGGATAGGCGAGATTTGCCAGTGGCGGCTCGCCACTTTTTTATGCCGTAAATTTGTAAACTTTAGGTTGCATTTACTGTAAATTTATGATATAATAACCTCAAAGCGATGGCTTCCACGCCATCGGCAAAGCAAAGCTTTGCTATTAAAGACATACGTCTTTAACTTTGAGAACATTTTATCATCTTTTATCTCGTAAATAATCGTGTTCATCACGCAAAACATAAAGGAGAAAAAATGAAGGCAATTATCAATTCAAAAATCATTTTGAAGGACTCAGTGGTCGAGAATCACGCTTTGTTGTTCGATAACACAATAAAAGGAATTGTTCCCGTTGAGTGTCTTTCATCTGACGTCGAAAAAATCGACGCCAAGGGGGGTTACGTTTCTCCCGGTTTTATTGACCTGCACATTCACGGATATCTCGGAAAAGACACCTGTGACGGTGCCGAGGAGAGTATTGAGGTTATTTCAAAGGGCATCATCGCAAACGGTGTAACTGCTTTTCTTCCTACAACTATGACCGAGGATATGAAGGTTATCAGAAAAGCAATTGAGGTTGTAAGAGCACTCAAGGAAAAGAGCAAGAGCTGGAAGGGTAGCCAGATTCTCGGCTGTCACGCAGAGGGTCCGTTTATCAGTATGTCGAAAAAGGGTGCTCAGGACCCCAAGTACATACTCAAGCCTGATGCCGATTTCGTAAAGGAATACGCCGACGTTATCAAAATCATTACCCTTGCTCCCGAAGAGGATGACAACTTTGAGGCAATCAGAAAAATGGTTGAAGAGAGTGGCGTAGTTGTTTCGATGGGACACACATCAGCCGATTATGAAACGGCTATAGAGAGCACCAAGAACGGAGTTAAGCACGCAACACACCTCTTTAACGCTATGACACCCCTTGCGCACAGAGCGCCCGGTGTTGTCGGTGCTGTTCTTAATTCAGATGTCAGCTGTGAGCTTATCGTGGACACCTTCCACGTTTCTCCTGCCCTCTACGATTTCTTGTTCAAGATTAAGGGCAGAAAGCTTTGCTTTATCACCGACTGTCTTGCTGCAGGTGGTCTGCCATACGGAGAGTACAATCTCGGTGGTCAGAAGATTATATACCGTGATATCGTTTGCCGTCTTGAAGACGGTACGGTTGCAGGAAGCGTACTGCCTTTGAACAAGGGTGTATGGAACGTTTATACCAACTCCAACATTCCTCTTCACGAGTGCGTAAACTGCGCTTCGCTCAACCCTGCGACCACTATCGGAGTCAACGACAAAAAGGGCTCACTCGAAATTGGCAAGGATGCTGATATCGTAATCCTTGACGAACAGTTCAACGTAATAAAAACTATTATAAATGGAGAAATTAAATATGAAGCTTAAAGTTAATGCAAAAATCGACCCCAAATTTATGCCTCTTTCCTTGGTTTGCAAGGAAATGAGAGAAGCCACAAAGGACAACGGTCAGGATATAATCATTGCCGTTGAAAGAAACAAGGGCTACACCACAAGATATCAGACAAGAGTTTATCCCGACAACACAGGTCACGATGACGAAAACTTTGATTTTATCGAAAGAATGACAAAGTCTCTTCTCTGGGTTGCAGGTGGATACAAGATTTATATCGCAGGCAGTGCGCTCATCGGCGAAAAAATCAAGCAGGCTTACACCTACGGTGGCTTGCGTGATTTCGACGTTAAGTTCATGGAGAGAGTATACGAGAAGAAGTTCGAGGTTATCACCTGCTCTCTTGCAGATGCGCCCGAGAACAAGTCCTCTGCTTCTCCCGTCGGCAGACATCTTGACGGCTGCAGAATCGGTTTTGACGCAGGTGGAAGCGACAGAAAGGTTAGTGCCGTTATCGACGGTAAGAGCGTATATTCCGAAGAGGTCGTTTGGTTCCCCAAGACCAACACAGACCCCAAATATCACTACGAGGGCATTCTTGACGCTATGAAAACTGCAGCTTCTCATATGCCCAGAGTCGATGCGATCGGTGTTTCGAGTGCAGGCGTGTACGTTGATAACAGAATAATGGTTGCTTCTCTTTTCCTCAAGGTAAGCGACGAGGATTTTGAAAAGAGCGTTAAGAATATGTACATCGACGTTGCTAAGGAAATCGGCGAGAACATTCCCGTTGAGGTTGCAAACGACGGTGACGTTACTGCTCTTGCAGGTGCTATGGACCTCAATGACAACGGCGTGCTCGGCGTTGCTATGGGTACATCCGAGGCAGGTGGCTACGTTGATATGCAGGGCAACATCACAGGCTGGCTCAACGAGCTTGCTTTCGTACCCGTTGACTTCTCTAAGGAAGCTATGGTTGACGAATGGTCGGGCGACTACGGTTGTGGCGTTAAGTATTTCTCACAAGACGCAGTTATCAAGCTTGCTCCTTACGCAAACATCGAGCTCGACGAGACTCTTTCTCCTGCCGAAAAGCTCAAGGTTGTTCAGGGTCTTATGGAAAAGGGCGACCAGAGAGCCAAGGATATCTACGACACAATTGGTGCGTATTTCGGATATGCAATTGCTTTCTACAACGAGTTTTACGATTTCAAGCACGTGCTTATTATGGGTAGAGTTACCTCAGGCGAGGGTGGTGTAATTCTCCTTGAAAGAGCTCAGGAGGTTCTTGACAAGGAATTCCCCGAGCTTGCTGAAAAGATTACACTCCACATCCCCGACGAAAACTCAAGAAGAGTCGGTCAGTCTGTGGCTGCTGCAAGCTTGCCAAAGCTCAACTAATCGAGCTGTAAAACATCGGGTGTAAAAAACAGAGTTTTTTACACCCCTTTTGTTACAGAAAGTAGGTGACAATATGTTTATAGATAAAGTCGAAATTTACGTCAAAGCAGGCAACGGTGGCGACGGTGCCGTTGCGTTTCACAGAGAAAAATACGTTGCCGAAGGTGGACCAAGTGGTGGCGACGGTGGTAACGGTGGCGGCTGTTATGGTAACTGGGATACTGGTGCAATTGTTGTTGACGGAAATGAAAATTATACCGCAACAGGCCAGATTATTGATTGTTCCGGCAAGTTGTCCTTGCGAGATACAGTTATCCAGAATAACAAGGGGTATACCGGTATTTGGCTCGGCAGTAGCGG
>JAZNRH010000051.1:0-23574 GCA_045590615.1 Eubacteriales bacterium
ACTGCTGTACATAAGTACAGCGACGCGCTTCAGTATCGTGCAATCTACCTCTTTTTTTCCTATCCCCGAACGCACAGGGCTGTAAAAAACTAATTTAGTTTTTTACAGCCCTTATTTTTTATCATATAGGAAATTGCTTTGAATTAACCTCGCCGTTTTGCCTTGCTTTAGTTTAGAAAAAGTAAGGATAGGCGAGATTCGCCAGCGACGGCTCGTCGCTTTTTTATCATATAGGAAATTGCTTTGAATTAACCTCGCCGTTTTGCCTTGCTTTAATTTAGAAAAAGTAAGGATAGGCGAGATTTGCCAGTGGCGGCTCGCCACTTTTTTATTTACATTTGATAAAATCTGTGATACAATATTATACGTAAAGTTCAGGAAGAGGCAATTCGGGTTATGGATAAAATTCAGGATACGTTATTTTCGCTTGGTGATTCGGGATATCGTGACTTTCATTCCTCTCTTATGCCGAGTGTTGACAAGTCATTGGTCATAGGGGTGAGGACTCCTCATTTGCGTAAATATGCAAAGAAAATAAAGGATAGCACTGAGGCTCGCCATTTTATATCTCAGCTTCCTCATCGCTATTACGAGGAAAATAATCTTCACTCTTTTTTGTTGTGCCTGATGGATGATTTTGATGCATGCGTTGATGCACTTAAGGAGTTTTTGCCTTATATAGATAATTGGGCGACCTGCGACAGCTTGAAGCCGAAATGCTTTAAGAAGGGTGACAAGCGTCTCTTGGAGCTTGCCGAATACTGTCTCTCGTCGGGACATTTGTACACGCAGAGATACGGAATAGGAATTTTTATGACTTATTTTTTGGACGAGGGCTTCGAGGTGTCTCAGCTTGAAAGAGTGGCTTCTATCGAGAGTGACGAATATTATCTGAATATGATGTCAGCATGGTATTTTGCTACGGCTCTTGCTAAGAGGTGGGAGGACACGATTGAGTTTATCACCGAGAAAAAGCTACCCGTATGGGTGCACAATAAAACTATACAAAAGGCTGTGGAAAGTCTGCGTATATCAGAGGAACAAAAGATTTTTTTGAAGGGCTTTAAGATAAAAGGGTATTATGAAAAAGAATAAGCTAACTACAACGCACATAATAATGCTCAGCTTTGCGCTTGTAATATTTACAGGCACGCTCTTGCTGATGCTTCCAATCAGCTCGGCAAAGGGGGAGTGGACGTCTTTTGAAGATGCGCTTTTTATGGCAACCACCTCGACCTGCGTTACGGGCTTGGTATTGACTCCCACTATAACTACGTGGAGCACGTTCGGGCATATAGTTATACTTTTTTTAATTCAAATCGGTGGTCTTGGCTTAATAACGATAATGTCGGGCTTTGTGATTTTTTTGAACAAAAAAATAGGACTCTCGGACAGAATTTTGCTGCAGGACGCTTTTAATCTTTCAAGTCTTTCGGGGCTTTTAAGCTTTGTAAAGAAGGTAATAGTAGGCACTCTTTTTATTGAGCTTCTTGGTGCTTTGGGCTATATGACGGTTTTTGTAAAGGAGTTTGGCGCAAGGGGAATCTGGATTTCTATATTCAATTCCGTTTCAGCCTTTTGCAACGCAGGAATTGATATCGTTGCCGACAATAGCCTTTGCAATTATGTGGCTAACCCGACGGTAAATATAGTAACTATGTTATTGATAATACTCGGTGGACTTGGTTTTACGGTCTGGTGGGACGTTGTCAGGGTACTCAAAAAAATAAAAACAACAGGTATAAGGGGCTTTAGCACCTTTACTCTTCATTCAAAAATTGCTCTTGTTACAACACTTGTTCTGATAATAACGGGCACTGTTCTGGTTATGCTTTTTGAGTATGACAATCCCAATACGATTGGAAAGCTCTCCTTTGGCAAAAAAATAATGGCATCGCTCTTTCAATCGGTGACAACGAGAACAGCAGGCTTTGCGACGATACCACAGGAAAACTTCACAGACCCGTCGGCGATTGTTTCGATTTTTCTTATGTTTATAGGTGGTTCTCCCGTCGGTACTGCAGGTGGTATCAAAACGGTTACGTTTGCTCTTCTTTTTGCCACGGTGGCATCGGCTGTGAATAATAAAGACGAGGTTTCTATGTTTGGCAGAAACATCTCAAGAGAAATGGTGATGAAGGCGACCTCGGTGACAATCACCTCGTTTATAATAATGTTCGTTTCAACAGTTTTGCTGTCTTATTCTTCGGGTGCGAGCCTTATCGACGTAATCTATGAAACTGCCAGCGCAACGGCGACGGTTGGACTTTCAAGAAATCTTACTTCAAGCTTTAACACTGTTTCAAAGTGGATTATTATAGCAAATATGTATCTTGGAAGAATAGGTCCGATTTCGTTGGCTGTAGCCTTTGGCTTTAAGAAAAAAAACACCAATATAATTAAAAATCCTACAGAGGATATAAGTGTAGGTTGAGGGGGAATCTGATATGAGCATAAAAAAATCGTACGCAGTATTTGGACTTGGTAAGTACGGAATGGCTGTAGCCAAAGAGCTTGTAGAAAGTGGGGCAGACGTACTTGCAGTTGATAAAGACCAGATTGTAGTCAATGAGGCTGCTCTTGAAATTCCTGTGTGCAAATGCGCCGACGTAACTGATGCCGAGGTCATAAAGAGGCTTGGAATAAGCGAGTTTGACGTGGTTGTTATTTCGATGGCAGACAGCTTTGAGGCGAGTATAATGGCAACTATGCTTTGCAAAGAAGCAGGAGTCAACAACGTAATCGTAAAATGTGGAAGCGAAATGCATACCAAAATCCTTGAAAAAGTCGGAGCAGATAAGCTGATTTTCCCTGAAAAAGAGTCGGGAGTGCGACTTGCTCAGAATTTACTTTCATCGGGCTTTGTCGATATGGTAGACCTTTCTGACGACGTGTCAATCGTTGAGGTCGATGTAAAAAAGGAATGGCTTGGCAAAAACCTTATCGAGCTTAACCTCAGACAAAAGTACGGAATAAACGTCGTTGCTCTTTGTAAGGGGGAGAGCGTAATCGTAAACGTTGACCCTAAAATGCCCTTAGACGAGGAAATGAAGCTCATTGTAATTGCCGAAACTGTAAAGCTTGCAAAGTTGAACAAGTGAGGTAAAGTATGAACAGACACTTGATTTGGCAATTCATTAAGTTTACTCTTTTTTCAATTTCGGCCGGCATTATACAGATTTTGACCTTTACGATCTTGAACGAGGTCTTTGAGCTGTCTTATTGGCTTGCATACCTGCCGTCGCTTGTGCTCTCGGTTGTATGGAATTTTACAATCAATCGAAAATTCACCTTCAAGCAGGCAGTAAATATCCCGATAGCAATGAGTAAGGTATTCGGCTTTTATCTTGTCTTTACACCTCTTTCCACCTATCTTGGCAATTTTGCCGAGGGGGTGGGAGTGAATGAATACGTTGTGCTCGTTGTTACGATGCTCTTGAATTTCGTACTTGAATTTTTATTCTGCAAAATTTTCGTTTATAAAAGATAATACGATAAAAAGAAAGCGACAAGTTGTCGCTTTCTTTTTATCGTATATGTATTCTTATTTACCAAGCTGAGCGAGAACTTCCTTTGTAATTCTCTGTACAAGCTCGTCTGTGATATTGTGCTGTGAAAGGTGAGCCTTTCCGTTGCTTCCGAAAAGCTCAATCTTCTTGATAACTTCCTTCTTGATTGCCTCAACGGCTGCAGGAATAAGGTCGATGAGACCCTTATTCATATCGGTGAAGGCTCTGAATTCAGCCTCAACAGCTGCAATGTTGATATCTGTGAAGATGTTTACCTTGCTGATACCTTTCTGGATTGCAGTCTTGAAGTCATAGTCGGTAAGACCTGAACCACCGTGAAGAACGAGAGGAACGTCAACTGTTTTAGCAATAGTTTCAATTCTTTCAAAATCAAGCTTAGGTGGGAGCTTGTATGCGCCGTGAGCAGTACCAACGGCAATTGCAAGTGCGTCAACCTTTGTTCTTTCTACGAAGTCCTTAGCCTGAGCAGGGTCTGTGTAGAACTTGGTGGGGTCTGTTTCTTCTCCACCTGCGCCACCCTCTGTGCCACCTACGTGACCGAGCTCACCTTCAATTGTTGCGCCGTAAGAGTGAGCGATATCAGCCATCTCACGAACCTTCTTGATGTTCTCTTCGTAGGGGTCGGTTGAGCAGTCGTACATAATAGAAGTAAAGCCGAGCTCAAGCGCCTTGAGACAGGTCTCCTTGTTGAGACCGTGGTCAAGGTGAATAACAACGGGAACTCTTGCCTTCTTAGCCATGGGAAGAAGATAGTAAGAAACCTCTTCCAAAGGACCGTAAGGGAAGAGCACCTCGGCAGTACCCATAATAACGGGTGAGCCTGTCTGCTCTGCCGCATTTATAATACCACGAGCAAGCTCAAGGTTTACTGCATTAAAGAGACCTACACCGTACTTGCCTTTTTTTGCAGGCAACAGTACATCATTCATGTTTACAAGCATTTTGTTTTCCTCCTGAATTTTATGTATACAATATAATTGCAGATTTTCTGGCAACTATATTGTATACCAAAACCAATAAAAAGTCAATACAAAACCACAAAAAACAAAGAAAAACTGTTAAAATTTTTATGGTTTTACTGTTTTTGCATGTATCCATCGAGAAAGTCCCCTATTTCAAGAATTGCTTTGTGCAAAATTTCGGGTTCGGGGAGCATAACTATTCTGAAATGGTCGGGTGTGGGATAGTCAAAGCCACTTCCTGCTACTATCAGGATTTTCTTTTCTTTGAGCAGGTCGAGGGCGAATTGCTTGTCGCTGGTGATATTGTGCTTTTTTATATCAATTTTTGGGAACATATAAAATGCTGCCTGGTTTTTTACGTAGCTGAGGTCTGCGCACTTGTCAAGAGCTTTGCAGGCTGCCTCTCTTTGTTCGTATAGTCTGCCACCCGGTACCATCATCGTCTTTGTGCTTTCATGGTCCTTAAGCGCCGATGGAATTACGAATTGCGCAAATGCGTTTGAGCAGAGTCTCATCGAGGCGAGGGCGACGATGCCGTCAATCATATCCGAGGCCTTTTCGGTTGGTCCGGTAATGATCATCCAGCCACAACGCATACCACAGATTACGTGCGACTTTGAAAGTCCGTTCATAGTAAAGACCAGCACGTCGTCGGCTATTTTTGCCATAGGTATATGCTCCTTCTCGTCCATGAGAAGTCTGTCGTATATTTCATCTGAGAAAATTACGAGGTCGTGCTCTCTTGCAACGTCTGCAATTGCTTCCAATATTTCCTTAGGGTAAACTGCACCGGTGGGGTTGTTGGGGTTGATTACGAGAATAGCCTTGGTTTTTGGGGTGATTTTTCTTTTTATATCCTCTATATCGGGATACCAATCAGATTGCTCGTCGCATATATAGTGCACAGGTTTTGCACCTGCGATATATGCGCAGTTAGCCCACAGCGAATAGCACGGGCAGGGCACGAGGATTTCGTCGCCAAAGTTGAGAAAGGCAGTCGTAGCCATACTTACTACCTCGCTTACTCCGTTGCCGACGAATATATTGTTGACGTCAACGTAGGATACTCCCAGCTTTTCGTGGTATTCCTTTATTGCAAGTCTTGATTCAAGCGTTCCCTTGACGTCGCTGTAGGGAACTGCCCTATCGACGTTTTCTATTATCGCGTTGCGAATACTTTCAGGCATTTCAAAGCCGAACTTTCCGGGGTTGCCTGTGTTGAGCTTTAATACCTTTTCGCCCTTCTTTTCCATTTCGAGTGCCTCGCGAAAAATAGCTCCTCTTATATCCGAGTGAACAAGTGTTAGTTTATCTGAGCGTTTAATTATGTTCATATCTGTCTCCAATCTTGAATTCTTCGAACGGTGATAGTATAACACAAGAAAACAAAAAATGCAATATTTTCTGTTACAAAGTTAAAAAATCAGCAATTTTGATAAATTATTTGAAGAACTCACCCTGAAAACGAAAGATTTTTCGTTTTATTGAAAAATATCATTATTTTATTTGGTTTTATGGGTTTGGAATTATTTTGATATCGTAAATAATTAACAAATAAAACGAAACTAAATCGTAATATTATGCCCAAAATCCAAGGATTTGATTCGTAAAACACAAAAAAGTGGTGAGCCACCACCGGCAAATCTCGCTTTAACACCTTGGCTGCATAAAAATAGTGTAGCAGTCATAAAACTGCTACACTATTGAAAGTCTAACTTTTTGGGGTCACATCACTCAGACACTTTTTTATGTTTTTTTATACGCAACCCTGAGCCTTCATAGCCTCAGCAACCTTGATAAAGCCTGCGATGTTAGCGCCTGCTACAAGGTCGTCGCCAAGTCCGTATGCGTTAGCTGCTTCAATTGAGTTATTGAAGATGTTCTTCATAATCTGCTGAAGCTTTGCATCAACCTCTTCTGCAGTCCAGTTGTAACGCATTGAGTTCTGTGACATTTCAAGACCTGAGGTCGCAACGCCACCTGCGTTTACTGCCTTTGAAGGAGCAATCTTTACGCCGTTTTCCTTGAGATATGCAAGAGCGTCGTTGGTAGTGGGCATATTTGAAACCTCAACGTAGTACTTAACGCCGTTGGCAACGATTTTCTTAGCCTCTTCCATCTTAACCTCATTCTGAGTAGCACAAGGCATAATGATATCTGCCTTTACGCCCCAAGGCTTTTCGCCGGGGAAGAAGGGAACACCGAACTTTTCAGCGTAGTCCTGAACTCTGTTTCGGCATGAAGCACGCATTTCGAGCATATATTCAATCTTTTCGGGTGTGTTAACACCGTTTTCATCGTAGATGTATCCGTCGGGACCTGAGATGGTAACAACCTTAGCGCCAAGCTCTGCAGCCTTCTTTGCAGTACCCCATGCAACGTTGCCGAAGCCTGAGATAGCAATTGTCTTGCCCTTGATTTCATCGCCAAAGTGTTTGAGCATTTCAACGGTATAGTAAACTGCACCAAAGCCTGTTGCTTCGGGACGAATGAGAGAACCACCGTACTGGATTCCCTTACCTGTGAATACTCCTGTGAACTCGTCCTTGAGTCTCTTGTACTGACCGAACATATATCCGATTTCTCTTGCGCCTACACCGAGGTCGCCTGCAGGAACGTCTGTGTCAGCACCGATGTGACGTGTAACCTCTGTCATAAAGCTCTGGCAGAAACGCATAACCTCAGCGTCCGACTTGCCCTGAGGGTCGAAGTCTGCGCCACCCTTAGCACCACCCATAGGAAGTGACGTAAGGCTGTTTTTGAAGGTCTGTTCAAAGCCAAGGAACTTCATAATACCTGAATATACGTTGGGGGCAAATCTGATACCACCCTTGTAAGGACCGATAGCCGAGTTGAACTGAACTCTGAAGCCTCTGTTTACGTGAAGCTTTCCGTTGTCGTCCATCCACGGAACACGGAAGGTAATCTGTCTTTCGGGTTCAACGATTCTTTCGAGAATTCCTGCTTCTACAAAGTCGGGGCGAGCTTCGATTACGGGTTCGATACTTTCGAACACTTCTTCAACTGTCTGTATAAACTCAGGCTCACCGGTGTTTCTCTTTTTGACCGACTCCAAGACGTCTAACATATACTGGTTTTTCATTTTGAAAACCTCCTACTAAAATAAATTTCAAACTTTATTATAAAATTTAATAAAGATATTATAAATGTGTTTCTTTCACTTGTCAATAGAATTTTAGGAAAAAATAATCATTTTTTGCTTATTTTTGCAAAAAAAAGTTCCTTTTTATTGACTTTACTTGTGAATGTGGTTATAATTAGATACGGATTATTGAATTTGCAGTTGTGTTTTTTGGTCATAAACTTCTGCGAGAAAAATATGAATTAATAAATCGGAGAATTGATATGAGAATAATTACAGGTAAAGCAAGAGGAATAAAGCTGGACTCACCCTACACAGACGAGGTGCGCCCTACGACAGAAATGGCGAAGGAGGGTATTTTCAGTGCAATCCACTTTGACCTGGATTCGAGGAGAGTGCTCGACCTTTTTGCAGGAAGTGGTCAGCTTGGACTCGAGGCGTTGAGCAGAGGTGCTGAAAGCGCAGTTTTTGTAGATGAATCTCAGGCTTCCATCGAGATTGTCAAGAAAAATGCTCAGAAAACCAAGCTTTTTTCACAGTGCAGAATTGTAAGAATGGATTTCACCGACTTCCTTAAGAAGGCGAGTGATACCTTCCATTTTATTTTCGTTGACCCACCTTATGCTAAAAAGCTTCTTCCCGAGGTGGTTAAGAAGATAATGAAGTATGGCGTGCTTGCCGAGGACGGAATAATTATTCTCGAGGGCGAGGACGCAGACATAGAGCTTGACGGCGTATGTGAGGAATATGGCGTTGAAATCAAGAAGAGATATAAGTATGGAAAAACGTATGTTCACGTGGTAGGTAGAAAATAATGAGAGCGATTGTAGCCGGTAGCTTCGACCCTATAACAATAGGTCACCTTTCACTTATTCAAAAAGGCGCAAGGCTTTTTGACGGGGTGACCGTATTGCTGTGTGAAAATTTTGATAAAAAGACAACCTTCACCGTCGAGGAGCGTCTTGAGATGATCAGGGCGAGCGTCGAGGGAATGGAAGGGGTAAGTGTTGAGTATCATACGGGCTGGCTCTATGATTACCTTAACGCTCATGACGACGTTTTGCTTTTCAAGGGGGTAAGAAACGCCGTTGACTTCGATTATGAAAAGAAGATGGCTGACTTTAACTTTGAACATTCGGGCAAGGAGACGGTTTTTGTCTTTTCGGAGCCTGAGCTTGCAGAGGTTTCATCAACCAAAATTCGCAATCTTTTGGCGTCAAATGGTGAGTGGGAGGCATTTATACCACAAAATGCACAAAAATTGGTCAAAAAATTCTACAAAAATTTTTAATTAGTACTTGAAATTCTCTCCAATATAGTATATAATATATGCAGTGGTGGTTAAAAGTGGATGTGGATGGTTAAATTTCCCACAAAATCCACAGAATTTCCCACAATTTAGCAGGAGAGGGGGGCAAAAGATGCTTCTTGGTCAATTTGATTATAACGTTGATGCCAAAGGACGTGTGTTTGTCCCGTCAAAATTCAAGGACGCTTTAGGGGAAACCTTTGTGCTTGCCAAGAGCATGGACCCTTGTATTGCTATTTATTCTATGGAGACGTGGGAAAAATACGTAGATAAGCTTTCAGCCCTTCCCGAGATGCGAGTAAGAGGTATTCGCCGTTTCGTGTTCTCCACAGCGACCGAGGCGTCGGCAGATTCGCAGGGAAGAGTAGTGCTTCCACAACCACTCAGAGAGTATGCCAGACTTGAAAAGGAAATTACGATAATCGGTGCCGGAGATCACGCAGAAATCTGGAATGCTGAAAAGTATCGTGAGTATATAGATGCGCAGAGTGGCGAAAATATGATTGACGTTTTGATGGAGTTTGGTTTCTGATGGCAGAGTTCAATCATTATTCGGTAATGCTTCACGAGACGGTGGATATGCTGAATATTCGTCCGAGTGGAATTTACGTCGATTGTACGATGGGTGGCGCAGGACATTCCAGCGAGATTGCAAAAAGGCTGACTACGGGACGGCTCATTTGTATCGACAGAGACACCGATGCTATTGAAGCAGGGAAGAAAAGACTTGAGCCTTATCTTGACAGAGTTACATTTGTAAACGATAACTTCAAAAATATTAAATATATACTCTCAGAGCTTGGGATATCGGCTGTCGATGGAATTACAGCAGACCTTGGCGTTTCGTCATACCAGCTTGATACTGCAGAGAGAGGTTTTTCGTATCATTATGATGCGCCTCTTGATATGAGAATGAACAGAGCTGACAGCTTTACTGCCTCAAATCTGGTCAATGAATACTCAGAAAAAGAGCTTGTCAGAGTAATTTCCGATTACGGAGAAGAAAAATTTGCATCGCGTATTGCGAGTGCGATTGTCAAAGCCCGTGAGAGCAAACGGATTGAAACAACGCTCGAATTGGTTGATATAATCAAGAGCGCTGTGCCAAAGGCTGCTCAGCTTGATAAACACCCTGCAAGGCGTACCTTTCAGGCGCTCAGAATAGAAGTAAATGATGAGATTGGAATGCTTAAGGGTGCAGTAGAGGATATGATAGAGTCGCTTGACACTAATGGAGTTCTTGCGATTATCACCTTCCATTCACTTGAGGACAGGGCAGTCAAGGAGGTATATCAATCCAAGCTGAAGGGTTGTACCTGCCCCCCGAATTTTCCTGTTTGCGTATGTGGCTTCAAGCCCACGATCGAGCTTGTAAACAAAAAGCCGATAACTGCAGATACGGGAGAGCTTGACGAGAATAACCGTTCGAGAAGTGCAAAGCTAAGAGGAGCAAAAAAACTTTAGAAAAACAAAGGAGAGGAAACGGACATGTCAGAGTATTACACACAGGGCAAAGTAGTTGCTGATAATAAAACTAATACAGGCACGCAAAAAGACCTTGCCGGTGATTTTCTTGTAGAAAAAGGATACGAAAGACAGTTAAAGCCAAGACAGATTAACGGTGGCAGAGACCGTTTGCCTCAAAATCATACACAGACCAACAAGGTGAGACTCAACAGTGCTCTTGCCAATACTCCCTCTCAGGCAAAGTCAAGTGTGATTAACGGTACAAGAAAAAAGAAAAAGACGGTATCGGGAGCAAGGACAAGAGTGAGCGTTGCAGGAGTGAGAAAAGAGAAGGCAAAAACTCCGTTTCCGATTGCTACGATACTTTGTCTTTTGGCAATTACCTTAATTGCTTTGTATGTTATTCATTTGTATATTGAGTTGGATGAGCTTAACGCTGCGATGACCGATTATAATAATAAATTGGTTGAAATGAAGAACGAAGAAAGAGTGTTACAGACTCAGAAGGCAAGTAAGTATAACCTTGAAGAGATAGAACAGATTGCAAAAGAACAGTATGGTATGGTGGATGCAGACCAGCTTCCCAAGGAATACATTACTCCTGATGCCGAGGACAGTATAGAGATTATGGAGACGAGCATAGAAAACGATACTCCTGGCGCACTTCTTTCAAGCTTTGCCGGAGTTGTTTCCAATCTTTTATCATATATAAATTGAAGAAAACATAGTAATGTAATAAGAGTAAAGGGAAGTAGGATGTCTCTTTACTCTTTTTGCCTAATTGATTTGGCAGATAATTGACGATACTTGTCGGAGGATAAAAGCTTGAAATATCGTGTACAGGCGTCACGCCGCAGAATTAATAAAAAAACAAACGTATTGATATTTTTTTCTATCTTAGTTTCGCTTGTGCTCATTGGCAGACTTGCATACTATTCAATATATTTATATGATGAATATCAGAATAAGACAATTGCACAGTCGGTTACCGAGTCCGAAATCAAGGCGAGCAGAGGTACGGTTTATGATAGAAATATGAATATTCTTGCCGTCAGCGTTACGGTGGAGCGTATTTTTATTTCGCCTGCAGATATTCCTCAGATGAGCGTAAGAGACTATATTGACGATTACGTTGAAGATATGAGGGGCAGTGATTCTGATAAAGAAGCAGAAAAGGCAAGACTGACAGCCGAGTATGACAACCTTTCGATAAGCGTCGGCGAGGATATTGCAAACGAGCTTTCCGAAATTCTCGACGTTGATAAGACGATGATTATGCAAAAGGTAGCCAAGCTCAACCGTAAGGACGAGACTATAAAAAAGAAGGTTGACGAGAATACTGCCGATAAGGTGAGGGACCTCATTTCCAACAAGCATTATTCGGGTTGTATATATCTTGAAGAGGATACCAGACGCACCTATCCTTATGGAAATATGGCGTCGCATATTCTCGGCTTTACGGGCACTGATAATACAGGGCTTGCAGGCGTTGAGCTTTATTACAACGAAAAGCTTTCGGGCATCAACGGAAAAATCATCAAGGCAGTCAACGGTGTTGGAGACCAGATGCCTTATAAATATGAGAGCTATATCCCTGCCGTATCGGGAACTAACATTCAGCTCACCCTTGACGCTAACATTCAGCGTATTCTTGAAAAAAACCTTGCAACCTGTTACGCAGATACTCAGGCAGAGTCAGGCGTTATGGGTATTGTAATGGACGTCAACAGCTTTGAAATTCTCGGAATGGCGACACTCCCCGATTTTGACTGTAACGACCCGTACACACTTGACGAAGTATCACAAAAGAAGCTTGATAGCTTTGTAGGAACCGACGAAGAAAAAAATGAAAAGTTCCACGAGCTGATTTACGGGCTGTGGGAAAACAGGTTTATAACTGATACCTATGAGCCGGGCTCTACCTTCAAGATGATAGTTGCCGCAAGTGCCATTGAAGAAAACCTCGTTCCAAAAAATGAGGACTTTTACTGTACGGGTAGTGTAAGAGTTGACGGATATCCCAAGCCGATTAACTGCCATCTTCTTTCGGGTCACGGACATCAGACCTTTGAAGAGGCTTTGTGGCATTCATGCAACCCTGCCTTTGTAAAAATCGGTCTCAGAATGGGAAACGATACTTTTTACAAGTATTTCAAGGCTTTTGGATATAATGAAAAGACGGGAATTGATATGCCCGGTGAAAAAATGGGCTTGTGGTTTGATAGGTTCAATCAGGTAGAGCTTGCAGTTTCTTCCTTTGGACAGACCTTTACGGTAACCCCAATTCAGCACGTTGCTGCAGTTGCAACCGTTGCCAACGGAGGTTATCTCGGCACACCTCATATAATGAAATCTACCCTTGACGACGACGGAAACGTGACCGAGGTTTATGACACCTCGTATAAGAGACAGGTTATCTCCGAAGAAACGAGCAAGACGATTGTTTCATATATGGAGGGTGGTGTAAACAGTGGAGGCTCGGCGAGAAACGCTTACGTAAAGGGATATAAGGTTGCTGCCAAGACGGGTACTACCGTCAAGACGGCTCTCAGGTCGCAGACGGGTGAAACAAAGTATATAAGCTCGTGCGTAGCCTTTGCTCCTGCAGATGACCCCAAGGTAGTAGTAATGGTTCTTGTTGACGAGCCGGTGGGCTCGTATTACGGTGGTACGATTGCAGCTCCCGTTGTCTCGAGAGTTCTGGCAGATACTCTGCCATATCTCGGTGTTGAACCCGAGTACGATGAAAATGAGCTTGAAACGGTTGCGTATACCGTTGAAAGCTATATCAATTCAACTGTCAGTGACGCCAAGGCTAAGCTTATTAAGAACGAATATGAATATAAGGTAATAGGCAACGGCCTCAACGTTATAAGACAAGTGCCCAAAGCAGGTGAGGCTCTTGCGAAGGGTGGTACGGTTGTTCTTTACACCGACGACGTAACCTCGGGTAAGACACTTGTGCCCAACGTTGTAGGTATGACGGCAACGGCTGCTAACAGAGCTATTACTGACGCAGGACTTAACATTACGATAGTCGGAACAAGTCCCGACCACATTGACGGAGCGATTGCCGTTACTCAGTCGGTTGAAGCAAACACAACGGTAGACAAGGGAACGATAGTGACGGTTGACTTCAGAAATTATTCAAATATTACAGATTAGGAGAAGGCTATGAAACTTGAGCAGGTAGTTTTAGGTATAGATATAATAGAATCAAACGTGCCCGACTCTCTTGAAATAAAGGGAGTTACGCAGAATAGCAAAAAAATAGAAGAAGGCTTTGTTTTCGTTGCTCTCAAGGGTGCGAAATTTGATGGTAACGCCTTTATTCCAACTGCCCTTGAAATGGGCGCAGTGTGCGTCGTTACCGACACAAAGCCCGAAGCAGACGTACCATACCTTCTCGTTGCATCTCCAAGGCAGGCACTTTCGGCGATGCTTTGCAATTTCTATTCAAGACCTCAGGACAGCTTCAGGTTTTCTGTTGGAATTACGGGTACGAACGGTAAAACCTCCACTACTATGATGCTTAAGAATATCTTTGAGTCGGCAGGCTATAAGGTAGGACTGATTGGCACGATGAAGTATCTTATCGGCGATGAGGAATACAACAGCGAATCCGAAGGCAATTTGCTTACCACACCTGATTCCGAAAACTTCTGGGCTCTTCTTGCACTTATGAGAGACAAGGGAGTTGAGGTGCTTGTTATGGAGGTCTCTTCGCATGCCCTGGCATTAGATAAGATTTACGGTATGCATTTTTCCTGTGGCATATTTACCAACTTGACGAGAGACCATCTTGATTTCCATCACGATTTTGACAGTTATCTCGAAGCAAAGGCAAAGCTTTTTTCAATGTGTGACATTGGTATAATCAACGCCGACGACGAGGCAAGCCAAAAGCTTGCGAAGCTTGCTGATTGTGAGATAAAGACATATTCAATAGATTCGGTATCAAGCGATTTTACAGCAAAGAACACCAAGCTTAAGGGAGCAATGGGAGTTGAATACGAGCTTCTTACCGAGGGTCTTATCTTCCGTATAAGAGTTGATATTCCGGGCAGATTTACAGTTTACAATTCACTTGCAGCAGCTTCCACGGCATTGACACTCGGAATAGGATATGATACAATAATAAACGGGTTTGAGAAAACGCACAGAATTCACGGCAGAATTGACAGGGTAAATATAGATGCGCCGTATAGTGTGATAATAGATTTTGCTCATACACCCGATGCAATGAAAAACGTCATCAATACAGTCAAGGGCTTTGCCGAGGGCAGAATAATAACTCTTTTTGGCTGTGGTGGAGATCGGGATAAAACAAAGCGTCCGATAATGGGTGCGCTTGCCACCGAGATGTCCGACTTTGTAATTGTGACCTCAGATAACTCAAGGACCGAGAACAAGGACAGCATTATAAAGGACATTCTTGCAGGCATTAAAAAGGACAACTATACCGTAGAGCCCGACAGAAAGAAGGCAATAGAGGAAGCTATGGAAATCGCCCGTGAAGGTGACGTTGTACTTTTGCTTGGCAAGGGTCACGAGGAATATGAGATAGACGAATTTGGTAAACACAGCTTTTCGGAGTATGAAATTGTAAGAGAGTATTATAATCTTCATAAGAGGTAATCAATGATAGAACTTACAGCAGGGCAGATTGCCAAAATAGTAGGAGGACAGCTTTCGGGAGATAGCACCGTCAGGGTAAGCGCAATTTCAACCGATAGCAGAAGGACCGGAAAAAGCGACGTTTTTGTAGCACTCAAGGGTGAACGCTTTGACGGAAACGATTTTCTTAGGGAGCTTGACGGCAGGGTAGGAATTGCTATTGCCGAGAAAAGCGAGGACGTTGATTATCCTATAATAAAGGTAGAAAATTCTCTTGATGCACTCAGTGAGCTTGCGCGCTTTTATTGCTCGAATTTAATTTCGGCAAGGCTGAAGGTGGTGCTTACGGGAAGCGTTGGAAAAACCACCACTAAGGAAATGGTTTCGTCGGTGCTTTCGACTACCTATAAAACTGCGTATACTAAGGGAAATTTCAATAATCACATAGGAGTACCCCTGACAATTTTGTCGGTAGAGAGTGATGATGAGGCATTAGTATGTGAGATGGGTATGAATCACAAGGGTGAGCTTGCACATCTGACGCGCCTTGTAAATTCGGACATAGCAATTATTACGAATATAGGTCACTCACATATCGAAAATCTCGGCAGCAGAGAGGGAATAAGAGATGCAAAGCTTGAGATTCTGGGTGGCTTGAAAAAGGACGGTACGCTTATTATTAACGGTGACGAGCCTCTCCTTGATGACGTTGATTTTGGTGGCAAAATAATAAGAGTCGGCTTGAGTGAGCGCTGTCAGATTTGGGCTGATGCTATTGAGATGGGGGAGAATGAGCTCACGTATACTCTTCATTATCAAGTCAAGAGCGAGAAAATATCCCTCTCGTGCACGGGCAGACATAACGTGGTTAACTCACTTTTTGCAGTTGCTGTCGGTCTTGAGACGGGAATGGATATTCCGACAATACAGAGGGGTCTTTTGAATTATCAATCGGTTGGACTCAGACAGAAGATTTATTTCAAAAAGGGCGTGCGCGTTATAGCAGATTGCTACAACGCAGGTATAGAGTCAATGACGGCTTCTCTCAGACTTCTTTCCGAGCTTAACTGTAAGGGTAGAAGAATTGCCGTGCTTTCGGATATGCTTGAGCTCGGAGACAGCTCGGTATCCTCTCATAAGGGAATAGGCGAGAGGGCTGTTGAATTTGGAATTGACAAAGTATTTACAACGGGCAATTTTGCGAGGCTGATTTCCGAGGCTTCAGGTGACAGAGCTCAGCATTTTGAGACCAAGGAAGAGCTTGCAAGCAAGCTTTCATCCGAGCTTGCAGAGGGTGATACGGTGCTTTTCAAGGCAAGTCGCTCTATGAAGCTTGAGGAAGTAATAGCATTGGCTGATTTAGAAGAAAACTAAAGCTTATAAAAAATAAAGAATTCGGAGTAAAATAATGACGGTTGGTATGATTTTTGCAATATCTCTCGTGGCAAGCCTTTTGATTACGCTTGCCCTTGAAAAGAAGTTTATTCCATTCCTGATGCGTATAAAAATGGGACAGGTAATTCTTGATATAGGTCCTCGCTGGCATAAGTCGAAGGAAGGAACCCCTACTATGGGTGGTATTTTCTTTATTGTAGCAATTACTCTCGTTACTCTTGGCTTCGGCACGTATTACGTTGCAGTTCAGGGTGATTGGTCGGTGTTAATAACGCTTGGCATGATGTTGCTTTTTGGAGCAGTCGGCTTTATAGACGATTATACCAAATTCGTTAAAAAGCAAAACGCAGGACTTACAGCCCTTCAAAAACTATTGCTTCAGCTGGTAGTTGCCTCGGCATACATATTTTTAATGGCGAAAATGGGATATATAACGACAGCTCTCAAGCTTCCTTTTACCGAAGTGACTCTCGAGCTCGGTGTCTTTTACTATATCCTGAGTGTTATATTCATTGCCTTTATGGTAAACAGCGTAAATCTTACCGACGGAATTGACGGACTTGCAGGAAGCGTGACCCTCGTTATCGCTATACTTTTTTCGGCAATTTCAATTGCGTCGGGCAATATGGCTCTGAGCTCGTTGATTGGAGCAGTAGTTGGTGGCCTGATTGGTTTTTTGTGGTATAATATCAACCCTGCGAGAATATTTATGGGAGATACAGGCTCTCTTTATCTCGGTGGATTTGTAGTTGGTATAGCCTATATTTTCGATTGTCCGATTATAATTTTCATATCGGGCTTGTGGTATATTATCGAATCCTTGTCGGTAATGCTTCAGGTATTTTCCTTCAAGGTATTTCATAAGAGAATTTTCAAGATGTCTCCGATTCACCATCATTTTGAAATGCTGGGTTGGTCGGAGCATAAGATAGTCAGAAGCTTTTCGGCGTTTACTGCATTGATGTGCATCATTGCTTATTTCGCCTTTAGATAATTTCGGAGGTGGCATTATTGGCAGAAAAAACTGCGCTTAAAACTACAACCAAAAAACAAGCCTCAAGGGAATTCGTGAGAGTACGCTCGGGTATAGACCGTCCTTTTTTGATAATCGTACTTTTGCTCGTTGCCATCGGCACGATTATGGTCTTTTCATCGAGTTACGCTTATGCAAATTCCAAATACGAGGATAGTTATTTCTTTGCAATGAAGCAGGTTATGTGGGTGGCAGTTGGTACTTCGGCAATGCTTATTATTGCATATTTTGTCAATTATCTTTTCATAAAATGGCTTCAGATGCCCTTCTTCGTAGTCTCTATGCTGGCAATGGCGCTCGTCATTCCTTTTGGTACAGAGGCAAACGAGGCTGTAAGATGGTTCCAGATAGGACCGATCAGCATTCAGCCCTCGGAGTTTGCAAAGCTTGCAATTATTCTTTTCTTTTCCGAGCTGATCAGCTCGGGCAAGAACGTGGGAAAATCCACCTTCCGTCAGCTTTTGCCATATATGCTCGTGGGTGGATATATGGCAGTTACCCTTTACCTTGAGCCACATCTTTCGTGTCTGGTTATCGTTGCACTTCTGATGTTAGTGCTTATGTATTTTGGCGACGTTCCAATGAAGCAGGTTTTGATTATAGGACTATCCTTAGCTGTCCTCCTGGCAATCTTTATAGTAATTTCAAAACACGGTATGACGAGAATACTCGTCTGGCTTCACCCCGAGAATTATCCTCAAAATGGTGGCTGGCAGCCTCTGCAATCGCTTCTTGCAATCGGTTCGGGTGGCTTCTGGGGCGTTGGACTCGGTCAGAGCACGCAGAAGCATTTATATCTTCCCGAGCCACAGAACGACTACATATTCGCAATTCTTTGTGAGGAGCTTGGATTTATTTTTGCAGTAATAGTTATAGGACTCTTCGTAGCTCTCGTGTGGCGTGGTATGTACATTGCCAAGCACGCTCCCAGCACCTATGCTTCGCTTGTCGTAATTGGTATCATATCTCAGGTTGCAATACAGGCACTTCTGAATATAGCAGTTGTAACCAATACCGTACCGAGTACGGGAATTTCACTTCCGTTTTTCAGCTATGGAGGAACTTCTCTTATAACCCTTATGGCAGAAATGGGAATAGTGCTTAATATTTCAAAATATTCGTATACACCGAAAGGCTGATAATTATGAGAATTTTACTTTCAGGCGGCGGAACGGCAGGGCATATAAACCCTGCCCTCACTATTGCAGCTAAAATCAGACAAGAAAACCCCGATGCTGAAATTGCCTTTGTGGGAACAAAGAGGGGAATGGAAAACAAGCTCGTTTCAAGAGCAGGATATCCTATTATGCACGTTGAGGTCAGAGGCTTTTCCCGAAGCCTTGCACCACGCAGTATCGTTAAGAATATCGGTACTGCTTATATGGCGCTCGTCTCACCAATAAAGGCTAAAAAAATTATAAAGGAGTTCAAGCCCGATGCCGTTATAGGTACGGGTGGCTACGTTAGCTGGCCTGTTCTCAAGGCTGCTGCGAGTCTTGGAATTCCTACTCTGATTCATGAGCAGAATGCAGTTGTCGGAATGACTACAAATATGCTTTCCAAGGTGGTTGACAGAGTACTGATCAGCTTCGAGGAGACCAGAGGCGAGCTTGAATGCTCACCCGAGAAAATTGTGCTTGTCGGAAATCCCGTTAATCCCGAGATGCTTTCGGTAAAGCCCAAGCCGTCGGATAAGCCCTATCTTCTCTCTTACGGTGGAAGCCTTGGCGCAAGAGTGATTAATAATAACGTTTTTGATATCATTGAAAGCAAAAGATTTGCAGGACGAATAGAACATACTCACGGTGTCGGCTCTTACGAGTGGGGCGTGAGAAGTGACGAAATTGAAAAAAGAGGGCTGAATAAGGTAGACGGAGTCGAGGTCAGTGAATATATTTACGATATGGCGTCGAGAATGTCGAGGGCAGATTTGGTAATTGCCCGTGCAGGCGCAATTACCCTTGCAGAGCTTGCTGTTTTAGGAAAGCCTGCCATTCTTATACCCTCTCCGAACGTCACAAATAACCACCAATATAGAAACGCAAAGGTGGTAAGTGATGCAGGTGGTGCAATACTAATTGAAGAAAAGGACTTGACATCTGAGCTTCTTTCGGATAAAATAGAAGAGCTACTCTTTAATAAAAACAGACTTGATGAGATGTCGGCTTGTATGAAAAAGCTTGCAATCACTGATTCTGAGGATAAGATTTATAAGGAGTTAATAACAATTCTGGAGAGAAAGAAATGACAGATGGCAAGAAGCTGAGCGAGATACAGGAGAGCGCAAGAAAAAAGCAGAAGGCGCATAAGCGTTTTACTGTTTTTCTGATTGTAATTATCGTGGCATTTTTTCTTATAATGGCTTTTGAAAACCTGTTCAACGTCAGAGAAATAAACGTTGAGGGTATTTCTGCCTTAGTTCCCTATAACAGTGACGATATAGTTGCATTTCTTGATATAAAGGAAGGAACTAATCTCATTACCTACGATACGCGGAAGGCAGAGCGAGGGCTTTTATACGAATTTCCGTACATAGAAAAAATAGATATAAAAAAGAGCTTTCCTTCAACGCTTAATATATTTATAACAGAGAATAAGGGAACGATGTACATTGAGCTTGGCGACGACGTGTTTATACTCTCGTCGGGTGGAAGTGTGCTCGAGGTCGTTGGCGACCCGTTTTACGACGGCAAGAACAGAGCAAGGCTGATTGCCAACGGAGTAAAGCGCTGTGTATGTGGTGAGGATATAGTTTTTGAGTCGGGCGAAACGCTTGATATATTGATTGGCATAACCGAGCAGCTTGACAACTTCGGACTCAGCGATAAGATAACTATGCTTGATATTACCGATAAGTTTGACGTTGAGATGATGTACGATAACCGATTTCAAATCAAGTTGGGCTCTTTTGAGAATACCAAGGAAAAAATTGAACTTTTGTCAGAAATGATAAAGAGCAAAATCTGGGAAGACACGACGGCAATCATAGATATTTCAGACGGTTCGGACGCCCTTGTAAAATTTACCGGAAATGTTGCCAATTAGTAAATTTGTATAAAAATAAACTTTTTTTCAAAAAAATCTTGCAAAAGTCAGAAAAATATATTACAATGTATAGTACGATGATAATGTGTATAAATTAGGAGGAATATAAAAATGCCTTTTGAAGTTCAGGAAAACCTTGTTAACATTAAGGTTATTGGCGTCGGTGGTGGCGGAAATAACACAGTTAACAGAATGATTAAAGCAGGAGCTACGGGTATTGATTTCATTTCTATCAATACAGACCAGCAGGCTCTTAGACGTTCGACAGCGCCTACAAAGATTATTATAGGAGAAAAGCTTACCAAGGGTAGAGGCGCAGGCGCTAACCCCGAAATCGGCAGAAAGGCTGCTGAGGAATCTCTTGACGAGATTAACAAGGCAATCGAAGATGCTGATATGGTATTTGTTACCACAGGTATGGGTGGTGGTACCGGTACAGGTGCGTCTCCCATTGTTGCAAAGGCTGCACGCAGCCGTGGTATACTTACTGTCGGCGTTGTTACAAAGCCCTTCGCATTTGAAGGAACAAGAAGAATGGAACAGGCTGAGGCAGGTATCAAGGAGCTCAGTGAGTACGTTGATGCCCTTCTCGTTATTCCTAACGAAAGACTCAAGATGGTTTCTGAGACAAGAATTACTCTTGCAAACGCTTTCGAGATTGCGGACAGCGTTCTCGGTCGTGGCGTACAGAGTATCTCAGAGCTTATTAATATCGACGGTATAGTTAACCTTGACTTTGCAGACGTTACTGCAATTATGTCAAACGCAGGCCTTGCTCACATGGGCGTAGGTAGTGGTAAGGGTAAGGATAAGGCTGAAATCGCTGCTCGTACAGCTATTTCAAGTCCTCTTCTCGAAACAACTATTTCGGGCGCAAGAGGTATTATCTTCAACGTAACTGCATCACCTGATATCGGACTTGATGAAATCGACCACGCAGCTAATATGATTAAGGCAGAGGCTAATCCCGAGGCTAATCTTATTTGGGGTGCTACGTTTGATGAGACTCTTGAGGACGAAATCAAGATTACAGTTATTGCAACAGGCTTTGATTCTAACAAGAAGAATGAAGCAGAGAAGGTTGACTCTGAGGAAGAAAGTGCTGCTACAGGCGATGTTGATTCCGATTTAGAGCTTCTTATTCGTTCACTTGGTGGGAATAAGTAAAAAAATATTGGAAAATTTGTAATTACTACTTGATTTTATTTGATAATTGTGTTATAATTGCAAATGTTGATGAAAAAACGGATGCCGTTTTGCAAAACGGCTTCATAGTAGGAGGTGTCTGCGAAATGGCAAAATGTGAAATCTGCGGAAAGAGCGTAGCCTTTGGTTTGAAGGTTTCTCACTCTAACAGAAAGACTAATCGCACTTGGAAGCCCAATATCAGAAAGGTAAAGGCAGTTGTAAATGGCACTCATAAGAGTATGTACGTTTGCTCTCGTTGCCTCCGTTCTGACCTCGTAACAAGAGCGTAAGACAAAAAAGTAAGAGCCGTTCAATTTGAACGGCTCTATTTTTTGTATATATTGTACAAAAACTCAACTTTTTGTTTTTTTCAAAAACAAGGAGTTTTTTATATTTTCTATTGAAAAATATTTCCAACTGTGGTATAATTATTTTATGTATCATAAAGTCATGGAGGTTTATTATGATAAACGTAGCAATCCTCGGCTTTGGTGTTGTAGGCTCGGGTGTTGGCGAGGTAATTTCACTCAACAACGAAAAGCTTTCGAGAAATGTCAAAGACGCCATTGCAGTAAAATATATTTTCGATAAGCGTGAATTTCCAAATACTCCCTGGCAGGATTTAGTAGTTCACGATATTGACGTTATTATGAACGACCCGACCGTCAACGTTGTGGTTGAGTGTATGGGTGGCGCACATCCTGCTTATGAATTTTCAGTTCAGGCACTTAAGAATAAAAAGAGCGTCGTAACCTCAAACAAGGAGGTTGTTGCCAAGTTTGGACACGAGCTTTTGGAAATCGCGCGTGAAAACGGAGTAGGATATATGTTTGAGGCGAGTGTAGGTGGTGGTACTCCCGTAATTCGTCCTCTTGTAAAATGCCTTGTGGCAAATGAAATTGAATCTGTGTGTGGTATTCTCAACGGTACGACCAACTATATTCTCACTATGATGAATAAGTATGGCGAGAGCTTTGAATCAGCACTTTCTGCAGCTCAGGAAAAGGGCTACGCAGAGCGTGACCCATCAGACGATATCAACGGAATTGATACCTGCCGAAAGATTTGTATTCTTTCTGATATAGCCTTTGGCTACGGTATGGATTCTACTTCGGTTTATGCTGAGGGCATTACAGCAATACGCAACAAGGACGTTGCAATTGCAGAGAAGCTCGAGTCAAGTATAAAGCTCCTTGGCAGAGCAAAGAAGGTTGGCGACAAAATCAGCGTTATGGTAGCCCCATTCATTGTATCTCGTGAGCGTGTGATTTCGGGCATTGACGACGTTTTCAATGCAGTAGCAGTTAACGGAAACGCAGTTGGCGAAGTGACTCTTTGTGGCAGGGGAGCAGGTAAGCTTCCTACAGCCTCTGCTATGGTTGCCGATATAGTTGACGTTGTAAACAACGGTCCACTCAACGTTTCCTGGTGTGCTCCCGATAAAACTCCCGACGGTATACTTGTTGATACCAATGACGTAGAGGATAAGTATTACGTAGCGTTTTCTGCCTCAGACGTACAAGAGGCTAAAAATGAAATTACTGCAGCTTTTGATGACGCAAGAATTATCGAAGCTGAGGAAAAGGAAGTAGTTATTACCACTTCAAAGATGCCTTACGGTAAGCTTAAAGAAATAACTGCAAGCCTTTCTGACAAGGGCATAAAGGTAGAATCTATCATAAGAATATTATAAAATAGGGGATGTAAAAAAAGGTTAGACCACATAAAACAATGAAAACATATGTAAAATAAGGATAAAATTTGTTATGCTTATTAAAAAAGCAAACGTTTTATAAGGTAAAAAATTGAAAAATCAATTTTTCACATTAATTATATCGTTTGATGTTTTGCACGAACTTCGCGACTGCTGTTCATAAGTACCGCGACGCGCTTCAGTATCGTGCAATCTACCTCTTTTTTTCCTA
>JAZNRH010000052.1:0-16720 GCA_045590615.1 Eubacteriales bacterium
CAGGAGTTTCTTCACCTGCTGCCTTTTCGGTAATCTTAGCGTTCTCCTTAACGAGAGCTACTGCCTTGTTAACTGCAAGGTCACGGGTTACCATTTCAGCAGAGATAGCTGTACGGATCTTTTCAACCTCAACCTTGTACATATCAGCGAGCTTAGCGTATTCTGCTTCGATTTCTTCTTCGGTAGCGCTCAAAGCTTCGAGCTCAACAATCTTTTCAAGAGCGAGCTGGAGCTTAACCTGACTTTCAGCCTGAGGTCTGAACTGCTCCTTGAAATTCTCGATTGTCATACCTGTATACTTCATGTACATATCCATTGAGATACCCTGTGACTGCATTCTGTATGAATAATCGTTGATCATATTCTCAACTTCATTTTCGAACATACATTCGGGAATATCTGCCTCAATAGCATCAACAAGAGCGAGCTTGAGCTGAGCTTCAACGTCATTTTCAGCCATATCAGCATATCTCTTCTCTATATTTGCCTTAACGTCGGCTGTATATTCAGCAAGTGTATCAAATTCTGAAACGTCCTTTGCAAATTCGTCGTCAAGAGCAGGAAGCTCCTTAACCTCAAGCTTGTGAAGCTTAACTGCGAATACTGCAGCCTTGCCCTTGAGGTCCTCTGCGTGATACTCTTCGGGGAAGGTAACGTTTACGTCGAACTCTTCGCCAACCTTGTGACCGATAATCTGGTCCTCAAAACCGGGGATAAAGCTACCTGAACCAAGCTCGAGCTTGTGTCCTTCAGCCTTGCCACCATCGAAAGCAACACCGTCAACAGTACCAAGATAGTCAATTGTAGCAAAGTCACCGTTCTCGGCAGCTCTTTCAACCTCAACCATACGTGAAGCTCTCTCACGAGCGTGCATGATCTCGTGGTCAACGTCCTCGTCTGTAACAGTCTTAACAGTCTTTGTAGCCTTGATGCCCTTATATTCCTTAATAGCAACCTCGGGCTTTACGTAGTAAACTGCGCTTACCTCAACGCCCTCGTCGTTAATGTCGCCAACCTCGATTTCGGGACGGCTGACTACGTCGAGCTTCTTCTCCTCAACAGCCTTTGCAAGCTCGTCGGGAAGGATATCGTTGAGAGCATCCTCGTAAAATACTCCCTTGCCATACATCTTTTCGATAATTCCTCTGGGTGCTTTGCCCTTTCTGAAGCCTGGAACTGTAATCTTTGATGCATTCTTCTTGAATGCCTTTGTTACAGCTTCATCAAAGTCAGCCTTTGCTATTACAAGCTCAAGCTTAACCTGATTGTTTTCCATTTTTGTAAGGTTCTTTACGCTCATTTGTTTTCCTCCTAAAACTACACGTAAGCTTTGGTTACGTATGTTCTTACATTATTATTCATACTATATTTTATACAAAATACAAAATTTGTCAAGTATATAAAACAAAAAATATTAATTAATTCACCCTGACGGGAGTAAAGTGACGGAAATCCGACGAAATCAGCTCCAGCTTTACTCCTCCTGCCCTCTTGATGAGCTGTTCCTCACGCACTCCGTGAAGGTGTCCGTAGTAAAGTCTGTTTATATTGTGTCTGACGAGTACCTCGAGAATGGGCGAGCTTTCGTCACCGGGCAATATTACGGGGTAATGCGAAAATGCAACGAGCTCTCTTGAGCCGTCGGCGTTGAGCTTCTCGGCTTCGTTGATTGACAGCTCGAATCTTATAGCCTCACGGGCTATAATCTTTCTATCCTCTGCTGAGGGCGATGACTCACAGCACCAGCCTCTTGAGCCACAGATAACCAAATTTTCAACCACTCTTGCCGAGTTATGAAGAAAGGTTATAGTATCAAAGCTATGCTCTTCAACGAATTCCTCAAGCTTCTTCATACTCTGCCACCAATAATCGTGGTTGCCCTTCATTATGATTTTGTTTCCGTTGAGCGAATTTATAAATCTAAAATCCTCAACTGCTTCGTCAAGCTTCATAGCCCAGGAAATGTCACCGGGCACAACCACGGTATCCTCGGGCATCACCATATAATTCCAATATTCCTTGAGCTTTTCGGCGTGGTTTTCCCAATTCGAACCAAAAACGTCCATAGGCTTATCGGCAGAAAAGGACAAGTGCAAATCTGCCAGAGTATATACAGCCATATTAAATGTCCTTTCTGAATAACTTTCAAGAATTTAGCCATACTAACCTTGATGAAAGGAGGTATGAAGATGAGCGATTGTAAATCAAAGAGCTGTAAGCACAACGAAGGCATTACCTGTATGGTAAAGAACTGCGCTTACCACGACGGTGAGCATTATTGCGATGCGAAGGAAATCAGCGTAGGTCCTTCTCACGCAACCACCAGCGCAGATACCGTCTGCGCAACCTTCAAGCCCAAGGCTGACTAAAACCCAAGTACCTCGTTTGCCATTTCGGTTTTCTCAATAGATTTATCAAATCTGATCCGCTTCTCGTGTAGCTTTACAAGGGGAAGCGGAATTTCTTTACCCGAGAAGGCTTCCAGCTCTTCGGGGGCAAGAACAGCCTCAAGCTCACACTTCTTGCCAAGTGCCTCGATTACAGATGAAGCGAATTTGTATGGGCTGGCAGTCGATACTACGAGCACCTGCTCGTCGTTTCCTGCCTTGATATAATCGTTTGCGCACTTCATTGCAACTGCCGTATGAGTGTCGATAAGATAATCGTAGCTGTTAAAGGTCTCGTTGATTGTCTTGGCAGTCTCCTCCTCGGTAGTAAAGCCTGCACCAAAGCCTGCCTTGACACTCTCTTTTTCACTGTCGGTGAGAGTGTATTTTCCGTCCTTCTTGAGCGACGCCATATAATCGCCCGTCTTTTCTTCTGCAACAAGGCTAAGGAGTCTTTCTACGTTTGACGAAACGAGAATGTCCATAGACGGACTTATAGTTGTGTAAAACTCACGGTTCTTGTCGTAAACACCGTCCTCGATAAAGTCGGTGAGTACCGAATTCTTGTTCGATGCGCAAAGGAGCTTCTTGATAGGAAGTCCCATAACGCGAGCAAGGTGTCCTGCAAAAATGTTACCGAAGTTGCCCGTCGGAACAACTACGCTTATTTTTTCGCCAAGCTTGATTCTGCCCGACTTCACCATATCGCAGTAAGCCGAGAAGTAATAGGCAACCTGAGGAACGAGTCTGCCCCAGTTTATTGAATTGGCGCTTGAAAGGAAGGTGTTCTTTTCAAGGAGCTTTTCGGCAATTTCCTTTGATGCGAAGATTTCCTTGACGCCTGTCTGTGCATCGTCAAAGTTGCCCTTGATTGCAACTACGTTTACGTTTTTGCCCTCCTGAGATGCCATCTGGAGCTTTTGCATTGCGCTGACGCCGTTTTCGGGATAGAATACCATAATTCTGATTTTATCAACGTCACGGTAGCCCTCGAGAGCAGCCTTGCCCGTATCACCCGAGGTTGCAACGAGAATGAGAGCGTCGTTCTTTTCGCCCGTCATTTTAAGTGCCTCGGAAAGAAGCATGGGCATAATCTGGAGCGCCATATCCTTGAAAGCACAAGTAGGACCGTGCCAGAGCTCAAGGACGTCTATTTTATCGTTGAGAGTATGAACGGGGGCTGCACCTCCGATAAAACGAGTAGCAGAATACGCCTTTTCACAAATATCGTGAAGGGTGGCGGGATTGTAATCGGTAAGGTAGAGAGAAAGCACCTTGAAAGCACGCTCGCTGTAGGGAGCTTCCACCATTGATGATATAAAGTCAAGGTCAATCCCTGGAATTGAGGTGGGCATATAAAGTCCTCCGTCCTCTGCAAGACCTCTCTTGATTGCTTCGGCTGAAGTCAGATAATTCTTCGAGCCTCTTGTGCTTTTGTACATCAGGTTTTCCATTTGTTTTTATTTCCTTTCTCTGCAAAAAATGCATCTTTTACGTGATTGATTTCGGGAGTGTCGCGATTGAGATAGACCTCTATTATATCAAAACGAAATCGCTCCTCGGGGAAGGACTTATGTACCTTCAAAAATTCTCTTGCGCAGTCGGTGAGATTAATTCTCTTTTTTCTGTCAACTGCTTCAAGAGGAAGCTTAAAGCTCTCGGCTGCGTCGCTTGATGTGGTCTTAACCTCAACGAAAACAAGCATCTCGTGCTTTGAAGCTATAATATCAATTTCATTTCTGCCGTGTGTCCAATTGCGCTCGACTATAATATACCCGTTTTTCTTGAGATAGTCGACAGCCAGAGCTTCTCCTCTGTCTCCGATTTTTCTTTTTCGGGTACGCTTATCCCGTCTAAAGAGCTTCATCGGGCAACAGCTTTTTCAAAAAGCTTCTTCTGTGCTCGGGACACGGTCCGTATTTCAATACAGCCTCCCGATGTGCCTTGGTGGGATAGCCCTTATGTACGGCAAATGAATATTCGGGATATCTTTTATCCATTTCAAGACAATATCTGTCTCGGGTTACCTTCGCCAAAATCGAGGCAGCCGAAATAGATGGAACAAGAGCATCTCCCTTTATAACGGTTTTAACGGGCAGGTCAAAGCCCTTTGCTCTGTTTCCGTCGATGAGCAAAAGCTCGGGACGAATTTCGAGAGCCTCTTCAGCCCTCTTCATTGCAAGCATGGTTGCGCCGAGAATATTGTACTCGTCTATTTCCTCGGGAGAAGCCGAGGAAATAGCGTAGGCAACAGCCTTTTCCTTTATAATTTCAAAAAGAGCCTCTCGCTTCTTTTCGGAAATTTTCTTAGAGTCGTTGAGCCCCTCTATTTCAAGACCGTAGGGCAGAATTACAGCAGCAGCAACAACAGGGCCTGCAAGAGGTCCTCTGCCTGCCTCATCAATACCTGCCACAACCACCGAGGGCCCGACTAAAGTATCGTAATACGTCCAATCCATATTTACCTCTATTCAAGAGTTATTCTTCCTATAACGCCCTTTCTGAATTCATCGAGCAGCATTGTGGAGCATCTGTCAAAATTGACCTCTCCACCCTTTACGAGAATACCTCTCTTTTTGCCAATAAGCTCAAAAATATCGTAGCCGTCAAGCTCTTCAATTTCCTCTCTTTCAAGAGAATATCTGCGACAGAGCAGGTCGGGGTAACGCTTTTTTAGTCTTGTGCAAAGTACCATTGCAATCTCGTCCTTTTGCAAAACCGTATCCTTGATCGCACCCGTAATCGCCAGATTTTCACCGATTATTTTATCGTCAAACTTTGGCCAGAGTACACCCGGCATATCGAGAAGGTCAAGACCTATGCTCGTCTTTACCCATTGCTTTGTAAGCGTAACGCCCGGACGGTTCTCGACGTTAGCAGCCTTCTTGCCCGAAAGCTTATTAATCAGTGAGGACTTTCCGACGTTTGGAATACCCAGCACCATAGCCTTCACCGTGCGCCCTGACATACCCTTATCGTTGTAGCGCTTGATTTTATCGGCAAGCACTCGCTTTACCTCTTCTTCAAGCTCGTCAAGTCCCTTGCCCGTAAGGCAATCGGTTATAATTAGAACCTTGCCCTTTTCGGCGTACTGCCTTTTCCTTTCGGCCGAAGCGTTCGGGTCGGCAAGGCCTGCCTTGTTGAGCAGGGTTATAATAGGCTTGTTTTCAACAAGCTTTTCAAGGTCGGGGTTTTTACTGCTCTTTGGAATTCTCGCATCGAGTAACTCTATTATGACGTCAACCTGAGAAAGAGACTCCGAAATGAGCCTTTTGGTTTTCGCCATGTGACCCGGAAACCATTGTATAATATCCGTCGGCATCAGTCAATCACCTCAAAATCGGGAACAAGTCTCATAAACACCTTGCCCAAGATATATTTACTCTCAACAGCACCGAGCATTCTGCTGTCCGACGAGCCGTTTCGGTTGTCTCCCATAAGGAACACACAGCCCTCGGGTACGGTGTAGGGATAGTTAACGCTTCCTCTCACCATCGGCCTGTTATTGTAGTTGTATGCATAGGGCTCGTCGATTATCTCACCGTCAACGTATACAGCCCAATTAAGAGGGTCTATGTTCACCGTCTGACCCTCGGTGGCAATTACTCGCTTTATATAGGTTGAGTCGTGCGTACTCGCCCCGAATTTTTCAAGGTTGTGAGAAACGTCAACCACAACGACGTCACCGTTTTCGGGGGTATAGCCAAGGCTCGTTATAAAAAGTCGGTCTCCGTCGTGGAAGGTCTGTTCCATACTGCTTCCCGAAACTGTTACGAACTTGACGGCAAAGGTGAATACCAGCACCACTACTGCAAGAGCAAACAAAAAGGTTTCGACCCATTCGTAAAGCTCCTTCAGGATTCTTTTGTTCTTCATACTATCACTCCAGCACGAGCTCGTCAACGCCTGCAAGCTCTATTATATCGTTGTCGGTTCTCGAGCGCATCAGCTTACTTGCTCCACACTTATCGCAGGATACCTCGATTGTATCGTAGCCGACGTCAATCATAAAATCGGGCTGCTGACAGGAGCATCTGATTTTTCCCGTCTCGTTGAGCTCCTTTATAATATATAACATCTGACTCGTAACGACTGCATCTGCATACTCGTACTCGTCGTATTTTTCATTGTTGGGATTGCACTCGTGGCACTCACACTCCTCGTCGTGCTCGTGCCCGTCCTCCTCATAATTGTGGAAAAGCTCTCTGTCAAAGTCGCTCTCCTCCAAATCACGCTCATCGAGAATTGACATGAGCTTTTCAAGCTCCTTTGTGTTGTCGTTGACTGCCTTTATAACCTTTGCCTTGTCACCGATAAAGCAGGTATCAAGTCCCGATGCCGAGCATTGAAGCACAAAGATGTCACTGCTCCAAAAGGTCGATGCTGAAATCTGATAAGGGTGCGAGGTCGGGCAGGCAACGCAGGGAACGTTGAGCGAGACCACGTCTCTTGATTTAATATAATTTACGCTCATAACCGACTCACCACAGCTGCAGCGCATATTGGTCTCGCCTCCCGACAAAGCAAAAAGGCTCATTTCACCAATCATTGCAACTCCACATACGGGACAACGGTAAGCTATCGTAATCTTCTCTTTCATTTTATATACCTTTCATTGTAAAATAAGTACTGTTGCGCAACTCCTCCCCAAATGCCGAGATCGGGAGTAACGTCAAAATATTTTGAAAAAACCTTCTTCATCCATACGTCAACCGGAACAGTCTCAAGTCTGCCCATACCGTAAAGGAGGGTGCACGCTGCAACCTTGGGACCGACCCCACGAATTGTACAAAGCTTGAGCGAGGCGTCTACGGTAGACATTCCGTCAAGCTCTTCAAAGGATATTTCACCCGACACAACCTTGCGTGAGGCATCTAAAATATAGCTTGTCCTGAATCCGAGCTTACATTCGTTGAGTCCCGTCTCTCCTGCATCAATAAGCGCTTCGGGAGTCGGAAAGGAATAATAGGTTCTGCCCTCTGCCTCAAAGGGCTTGCCAAAGCGTTCGGAAATTGCAGACACGTTTTTCTTTATTCTCGGAATGTTATTGTTCTGAGAAATTATAAAGGAAACGAGCGCCTCCCAGAAATCCTGCCTCAGAATTCTTATCCCAAAGCCACGCTCTACAGCCGACTCAAGAGCCTGCCTCGAGCTACCCTCGAAAGCCGAAACAAAGCTGTCCGACATATCGTAATAGGAGTGAGACGGGTCAAAAAAGCCGTCCTGCTCCTTTCCACTCGTATAATATTCTATTTCACCAACCGTGTCAGCCGTCGGGACTCTGATAAGACTTTCGCCCACAACGCCCTCTATGTAGCCCTCCTTTTCCTCAAACCTGAAGCATTGACCACAGTCAAAGGTCTTGACGGGAGAGAAGATATCCGACGACGGAATTGAAATTTTTCTTGTCAAGATTTGATTATTCATAATAATTTTATTGATTATACCCAAAAAATGTGTTAGAATTAAGTAAAGTATTTTAACCGAAAGGAAATTTTTACTACTTATGGAAAAAATTTATACCATACCCGTCAACGATGCCTTCAATATTCAGGAGGGCTGTCCCTTCTGCCGAATGTACGATACACTCGAGGCAAACGAGCTTGATATAATTCTGGGCGCTGCCATGATGGAGCCCGATATAAGAATTGAAACCAACAAGAAGGGCTTCTGCAAAGAACACTATGAAAAGATGTTCACTATGAAAAACCGACTCGGACTCGCCCTGATGATGGAAAGCCACCTCGACGAGCTTATAAAGGGTGTCAGCCACGGCTCGCTGTTCAAGGATAAGCTTACCAGCGCCAACGACTATCTTTCAAGCCACGCAAACACCTGCTACGTCTGTGACAGAATTGAAAACAACTTTTCAAAAATGATAGAATGTGCCTGCATAATGTGGGAAACCGAGGAGGAGTTCCGTCGCAAATTTGAGAAAACGCCCTACTTCTGCGTTCACCACTACGAAAGAATGCTGCGCACTGCCTCAACTCATATTTCAAAAAAGGTCAGAGGCGATTTCTACGCCGCAGCCTCTAAGATTGAAAACGAATACCTCAAAACGCTCAAGGATGACGTTTCGTGGTTCTGCAAAAAATTCGACTACCGTTACGACAGCGAGCCATGGGGCAACTCAAAGGATGCTGTAGAACGCGCTATCAAGAGCATTTATCACAAGTCCTGAGCCGAAACGTCGTAGCACAGCTTCATAAGGCTGTCTCCAATATAAACGTTTTCAATGCTAACTGCCTTATCCGACACCGAAAGCTCGGTGTTCGCAAAATTCCAAAAGCCCTTAACTCCGGCCTCTGCCAGCAAATTTGCTACGGGAGAGGCTTCTGCTTTTGGTAGGGTAAGAATGGCAATATCAACCACGTTCTCACTGCAAAAATGATGAGCCTGCGTAATATTCATAACCTTGATACCTGCAACCGTCGTACCAACGACGTCAGGACTGATGTCAAAAAGACCTACAAGGTCAACGCCCGAGCGTGAAAGTGTATTGTGATTGGCAAGCGCCTGACCGAGATGACCGACTCCAACGATTATTGCAGTATATCTCTTGGTAACTCCAAGGATTTCGGCAAGGCTCTTGCAAAGGCTGTCAACGTTGTAGCCGTAGCCCTGCTGACCGAAGCCTCCGAAGTTGTTGAGGTCCTGTCTGATTTGAGATGCCGTCACGTTGATTATCTTTGACAGTTCCTTTGACGAGATTTTTTCGACACCTGCCTTCGATAACTCCTCGAGGTGTCTGTAGTACTTCGGCAGACGTCGAAGTACAGGGGTTGAAATTTTCTTTTCGCTTTTCATTTGCCGTCCTTTCAAAAACAAACAAAATTATAATAAATCACACTTTTTCTTGCATCGTCATTATGAAATTTCGTGACAATTACACTTTACATAATACAAAAAACTGCATAGTTTTACACATTTCCGACAGGTTTTCCCACAGAAAAAAAGGTCGAAAAAACGAAAAAGTGCTTATTTTGAGAGTTTTTCAACAAAATTTCCCACAGATTGTGGAAAACTTCGTCTCTTTGTTTACGTTTTATTAATTTACGAATTTATCGTTTACGGGATTTGCATTTAGTGTGATATTTGACAAGTTCCCACTCATCGCCTCGTAGTATGCCTGAGAGGCTATCATAGCTCCGTTGTCTCCACAAAGAGATAACGGAGGCATATAAAGAGCTATTCCTTTTTTACGGGCAAGCTCACTCACCCTCTCTCTGATGTGCGAGTTTGCACTGACGCCTCCTGCAAGCACAAGTGCCGGCAGCTTAAAATCATCAATTGCGTGAGCGAGTCTGTTTTCAATAGTATCGCAAACAGCAGCCGTAAAGGAAGCTGCAACGTCCTCGCGTGAAACAGTCTCACCCTTTTGCTCGGCATTGTGCAGATAATTGACAACTGCCGTCTTGAGTCCCGAATAAGAAAAATCGTAGGGTGCGTCCTTGACGATTGCTCTCGGGAAGGCGATTGCCTTCGGGTCGCCCTTCTTTGCGAGAGCGTCCATCTCTGCTCCCCCGGGGTACTGAATACCCATAACTCTGGCAACCTTATCAAAGGCCTCACCTGCAGCGTCGTCTCTGGTTATACCGACGGTTTCGTATTCGGTGAAGGAATTGACCTTCAACAGCGAAGTATGTCCACCCGAAACCACCATTGCAAGAAACGGGGGCTTGAGCTCGGGGAAGGCAAGGTAGTTTGCCGCTACGTGACCCCTTATATGGTTTACTGCAATAAGAGGCTTATGGGTAGCGTAGGCGAGCGACTTTGCAAAGTTCACTCCAACCAAAAGCGCTCCCACGAGACCCGGACGATATGTTACTGCAATCGCATCAAGCTCTTCTACGCTCAGCTTCGCCTCTTCAAGTGCGTCGCTGACAAGAGGCACTACTGCCTCGATATGCGCCCTTGATGCAATTTCGGGCACTACACCACCAAAGCGCTTGTGTATTTCTATTTGTGAAAGAATTTTACAGGAAAGAATTTTCCTGCCGTCCTCAACTATTGCTGCAGAAGTTTCATCGCAGGAGGACTCTATTGCAAGTATCTTCAATTTTGTTTTTCCTTATAAAAATAGTTCATTATCAATGCGTCTTCCTTGGGATTGGAATAAAAATTCCGTCTCTCTCCCACTGTTAAAAAGCCACATTTTTCATAGAGGGCGCGAGCTGTCCCGTTGCTTTTCCTAACCTCAAGGGTCAGATATTCCAAACCGAGCGCTCTACCTCTCTCAATCGCTTTTTCAACGAGAGCCCTGCCAATTCCCCGTCCTCTTGAGTCGGGGTGTACAGCAACGTTGGTGATGCATCCCTCACCCGATACGGCGTAAAGCCCTATGTATCCAACAACACTCTCACCGTCAAGCGCAACGCTAAAATGCGAATATTCCGACTCGAGCGACTCCTCAAGAGCCCTTTCACTCCACGGGTCAGAAAAGCAAAGCCTTTCGATTTCGGCAACCTGAGAAATATGACTCTTGTCAAAATCGGTGAGCATCAATATCCCATCTCTCCCGTAAGAGTATCGTCATTTTCAACCCAGTCGTTTACCTCGATTACTCTGTACTCGGTGGCTGTATCACGAACAATAACCCTGTCAATTCCCGCGTTTATAATCATTCTTTTACAAAGCTGGCAGGGACTCGTTCCCTCTGCAAGCTCGCCCGTCTTATAGTCAATGCAGGCAAGGTAAAGCGTTGCGCCAAGCATTTCTTCACGGCTTGCAGCAATTATCGCATTCTGCTCTGCGTGAACAGAACGGCAAAGCTCATATCGCTCACCTCTTGGAATGTTGAGCTTCTCTCTCATACAAAACTGCATATCACAGCAGTTCTTACGGCCTCTCGGCGCACCTGCGTAGCCCGTTGACACAATAGAGTCGTTCTTGACTATAATAGCGCCGAAAACACGTCTGATACAAGTACCTCTTTTTGCAACTGCCTGAGCTATATCAAGATAATAATTGATTTTATCGGGACGAATAGTGCTCATAAAATCCTCTTTCCAAGCCCTTAAAGAGCTTCAACAAATTTTTTCAACCAAGCCTTGAAATCCTCTCCGATTTCCTCGTGCTTTACGCCATAAATCACGTTGGCTTTAAGCAGTCCGAACTTTGAACCCATATCGTGATGAGTACCGGGGAATTCGTAAGCCATAATGCCCTTTTCTCTTGCAAGTCGTGCCATTGCGTCGGTCAGCTGTATTTCTCCACCGTAACCGGGCTCAAGCTTTTCAAGTATATCAAAAATTTCGGGGGGCATTACAACTCTGCCAAGGATTGAATAATAGGACATAACCTGCTCGGGAGTAGGCTTTTCAACCATATCGGTACAAGAGAAAATTCTATCCTCCACCTTTTCAACCTTGAGTGAGCAATATTTCGAAATAAGCTCGGGGGGAACTGCGTTGACTCCAACTACACCCTTGCCGTACTTTTCATAAATATCAATAAGTCCCTTGGTTGTCGGCAGGTCCGATTCGATTAAATCGTCACCATACAAAACGGCAAACGGCTCGTTGCCCACAAAGCTCTTTGCACACAATACAGCGTGTCCAAGCCCCTTAGCCTCTTTTTGCCTGATAAAGCTTATGTTTGCAAGATTTGCAATATCACGAAGCATCTTTAGCTCGTCAAGCTTGCCCTTCTTTTCAAGGTGTCTTTCATATTCAGGCGAAAAGTCAAAATAATCCTCTATTGACTCCTTGCCTCTGTTGGTAATTATAAGTACATCGGTAATCCCCGATTTTACGGCTTCCTCTATCTGATATTGCATTGCAGGCTTATCGACAATAGGAAGCATTTCCTTTGGAACGCCCTTTGCAACGGGCAACATTCTCGTTCCCAGACCTGCTGACGGAATAACGGCTTTTCTGATCTTCATTCAATACCTCATTATAATTTGTTAAAATTTAACCATCTCCAGATATTATATATTAAAAAAGTAAAAAAGTCAATAAAAATTATACATAAATATTGATTTTTAATCAGCGCTCTGCTATACTTAGTTAAGAAGTTAAAACAAAGGAGAAAAATATGAAAACCATACTTTCTGCACTCTACCGTGCAATTTGCCATTTCGCTCTGGCTTTTTCGGGAATAATACTCTTTTTCTGGGCGTTTATGAGAACGTCAGGATACATAAACTATGACAGACTTTCGATTTTCGCAACCTTCGCTCTCATCTTTGGAATTTCGTCCTTTATTTTCTCAATTCCAAAGCTGAGCATCCTTCTCAAAACGGCAATCCATTTCGTAATAAATACAATCGGATTTCTTTCAACCTTCGTAGCCATTGACGGAGTAACACAGGCGCGAGCCTTCATCGTAGGAGTAACGTTCGTTATAATCTACTTTGCAATATACTTTATCTCCATACTCCTGAAAAAGCTTGCAAACCCCAAGAAAAAAGCAGACGTCGTCGAAAAAGAAGAGACGTCCACGGAAGAAACCCATAAATAATAACAAAAAAGCTTGCATTTTTGCAAGCTTTTTATTATTCGGTGTTTTGATGTTGTATTTCACGCTCTCTTATACAAAAGCGAAGTGCTCACACAAAGCTTACCTGAACACTTCCTCCCACGTTTCCTTGTCCACTCTGCCGTTGGGGTTGAGTCCTGCGTCACGCTGGAAGAATTCAACTGCTCGACGGGTTGCTATTCCGAAAATATCTCCCGACACAGCGTTTTTATCAAGATAGCCCTTTTGAGAAAGAGCGTTTTTGAGAGCTTGTACGTCGTTTCCCACACTACCCACTCGCAAGGGACGTTCATACGGGATTGACAAGCCGAGTGCCTTTGGCTTTGAGTGAGTCTTTTCGGGCTGAGGCGCTGAGGGCTTTTCTACCACCGACACCTCGGGCGCTTTTTCGGTTATTGCCTCTTCGGTTATTGATTCTGCAATTACAGTCTGGCTCGGGGGTGTCTTTTTTGCAATTTGATATTCTCTGTTCAGATAATTCCACGTGACGTTGTCTGCGACACCCGTTTGGGCAAGTGAAAAGAGCTCCTGAAATTTACGTATGGCATCGCTTAGTGTCTCATCAAAAACGCCGTTTTCCGAAACAGCTGGAATTTCATTGTATATTCTGCTCAGCGCATTGATTATATTGCGCAAATAAACGACGTCCTCTCCGTCTGCTCCTATACCGAGTGTTTCACCGGGGAAGTTGCGAAGCTCAATGTTGTCGAGTGTGGGCACGTTGACGTTTTCTACAATTCCGTTATAGACGTCAACCAGCTTTTCCCACGTAATTCTGCCCACAATTCCATCGGGGTCAAGTCCGTAGGCACGCTGGAAGGAAACTACCGAGTTTAAGGTGCTTTCTCCGTAAACTCCGTCAATTGCAACCGTTTTTACTTCGTTGTTGTAGAGAGCTATCGTGCTCAGATACAGCTGAATTTCAAGCACCTCCACACTCTTTTCACCAAGAGACAGATTTCTGCCGGGGTATTCCTGAGCGCCATAATTCACTCTCTCACCCTCGCTTGTCAGCTCGGCAAGTCTCTTTACGGCTACGTATATTCTTGATATTGCATACCAGGTTGCCTTGCCCACAATTCCGTCGGGCGTAAGGTTAAAAATTTTCTGAAAGCGCCTGACGCTGTTTTCGGTTGAGCTTCCGTAAATTCCGTCTACTACAATCAACGGAATAGAAGGATAGTTCAGTGAAATTCTGTTCAATTGCTCCTGAATTCTTCTGACGGGTGCGCCCCTCGCGCCCTTTTGAATAAGATTTCCCGGATAGGATTCAAAATTGCCCTTGATATCATCGGTCTGTACAAGCTCAACTTCGCCGTAGTAATATTCCAAAATAGCCTCGGCATCAAGTCCATCGTTGGCAAGAGTTACCGTACCCCATTGCGAAAGACCGTCGCAGGTCGAGGTAGTTCCGTTACAGTACCTTGCAAAAAAGGGCTCTTCACGTCCTTCCTTTTTCATATAGACGTTAAATATTTCATCGACGAGACGGCTTATGTTATCAAATATGTTTCTTCCCTCTACAAAATATTGGTCAAACGCCGTCGTGTTGGTTATGTCAAAATCGTAGCCTCTGCTTCTGTACCATTCGGTATAAACTCTGTTGAGAACAAAGGATATCTGAGCTATTATATTAGCCTTGAGTGATTCCTCGGGCCAGGTGGGGTATATCTCACTGCTCGCTACGTTTTTTATATAATCCTGAAAGGTAACGGTTACGTTTTTTGCCGAGAAGTCCGTTGGCTGTCCTAAATGCACCGTAATAAATTCGGGGATATACGGAAACTCGTGCAGCTGTGAGGATGGGGATTGTGGAAAAAGCGTTGAGGTGTCACCCTCGGGCTGTGGAGGAAGGCGCAGACCGTTTGGGGGAATTACGAAGCTTGAGGGTGGAGTTGCCATTGGCAACGTTGCGTTTCTCGGCAACAGTGGAATTTGAAGAATTGCTTCTCGCTGTGCAAATACCTGTACCCCGTTTACGTTTACCCTCGAAAAGTTTCCTGACACTACCTCTACGTTAAAGGTTCCGTAGGGAGCTGAAAGCTGATTTTTGTCAAGACTTTCGGCAAGGTCGGGCACCTCCAATTCAAACGCACTGCTTTGCCCGTCGTTTCCATAGGGGATGAACTCCTCGTAAAGAGTTTCGTTTAGTGGTGATTTTATCCTCACTATAGCGTCGCCTACGGGTAAAGCGCCACCCGTCGTCAGTTCAATTCTGAGTGTTCCTGTTTGCAAAATAATCATCCTTTCTCATAAATTTACTATATTATATGAGAAAAAATTCCGATTGGTGCAGTCCAATCGGAATTTTGATTATTTATATTCGTTTATGAGCTCCTTGAATTTAGGAAGGGAGCGTTCAATCATCTCGGTTGATACGCAATAGGAAATACGCACGTAGCCTTCCACTCCAAAGGAGTCTGATGGAACGATGAGAAGATTGTACTTTTTAGCTCTTTCGGAAAACTCACCTGCGTTGGCAGTCGGAGTCTTGACGAAGAGATAGAACGCACCGTCGGGATATACGCAGGAATAGCCCATTTCGGTGAGCGCGTTATAAAGCAGGTCACGGTTTTTCTTGTATACCGATACGTCGGCTGTTTCTCCGTCGCAGGCTGCCACAACTCTCTGGAGCATACTCGGTGCACATACGTATCCAAGCGCTCTGCCTGCTCCGCATACGGCTGCGTAAACGTCAGCCTTATCTGCCATTTTATCGGATACAGCAATATAGCCTATTCTTTCACCCGGGAGAGAAAGCGACTTTGAATACGAGTAGCAGAGAATGGTGTTGTCATACATATTGATGAACGATGGGTTGGGCGTATCCGAGTAAACAAGCTCACGGTAGGGCTCGTCGGTAATAATGAAAATATCGTGTCCGTATTCCTTCTGCTTTGCTTCAAGCACGTCTACGATTGCCTTTGCACTTTCGGGAGTCAATACTACGCCCGAGGGGTTGTTCGGAGTGTTTACAATAACGCCCTTGGTATTTGGCGTAACTGCCTTTTCAAAGGCTGCTTTATCAACCTGAAAGCTTCCTTCAAGAGTTTTTACGGGAACGAGAGTTGAGCCGGTCATCTCGACGAACACTCTGTACTCGGGGAAGAATGGCGTAAAGGTAACGAACTCATCGTTTTCACAAGCCAGCGCCTTGAGAGAAATACAAAGCGATGCAGCTGCGCCACAGGTCATATACATAAGCTCGGGTGCTACGGGTGCGTTAAAGCGCTTTTTGAGATTGTTTGCAAGAGTCGTGCGAACGTTTGCGTCGCCCTGCGCTGAAGTATAGCCGTGCAAAACGGTGGGGTCGTTGTTTTCCATGAGAGACCTGATAGCCTCTTCAACGCTCTTTGGTGCAGGAACACTCGGGTTTCCGAGACTGAAATCGTATACGTTTTCTGCGCCAACCTCGGCAGCTCTCTTTTTTCCGTACTCAAACAGCTCACGAATTACCGAACGGTTTGAACCGAGAGCCTTCATTTTATCTGAAATCATTTTTATCATCCTTTCAATTTGTCATAAATATATGGTATCATTTATTTGAATTTTTGTCAATAAGACTTGAAAAGAAATAATTTATGTGATAAAATAGGATTGCTATAAATTGTAAGATAAGGACGGGATAAATATGTATAGCTTTATTATTGAAGAAAGAACAAAAAAGAACTTGGCCGTTACGGAAGATTATATGAAGCTTCTTGAAAAAGCGTGTTCTGCTACAGGGCAGGAAGTTGAGCTTGTAAAAATGGGAGAGCCCGCTAAATCAAAGGAGTCTTATATTGTAACTGATGCGACCGTGCATGCTTTTAAGTATTTGTTAAAGGGTTATAAAAAGCATATTATCT
>JAZNRH010000053.1:0-3160 GCA_045590615.1 Eubacteriales bacterium
ACGGAAACGAGCACAAGCTCTTTAAGAAGGCAGATGGAAGCTGGGCGTTTAAGGAAATTAAATACTTCAAGAACAAGATTTTAGACATTGATGAAAAGAGCTTTGCAAATCCAAAGGCTGTCAATCCTTATGATAAGCAAAATCCGTTTATCAGAATTGAGCACAGATATTCAATCGACGGCAAAAACGGATTGCCCATTTACAGCTACGACGAGAATAAGCCCGTCAGCGAACAAACAGAAATGCGTCAGTTTGAGAAGCTCGACCTGACAGACAGAAGAGGCTTGAAAGTCAGAGTACATGGAAACGGTTCTGAAACAGATGCACTTCTCCTCTCCCTCTACGCAGGTGACTATACTTCAACCAGACCTCATTACGATTACTTTATTCCTCTCAACTTCGAGGGCTGGAAGGACATTATACTTGCCGAGGCTAACAACGACGACTACGAGGGCTATAAATTTGAAGCAATGCCCAAGCCCAAATCGGCTCACGACCTTGCTTACAGAGCTAAACCTAACACAAAGTCATATCTCGCTATTCAGCTTTCAACTTGTGGCAGCTGTGAAGGTGTAAGAGTGGGTAGCGTTGAAGCGTTCCCTCTCAAAGACGCCCCTGCAAAAAATGCTACTATTACCGTTGACGGAAAGGAAATCGTTTTTGACGCTGAACTTCACGGTGGCGACTACGTTGAGTACTATCCCAACGAAAACAAGGCGTACCTCAACTACTACACTCAGATTTACAACGAGGACGGCAGCTGGAAGGATGACGAGGCGCACACCAAGGAAATCGGCTTCAAGGGTGGCGTAGTAGTTCCCGAAGGTAAATTCAGCTACAGCTACAAGGCTGAAGCTATGACAGATATGACCACGAGAGCTCAGGTTGTGTTTGGTTTCTCGGGTAAAACAATTGAAAATCCAAGCAGTTGGACTGCACCTGAAATTGATATGCCCGAAGGCATTGAAAAGGTAGCACTTTATTAAATTATTGGCAGTAAAAATTCTGTTTTTACTGCCAATATTTTTTTACACAAAAAAAGAAATGGATATTTGTTAAAACTGCACATAATAAAAAAATTAAAAATTAAATTGTTAAATTTTCCTCAAAAAAGATATTGACTTTATTTGAAGGAGCATTTACAATAACTGTAACATAAAACCGAAAGGAGTTATCATCATGCTTCAGCAAACAACTGATACTATCTTTTTTGAAAACGAATTTGTTAAAATTGCTCTTTCAAAAAAAGACGGAAGGCCACTCAGCTTCTTTAATAAGATGAATGGCGAAGAGGCTCTTAAGGTCTCAGAAATCCCCTACTTTACCTATCTCACCGACAACGATGAAAAGCTCGTAAAGCCTTCGCTTCTCGAAATTGAGGACGGAAAGCTGAAGGTCGGCTATGAAAACGGCACTATTCTTTATTTTATTATTGACGTACAAGAGTGCTATTTCTCAATTACGCTTGACAGCGAGCTTCCGACAAGCGTTAATTCTCTTACACTTTGTAATATAGAAACGACTGCTGATTGGGAGCTTGACAACCCCAACGCATTTGGTCTCTCGGCTATGCCAATGACTACCACCGTTGAAACCTTCTACCTTCCCGGTGGAGAGTCAAAATATGCTAAGGGTACTACCTACTCGTATCTCGGCGTATCTGTAAAGGGCTCAAAGCTCGGTGTCGCATTCTCAAGAATGACAGAACATCGCGACCACCTCAAGGTACTTACCAACGATATTGACCCCGAGAAGGGAATCAGGTCTACACACGGTGGTGCGTTCGCACTTGACAATAAGGACATTTTCGGCGATTACGTACTTCTCTTCGATAACTTTACAGCCGAAACGATTGACGAGACCGTCGAGCTTTGCAAAAAATACTCGGTAGAACAAATTGATATGCATCAGGGACCAGGAACCTTTGCTCAGGCTGACTTCAACTTCTATTGTGCTCAGACCCCCGAGGAAAAGGAAAAGGACATCTTTGTTTCGGCTAAACAGTTTAATGAAAGATACGCTCACAGGGCAACCGAGAACGGTGTACAGTTATCACTCCACACATATTCTTCTCTCGTTCCTTACTGGGCAGAACGCACTCTTGCGACTCCCAAGTGGGTAAACCAGATTGTTACGGGTGACGACACCTGGACTATTCCTGAGGACATTAGTGATAGCGACACCGATATCAAGACAGAAACCGACGCTACCAATATTACTTACGTTCCGGGTCACGACATTCCTTACAGCAGTATTCACACAAAATGTCTCTTAATCGACAACGAAATCGTACTTATGAGTGAGCCCTCCAAGACGGGCTTCCCCTCTGTAACGAGAGGAATGTACGGCTCAAAGGCTGAGCCTCACAAGAAGGGCACTGTTATCAGACAGCTCCGTGGCTGGTTTGGTATGTTCCAGCCAATTCCCCTTTCAGAGCTATTTTACGAGGTTGCTAAAAAGACTGCTGAAGCCTACAACGACGGTGGCTTCGAGATGATTTATCTCGACGGTCTCGAATCGTTTGCACACGTTGGTCTTTGCGATATGAGAATAAAGTACTACATCTACTCAGAGTTTATACGCACGGTAATTTCTAACTGTAAGGTTCATCCCTTGATTGAGTACTCCTCGTTCTATCCTTGTCTTTGGGCTGCCAGAGCAAGAGGTGGCGCTATCGACTACGCAAGAAGAAGCTTTAAGAACTTCAAGACTCTTCACCTTGAGAGTCAGAGCAAGTATCACAACTGCTTCTACACTGCTACTGCAGGCTGGTTCTGCTACGCTCCCGATATGGACGAGCAGTTTAAGGACACACATAATAAAACAATGTACCGTGACGACCTTGACCACATGGGCGCGCTCTCGCTTGCTCATAACTTCGGTACGGTTTGCCAGCCATTTTCAATCAATCACATCAAGGATAAGACCCGTCTTGCAGATAACTTCTATTATTACGGCTCTTATACCCTTCTTCGTGAGGGTGGCTACTTCTCACCCGAGGTAAGAAAGGCTCTACTCGACGGAAACGAGCACAAGCTCTTTAAGAAGGCAGATGGAAGCTGGGCGTTTAAGGAAATTAAATACTTCAAGAACAAGATTTTAGACATTGATGAAAAGAGCTTTGCAAATCCAAAGGCTGTCAATCCTTATGATAAGCAAA
>JAZNRH010000054.1:0-2510 GCA_045590615.1 Eubacteriales bacterium
CTCTCGCACCACCAAGCATTTCGGTAATGCTAAGCATATCGTACCAATGGCGTAATTAAATAAAAGGGGATATAAAAAAAGGCGAGCCCTCATAAAACCAGAGGGTGCTTTTTAGCAAAAAGCACCCTCTGGACTCCCGAAAAGCATAATTCGTTTAATTTTAGTTACATATTACTAAAATTAAAGATATAACTTCTTATCCTTACAAAAAAGCAAATGTTTTTAGCAAAAAGCACCCTCTGGACTCCCGAAAAGCATAACTTGTTTAATTTTAGTTAAATATTACTAAAATTAAAGATAAAACTTCTTATGCTTATTAAAAAAGCAAGCGTCTTTATAAAGTAAAAAATTGAAAAATCAATTTTTTTGCATTAATTATATTGTTTTATGTTTTGCAGGAATTCGCGACTGCTGTACATAAGTACAGCGACGCGCTTCAGTATCGTGCAATCTACCTCTTTTTTTCCTATCTCCTAACGAACAGGGCTGTAAAAAAACTAAATTAGTTTTTTACAGCCCTTTAATAAACCTTCAGGCAATGCTCGATTAAATTGTCGCCCTCGTATACCAGCTTCAAGGAAAAGAAGGGGGAGGGGTTTTCAATTAAGTCAAGGAAGATTTTATCTCCCTCCCAGAGAGATAGCTCCTTGACCTTTTCCTTTTCAACCCATTCCAAAACCCCCTCGTCGCATTCTTTGAGCGTACCCTCGAAGCTCTTTCCGACGAAAAGGTGCATATATTCGGTTTCCCATTCGTCAGAAACAAATGTGACTATGCCTCTATAATCGTAGTCTGTGAGTGTCAGTCCCGTTTCTTCAAGTGTCTCACGTACAACACATTCTTCGGGACTTTCCTTATCCTCAAATTTTCCACCGACTCCTATCCACTTGTCCCTGTTTAAGTCGTTTGATTTTTTAGTACGGTGCAGCATTAAATATTTGCCGTCTTTTTCTATGTAACAAAGCGTAGTATTCCTCATAAATATCATCTCCTTTTTATATTGTACCATAATTTTTATAAAAATCAATCACGAAAAATCGTAAAAAGCATTGACAATTTACGAAAAATCGGATACAATATTGACTAAGGAGTGTGTGAAGTGAAAGGATATTACGATTTTGAGGAATACGAGGAGTATTATCGCTCAAGAAATCCTATGAGCGAGAGGGTTATTTTACATTCTGATTTGAACAATTTTTTTGCATCTGTGGAGGCGTTGTTCGACCCGAGCCTGAAGAGAGTTCCGTTAGCAATATGTGGTGATGCCGAGGCAAGACACGGAATAGTTCTTGCAAAAAATGAGCTTGCAAAAAAGTATTGTATAAAAACGGGTGACACGATAGAAGAGGCAAAAAGGAAATGCCCGGATATCGAAATACGCCCGACAAGATATGGTGAGTACGTAAAATTTTCCAGACTTGTCAGAGAGGTGTATCTTGAATATGCAACGAGGGTAGAGCCGTTTGGAATTGACGAAGCGTGGATAGACGTCAGCGACCTGACGAGGCTGAAGGGTGGAGATATTTTCAGCACAGGCAAAAAGATAGCAGATGAGATAAGAAATCGCGTAAAAAAAGAGATTGGTGTCACGGTTTCGATCGGTGTTAGCTTTAACAAGAGCTTTGCCAAGCTTGCCTCAGATATGAAAAAGCCCGACGCAGTAACGCTTATACCTTATTGTGACTATAAAAAAATCGTGTGGGACTTACCCGTAAGCTCGTTGCTCTTTATAGGCAGGCGCACTACGGAGGCGCTCAAGCGTATCAAGATAGAGAGGGTGGGAGACCTTGCCCGACAAAAGAGATACGTGCTTAAAGAAAGGCTTGGCAAGTTCGGGGAATCAATATGGGATACGGCAAACGGATATGATCTTTCTCCCGTGAGCTATTACGTAAACGACGATGAAACCAAGTCTATAAGCAACAGCACCACTACCCCGTACGACCTTGTGAGAATAGAAGAGGTTGGGGCAGTTATGACACCCTTGACAGAGGAGGTTACGCAACAGTTAAGACAGCGTCGTATAAATGCTTCGGTTGTAAAGATTTTCATCAAGTATTCCGACTTTTCCTCTTTTATGAGGCAGATTAAAATCAAACCTTCAAATAGTACCGAGGAAATATTTTATCAGGCTATGCTGCTCGTTTCTGAAAACGTGGATTTCACAATGCCCATTCGTTCAGTTGGTGTTGGTGTTGAGGACTTTTCAAGTGTTGAGCTTGAGCAGCAGGATATCTTTTATTTACCCTCTGAGCTTGATAAAACGATTGATATGCTAAGAGAGAGATACGGAGACGGAGTGATAAAGAGGGCGAGTGTTATGAAGAACAAGCCTATTACCTCGTTTGAAAAAAAGCACGTTGCGTTCAATAGCCAAAGGGAGCCGAACTCTTGTCGGTTTCAAGGGTGATTTTCGTCCCTATCTTCGTTACTTTCCCTTGTAATACATAAAGTATTACTTCGGAAAAGATGCCTTGATATGAACAAAAATTACCTCTTGAAACTTCCCT
>JAZNRH010000055.1:0-5643 GCA_045590615.1 Eubacteriales bacterium
GAACCGAGGAAAGATAATTTTCGAGGATAAATTTTTCAGCGAAGTGCAGGAATACTACACGTATTCCAAGCGACAAGGGAAAATTTAGACCGAAAAGGGCTTTTCTCGGCGATAATAGTTCGATTCCCTTCGGCTATACCAATATATAAGACCGTAAAAACAAGCCAAATAGTTTTTACGGTCTATAATTTTGTCATAAAAAGCTCGTTTTCTCATAAAATTGAAAAAAAGGAGAGTAAAAATGCAAAGACTCTATCAATATCTGCCACTCAACATTCTGAATATGATTAAAAATCTGGATAACGAAATAAGCGCCAAGGCGTGTGAGTTGAGATTAAGACGGGGTGGCAGTCTGTCGCTCTCCACTTATACGAAAAATCTTTTTATTACTCCAAACGGCGAGGTTACCTTTGATTGTAAAAAGGCATATTCGTGTAATGAGCAGGATATTACCTCAACTCTTTCAAGGCTTACCGAGAATTCGGTTTATCGCTATATGAATACTATAAATTCAGGCTACATAGTAACTCCCGACGGAATAAGAGTGGGAGTTGTGGGAGAGGGTGTATACGATTCGGGCAGGCTTAGCTCGGTGATAGGATTTTCGTCACTCAATATTCGCATCCCTCACGAAATTGCAGATAGTGGAGACAGAATAGTTAGATTTTTAAGAGAAAATCCCAATACCTCTTTGCTTCTTTTTGCTCCTGCAGGCTACGGAAAAACTACCGTTATCCGTTCTGTTGCAAAATCGCTTGCAACAGGCAAGCTCTTTACACCTAAACGGGTAGCTGTAATAGATGAGAGGGGAGAAATTCTTCCCGACGGTTCGATTGGCCTTTGTGATAGATTGCTTGGCTATTCAAAGCCGGACGGTATAGAAATTGCAGTTCGTCTGTTTTCTCCCGACTATGTAATTTGTGACGAAATAGGACTTTTTGACGATACGAGGGCAATTCTTTCGGTGCAGAATACGGGAATTCCTTTTATCGCAACCACCCACGGTAAAAGCCTTGAGGAAATAAAATTGCGTCCCAATATAAACGAGTTGATCACTCATAGAGTATTTGGCGCGTTTGCAGGACTTGATAGGATAGACGGTAGCTGTGTGACAGTCTTTGAGGAGGGCGTATGAAAGAAATGGGTTTATTGCTTGTTTTTATTTCATCTACTGCGCTGGGGTACGTCAGGGCATATTTTTACAAGGATAAAGAAAGAGAGCTTTCAGCCTTTCTTGAGTTTATTTGCTTTATAAGGGCAGAGGTATCAAGCTACCTCACTCCACAGAATAAAATATACGAAAAATTCAACAATGCAACGCTCGAAAAAAACGGTTTTTTATCCTCATTGAGACACTTTTTAGAGCAGGGAAGCCCTTGTGCGTTAAGCGACGCATTAAAATACTCGGAATTGAAAATAGATGGTGAGACAAGAGAGCTTCTTTTGAGCTTTGGAAATGATTTCGGAACTCGTTCAAGCGAGGAGGAGTGCCAAAGGTGTGATAGAATAATAAAACTGCTTGAGGAAAAACATCTAAAAATAAAAGAAGAAACTGCAGAAAAGACGAGACTCTACAGAAGCATGGGAAGTATGGTTGGAATAGGGCTTGTTTTACTGCTTTGGTAAGGAGAGTAAAATGGACATAACGCTTATTCTGAAGGTAGCGGGTATAGGGACACTCGTATCCGTTATTCATCAAATACTCAGTAGATACGGAAGGGACGAGCAGGCAACCTTAGTTGCAGTATCGGGTGTAGTAATAGTGCTTTTTATGCTCGTTCAGGAAATGAGCTCACTTTTTTCGACTATACAGGACCTGTTTGAATTATGAATTATGACGTCTTGTTTTTGTGTGGCGCAGTCATTGGTGCAATTTTCCTTTTACAGCCTCTCAAGGAGTTAAAAAGTCCGTCATATTCAATTGGCGTTTCTTTACTTGGCGTCATTGCATTACTGTATTCTCTTAAGGGCGCAACTCCTCTTTTTGCTTATCTTAATACCTTTATGAATTCACAGCTTTCTCTTTATTTCAAGGCTTTGTTAAAGGCAGCCGGAATAAGTGTGGTGTGCAGTATTACGTCGGATATAGCAGGTGAGCTTGGTGCGACAAGTCTTTCGGGTAAAGTGGAGCTTGCAGGTAAAATTGCGATTATGCTTACCTCTGTACCGATTCTTGATAACCTGTTCGTACAGCTTGAGGGATTTGTGAAATGAGGGTTCGTCTGTTTATTATTTTGCTTGTTGCTTTGTTTTCCATCGGTGTTCGTGCAAACGCAGAGATTGATATAGCAGACGAGCTTGAGCTTGAGAGGGCAGAGGAGCTCGTGCCCGAATATCTTGAAGAGCTGGAGCTTTCTCCCACCAAAACACCAAGCGAAAATTCTCTTAGCATTACCGAAATTTTTAATACCGTTTTGAAACACCTTTTCAACGTACTTGCAAGCGAGCTTTCTTTCACTTTTTTTGTGCTTGCTGTGTTGGTAGCACTTGCAGTATTTCGCTCTTTTATAGAAGGGAATGATGCGCTGAATACTGCCATGGGATTTATATCCTCGGCAATGGTGTCAGCTCTGATCATCTATCATATTTCAAATACCTTGTCAAAAGCCGTCGAGTATACCGACCAGCTTACCGTGTTTATGATGGGGCTCTTGCCATATTTGACTTCAATTTCACTCGTTGGTGGAGAGCTTTCAACCTCAATCGTTCAAAAGGCAATACTTCTTTCGGTCGTAAATATACTTCAGATTTTTTTGACAAAAATAGCGCTTCCCGTCTCAAAAATAGCAATGTCTCTATCGCTTGTAGGCTACGTCTCGGGGGTTCGGCTTGGCTCTCTGTCTGCTCTTATTTCGAGTGTTGCTACAAAAACCGTCACTATTTGCTGTGGAATAATGGGGGCAGTATTGTATTTTCAGAACACCGTTACAACGGTCACCGATTCACTTGCTCTGCGTTCTGTAAAGCTTGCAGCAGGAAGCTTTATTCCAATAGTAGGCTCGTTTGTTTCAGAAGCATCGGGTACACTTATAACGGGTGTCAGAATGGTAAAATCCACCTTTGGAGTTTTTGCAATATGCGTATTGATTTATATAAGTGTGCGCCCGATAATAAATTTTTTTATAATAAAGCTCAGCCTGAGGTTTTCCGGAGTTGTTGCACAGCTTCTCGGCTGCGATAGGGAAAGCAAGCTCTTTTCGGAAATATCATCGGTCTACAACATACTTTCGGCGATAATGATAGCATCGGCTTGTTTTTTTATCTTTTACATCGCCGTCTTTATAAAAAGTGAGGTGAGATGATGGCAGATTACCTGACACTGATTCTGACAGCTTCTTTTTTTGCATCGGTGATTTCGACCTTGGTCAAGGATAAAGGCGCCGGTAAAAGCGCACGTGTGGTAATAAGTCTCATAATGCTCTCGGTAATAATTTTACCCATAGTCAACGGACTTAAAAATTTTTCATCAAACATTGAAATTCCCGTCATAAATGAGAATTATTCTCATATTATTGATAACAAAGATAACGAAATGAAAATCTATCGTGAATGGCTTGCAAAGACCACAGCGACACAGCTTTCCTCGGATATGGAACTATCAATAAAAAACGGAATAGGGATTGAGGTGAGAGTGGAATGTCCGTGGCATTTTGAAGGAGAGAACGTTGTTTTTGATAAGGTTAAAATTTATACTGCCACAGATGAAAGATATTATGAAAAGATAATAAATTACGTAAAGCTTCATTATTCATTAGACAGTGAATGCTTTGAGGAGGTATAATGCCCGATAAATTAAAAAAGCAAAAGCTTCTCCCTGCTCTTATAGCAGCTCTTTTGTTAGGATTGGCACTCATTGTTTTTTCGGATAACAACGAGAGTGGGACAGAGACGGAAACTCAGAGCTTTTTCGATGAAAGTATGTACGAAGAAAGCCTTGAAGAAAGGCTGAAGGAAATAGTTGAGGAAATAGATGGAGTAGGAGAGGTGCGTGTAATGCTCACTCTCGAGGGCTCAGCTCTTTATACCTATGCTACCGATACCTCGCAGGATACAAAGGCAGAGGGGGACAGTAAAAGGGAGTCAACGATAGTCCTTTCTGCTAACGGGTCAAATAGTAAAGAAGCTGTCGTAAGAGGGTATACCCTTCCTGAGATAAAGGGTGCTGCAATAGTCTGCTCAAAGAAGCTTACCCCGACATTGCAATCAAAGGTTATAGGCGTTGCTTCTGCAGCGCTTGGCATATCAACGAGTAAAATTTATGTAACTAATTAATATACGGAGGTAAACCAATGAACAAATTTGAAAAAATCAAGGGCGAATCAACAACTGAGCTTGACGAGGTTATCGAAGAAACTGTTGTTGAAAACGAAGAAAAGAAGGACAGGAAATTCTTTTCGCTTTTCACCTTCTGGAAAAAGGCTGCAAACGAGGACGGAAACGAAGAAAAAGACCTTGTTCTGAAGGAAGAAACCGAGAAGAAGGGAATAAGAAAGTATCTCAACGTTCGCACCGGCGCGCTTGTCACCTCAATTGCAATTATCGCTGTAGCAGGCTACGTGAACATAAGGTTTTCAAATCCCACCCCAATCGTTCCCGACAAAAGTACTGCTGTTACCGATGAGGATATAAACGCAGCCCTTCTTGAAAAGAATGACGAGGAAAGCATTTCAAGTGAAAACGAAGATTATTTTGCGCTTTCTGTGATTAACAGACAAAGAGTGCGCGACGAGGCTATGGAGATTCTGCTCGACCTTACCAATTCAGAGTCAACCGATGCCAACGCAAAGGCAGACGCATATACCGAGATGACCAGAATGGCAAACGAGATTACCAGCGAAGCAAATATAGAAAGTCTCGTGAAAGCAAAGGGCTTTAATAATTGCGTGGCAGTAGTCAGCAAGGACGATGTCAACGTCGTTGTTGAGAGTGAAGGACTAACAATAAATCAAGTGGCGCAAATAAAGGAAATTGTCTATCTTGAGTGTGGCGTACATCCCGATAATGTAAAAATAATTGAAAAAGCAGGCGTTTAAGCCTTGACAAAGTGAAAGAAAACAGTTAGAATATAATAGCTGAATATAGACAACAAGGTCGTTCGTCAATTTTGGCGAACGACCTTTTATGCCTGCATAGTTAAATGGATATAATAAACCCCTCCTAAGGGTTAGTTATGGGTTCGATTCCCGTTGCGGGTACCAAACAAAGAACCAAATGCGTAAGCATTTGGTTCTTTGTTTGTATAATAAAATTCGGGAATCGAACCCGAGAGCGTGCGGAGGATTTTTGTAGCTTTGTATAGCAAAGCGTACAAAAATTCAAGCCGTACAGTGAGCGAAGCGAATCGTTGGCGATGCGTTAATAAAACAGTTCGGGCTTTTAATTAAAATTCCTTTTAAGCTTTCTGTAATCCTTCGGAGAAACGCCTGCAACTCTTTTGAAAACTCTTGAAAAATAGTTGTAGTCGTCAAAGCCACAAAGCTCAGCAATTTTGGTAAACGAAAAATCCGTCGTTATAATAAGACTTTTTGCTTCCTCTATCCTTTGCTTCGAGATAAAATCAAAAAGCGATACCCCTACCTGCTTTGCGAAAAGGGATGAGCAATATTCAGGTGCAAGATGAACTTCGTTTGCTATTTCCGACAA
>JAZNRH010000056.1:0-7527 GCA_045590615.1 Eubacteriales bacterium
GCACAAGATTTATGACATGAACGAGCCTAATTTCACTACTGCTTCGCTCTTCAATCCTTTTGAGGCACATACACCGTTTATAAGAATTGAGCAAAAATATTCAACCAAGGGCGATGATGGTGTTCTTCTCTATGACTTTGACGAAACAAAACCCGTCAAATCACTTGTTGGCAAATATTCCTTCAGTGAAATTAACGCAACAAACAAGTACGCGCTCAAGCTCAGAGTATGTGGCAACGGCTCGATAAACGATGCAGTTCTTATTTCACTCTCAAGCCTTACAGGCACAGGCGCAAGTGGTAGATACGATTACTTCATTCCTGTAAACTTCAATGGCTGGAAGGAGATCATTATACCCGACATCAGTAACGACGACTACGAAGGATATACCTTCTCAACAGTTACAACGGGTGATGCAAGAGGCGAAGTTTACAGAACTAACGTTGAGTTCAACCGAATAAATTCCGTGCAGGTTTCCGTACAAGGTAATTGCGAGGGAGTGTTTATAGACCAGCTTGTAGCTTGCACACCGTACGATGCACCTGCAAAAAATCCTTCGATTACTGTCGGTGGCACTTCAATTACCTTTAACGCAGAGCTTCATTCCTCTGATTTCATCGAGTATTATCCTGAAGAAAACAAGGCTTATCTTAACTACTACACTCAAATTTATGATGAAGAGGGCAAGTGGGTTGACGATGAGGCGCACGTTAAAGAAATCAGCTTCAACGGAAGTCTGACAGTACCAAAGGGCAGCTTCCCATTCAGCTATAAAGCTGAGGCAATGAGCTCTCTTCCCACAAGAGCACAAGTCGTATTCGGCTTTGGTGGCAGAATTATTGCTAACCCAAGCACGTGGGTTGCACCAAACGTAGAATTACCCAAAGACATCGAAAAAGTATCACTTTATTAAGGAGAAAATTATGAGTATTTGCAAGCTTAATATGACTAATTCCGAAATAACCTTCGGAAACGACAACATTAAAGTAATTTTAGAACCAAACGGTAGAGTAAAAAAGCTTATAAATATGATTACAAATGAGGATGCAACAGGTGAAATGGAGATCCCCTATTTCACCTACCTCATCAGCGATGACGGTGAAATTACTCCACCTGTAAAGCTTGACGTTGTGGGTGATTCAATCAAGGTTATTTACGAAAACGAAGTATCGGTTGACCTCATCGTTGAAGTTAAAGAGTCGTATTTTTCAATAACGCTCAATACCGATATTCCAAAGACAGTTGACGGTATTGTTATCTGTAACCTTGTAACCAATGCTCCTTGGGAGCTTGACAATCCCGATGCATTCGGCTTGTCAGGTGTTCCTATGACAACTACGATTGAAAACCACTTTATGCCGGGTGGTGAAAGAAAATCTGCCAAGGGTACTACATTCTCTTATCTCGGTGTTTCTACAAAGGGCTCAAAGCTTGGTGTAGCATTTTCAAGAATGACAGAGCACCGTGAGCATCTTAAAAATCTTATGGACGACATTGACCCCAAGAAGGGTCTCAAGACTACTCACGGTGGTCCTTATGCATACGATAACCCCGATATTTACGGCGACTACGTAATTCTCAGCAAGGGGCTTACCCCTGAAACAGCCGAAGCGATTGCCGATATTTCAGAAAAGTATTGTGTAAATCAGATTGATATGCATCAGGGTGGTGGAACCTTCGTTCAGGCTGACCACAACTTCTGGTGCGCAAGAACAAAGGAAGAGGAAGAAAACGACGTTTTCATTCCTGCATCAGTCTTTAAGGAAAGAGTGGGTGACACGGTTACCAAAAGAGGAGTTCAGCTCTCTCTTCACACCTATTCTTCACTCGTACCTTGGACAGCAAATCAAATCCTTTCCAATCCAAAGTGGCAAAAGCAAATTGTTACCTGTCCTGACGTATGGACGGTAAAGGGTGAGCTTTCTGCTGATGCTGAACAAATCACTACCTACGAGGATTTGGAAAACCTGATTCTTTATGATAGACCACTCCCCTACAAGCAGGTCAATACAGGCTATTTCCTGATTGACGAAGAAATTGTTCTTATAACAAAAAAAGAGCCTTATCTCTTCCCTGAGGTAAAGCGTGGACAATGTGGCACCAAGGCAGTAGCGCACAAGGACGGAGCTGTTATTCATCAGTTCTACGGTTGGTACTCAATGCTTCAGCCAATTTCTCTCTCCGAGCTTTTCTACCATGTTGCACAGAAAACTGCTGAAGCCTACAACGATGGTGGTTTTGAGATGATTTATCTCGACGGTCTTGAATCCTTTGCAAGAGAACCACTCTCAGACCCGAGAATTGCATATTACATCTATGCAGAATTTGTACGTGAAATCCTTGCTAACTGTAAGACTTCTCCTCTCTTTGAGTTCTCCGAATTCCGTCCTCCCCTTTGGCCTGCACGTTCAAGAGGTGGCGCAATCGACCATGCAAGAAGAGGTTTCAAAAAGCAGAAGCTCGACCATCTCAGCCGTCAAAAGAAGTTCCTCAACTGCTTCTATACGGCAACGCTTGGTTGGTTCCATTTCTGTCCCGACTTTATTGCTCGTTACAAGAACACCGAGTTCCACACAATGTACCGTGACGACCTTGATATGATGGGCTCTTATGCAATTGCTTATAACTTTGGTATTGAGGGTCACCCGTTCTCAATCGAGGACTTTAACAACGGTACAAGAGTATCTGATAACACCTATTACTACACTCTCTATACAAGACTTCGTAAAGCCAACTACTTTGCACCCGAGGTAAAGAAAGAGCTTCTTGACGGAAACGAATACAAGGTGTTCAAGCAGAATGACGGCAGCTGGGCGTTCAAGGAAATGAAATACCTCAAGCACAAGGTTATGGACGTAAGCGTTCCGAACTTTACAAATGCTGTTGAAACCAACCCATTCGCTGAACAAAAACCGTTCATCAGAATTGAGCAAAGATACTCTGCAAAAACAGAAAACCCAACTGTACTTTATCACTTTGATGAAAACAAGCCTATCACCGATTATGACGGACTTCATACTATCGAAGCAACCGATATTCTCGGAAAGACCGCATTCAGAATAAGAGTTCACGGTAACTCCTCACAGACTGACGGTATTCTCATCACTCTTTCAAGTCTTAATATATACGGTGGACTCAGAGGCAGATACGACTACTTCATTCCTCTCAACTTTGAAGGCTGGAAGGAAATCGTACTCATTGAAGTTAACACAGAGGATTACGACGGATATGAATTCGAAGAATTCGACGGAAACAAGAAACGTTATTTCAATGGCTTCAGAGCACCCATTGAATTCAACAGAATTGATGAAGTACGAGTTAGACTTTGTGGCGAATGTAAGGGTGTAAGCGTTGGCGACCTCGTTGCTTACGAGCCTATCGACGCACCTTCAAAGAATCCTTCTATCTCTCTTAACGACAAGACCATTACCTTTAACGCAGAGCTTCACGGTGGTGATTTCATCGAATATTACCCCGACGACAACAAGGCTTATCTCAACTATTACACCCAGATTTTCGAAGGTGACATATGGAAGAGAGACGTAGCACACGTTAAGGAAATTGATTTCACAGGCGAAATAATTGTACCTAAGGGCGAATTCAGCTACACGTACAAAACCGAGCCTTTAACAGATTACACAACAAGAGGCCACGTAGCAATAGGTCTCTCGGGCAAGATTGTTGCCAATCCAAGTGATTGGAAAGCACCTGACGTTGTAATTCCGGAAGGACTCGAAAAGCCTGCTCTCTATTGATTACACACCACCTCCGAGCAATCGGAGGTGGTACTATTTTGACTATATTTTACAAATAAATTGTCTTTTATTATTTTTTTAATTAAGCTATTGACTTTTAGGTAATATTAACTTAAAATGAAGGTGTAATACTTAAAGGTAAAAAGGAGAAAATTTATGCTTTTTGAAAATAACGGCGTCATCTATTTTGAAAACGACTATTTCAGAGTTTCAATTTCAAAAAACGACGGAACGGTAGAAGAACTGTTCAACAAAATGTCAAACGAAAATGCACTTGGCAAAAGCGACACTCCTTGGTTCACCTACCTGTTAGGCAAGGACGATGAACCAATCAAGCCAAAGAAGCTTGAAATCGAAGCAAGTAAGCTCAAGGTTACCTATGAAAACAATATTGTTGCATTTTATATAATCGAAGTAAAGAAAACTTATTTTTCAGTTACTCTCGACTCGGAAATTCCTGATACGGTCAACGGAGTTGTGCTTTGCGAGCTGACAACTGATGCTCCCTGGGAGCTTGACAATCCTGATGCTTACGGTCTTTCGGGTATTGCTATGACCACCACTGTTGACAACAACTATGTACCGGGTGGCGAATTCAAGAAGGTCATGGGTACAACCTTCACCTACCTTGGAGTTGAACTCCGTGGCTCAAAATTAGGCGTTGCCTTCTCGAGAATGACAGAACACCGTGAACACCTTAAAACAATTACCGACGATATAGACCCAAAGAAAGGTATCACCTCAACTCACGGTGGTGCATATACGTGCGAGTGCAAGGACTTGTACGGCGATTACGTGCTTTTGGGATCAGGTCTTACTCCTGAAACCGTAGACGAAACTATTGAGCTTTGTAAAAAGTATTCGGTTGAGCAGATTGATATGCACCAGGGTGGTGGAACTTTCGTTCAGGGTGACTTTAACTTCCTTTGTGCAAGAACACCCGAGGAAATCGAGAACAACACCTTTATTCCTGCATCGGTGTTCAAGGAAAGAATTGCCGATAAGATTGCACCGAGTGGTATACAGCTCGGATTACATACCTATTCTTCACTTGTGGTATGGTTCTGCGAGCGCGTAACTGCCGACCCGAAATGGCAAAAACAAATTGTTACAATTCCTGATACTTGGACAGTAAATGGCACTCTCAACGAAAATGACGTCGATATAAGAACAAAAGAAGACGCTTCTAACTGCATTGTGTTATTAGGTCCAAATGCATCAAGATGTCCTTATAATAACATTCATACAAGGTATCTCTTGATTGATGAGGAAATTATTCTTATCAATGAAGAGCCAGGAAAAGACGGCTTTATAAACGTTGAAAGAGGACAGTGTGGAACAAAGCCTGCAGTACATAAGGACGGAACTGTTATACGTCAGCTTTGTGGATGGTATGGAATGTTCCAGCCCATTCCCCTTTCTGGGCTCTTCTACTATATGGCTGAAGAAACAGCTCGAGCGTACAACGAGGGTGGTTATGAGATGATTTATCTCGACGGTCTTGAGTCCTTTAATCGCGAACCGTTTATTGACAAGAGAATATCCTACTACGTGTATGCAGAATTTATCAGAACAATAGTTTCTAATTGTAAAAAGCCTCCTTTGATTGAATATTCATCCTTCTTGCCTTGCCTCTGGGCAGCACGTGGAAGAGGTGGCGCAGTTGACCACGCACGAAGAGCTTACAAGCAGCAGAAGATTGAACATCTGAAAGGACAAAGTAAATTCCTCAACTGCTTCTACACTGCCACTGCAGGCTGGTTCAACTACTGTCCCGATAAAGATATGCAATTCAAGGACACCACCATCAGAACAATGTATCGTGACGACCTTGACCATATGGGCTCACTTTGTATTGCATATGATTTTGGAACGGTTTGTCAGCCCTTCTCAAAGGCAGTTATAGAGGACAAGACCCGTCTTGCAGATAACTTCTATTACTACGGCACTTATACTTGTCTTCGTGAAGCAGGATATTTTGCACCCGAAGTAAGAAAAGCTGTTGGCGACTTTAATAAGGAATTCAAGCTCTTCAAGCAAGAAGACGGTAGCTGGGCATTCAAGGAAATGAAATATCTCAAGCACAAGATTTATGATGTCAGCGAACCGAACTTCGTAGTTAGAAAACATACTAATAGTTTTGGTGAGCAAAAGCCGTTTATCAGAATTGAACAGAGATATTCAACAAATGGAAAGAATGGCTTCACCCTCTTCAGCTTCGACGAGTCAAAGCCCGTAGATCAGCTCGTAGGACGAAACGTATTCGAGCCTGTAGATATCACAGGTAAGACTGCATTCAAAATAAAAGTTCACGGCAACGGCTCGGAAAGCGACGCTCTGATGATTTCGATTGCAAGTCCTTCATTCACAGCTGTAGGACATTATGATTACTTCATTCCCGTTAATTTCACAGGCTGGAAGGAAATAATACTCCTTGAAACCAACAACGCAGATTACGAAGGCTACAGCTTTGAGGACGTACCTGTTACCGGCAGTCATACCTTCCGTCAGGACGTACTCTTCAATCAGGTAAATCAGGTACAGCTTGCTATCTGTGGAAAGTGCGAAGGGGTAAGAATTGGTGACCTTGTTGCATATACTCCTACAGACGCGCCTGCCAAAGCGCCTCAAATCACTATCGGAAACGAAACGATTTCGTTTGATGCCGAGCTTCACGGTGGTGACTTTATAGAATACTATCCTGAGGAAAACAAGGCATATCTCAACTATTACACCCAAATATATGACAACTCGGGATATTCAATCAGTGATGAGTTGAAAAAGGACAATGAGGCTCAACCCGAAGAAGACAAGCTTCGCCAGACTACCTCAGAAGAAGCTGATTCTCACGGAAAATGGCTTGACGACGAAGCTCACGTTAAGGAAATAAGCTTTACGGGTAGCGTCACAGTCCCCGAAGGCGATTTCAGCTACTCCTACAAGGCAGAGCCCTTGACGAAGCTCACGACGAGAGCACAGGTAGTAATCGGTCTTTCGGGTAAGGTTGTAGCAAATCCAAGTGATTGGACTGCTCCCGAAATCGATATGCCCGAAAACATTGAAAAAGTAACACTTTATTAAAAAAGCGACGAGCCGTCGCTGGCGAATCTCGCCTATCCTTACTTTTTCTAAACTAAGGCAAGGCAAAACGGCGAGGTTAATTCAAAGCAATTTCCTATATGATAAAAAAATTGGCAGTAAAAATTCTGTTTTTACTGCCAATGTTTTTTTACACAAAAAAAGAAATGGATATTTGTTAAAACTGCACATATTTGTAAAATTAAAAATTAAATTGTTAAATTTTTCTCAAAAAAGTATTGACTTTATCTGAAAGAGCATTTACAATAACCGTAACCCAAAACCGAAAGGAGTTATCACTATGCTTCAGCAAACAACTGATACTATCTTTTTTGAAAACGAATTTGTAAAAATCGCTCTTTCAAAAAAAGACGGAAGGCCACTCAGCTTCTTTAATAAGATGAATGGCGAAGAGGCTCTTAAGGTCTCTGAAATCCCCTATTTTACCTATCTCACCGACAACGATGAAAAGCTCGTAAAGCCTTCACTGCTCGAAATTGAGGAGGGAAAGCTGAAGGGGGGCTATGAAAACGGCACTATTCTTTATTTTATTATTGACGTACAAGAGTGCTATTTCTCAATTACGCTTGACAGCGAGCTTCCGACAAGCGTTAATTCTCTTACGCTTTGTAATATAGAAACGACTGCTGATTGGGAGCTTGACAACCCCAACGCATTTGGTCTCTCGGCTATG
>JAZNRH010000057.1:0-4479 GCA_045590615.1 Eubacteriales bacterium
ACTGCTGTACATAAGTACAGCGACGCGCTTCAGTATCGTGCAATCTACCTCTTTTTTTCCTATCCCCGAACGCACAGGGTTGTAAAAAAACTATATCAGTTTTTTTACAGCCCCTTAATTCTTCCTTCTTAGCCATAAAACAAAGAGAGTGGTTTCCCACTCTCTTGTGTTTTTGCTGTTTATTACTTGGCAAGATACTCGCTTGCTGCTACGTAGTAGTCATACATTGCGTTTACAAGACTTACGAGATTTGCATCGTCTGAGTCGAGCATATTCTGAATGTAGTTAGCTACGCTGTAGGTTACCGAGTAAATCGGATTGCCGTTTGCATCGTTGATTGTAAGAGTTTCGGCTGCGCCAATGTCCTGAGCTGCGATATCTGTGATATCGTAGTATACATAGTCGCCCTTAACCTTATAATCAATAGCCGATGTGTATGTGTCAAATGCTGCTGCATCTGTTACTGTGAAGTAATGACGGATTGTCACGTTGTCTTCAAGCACAAGTGAAGTAGCTGCAAAGCTGAGACCCGGAAGGTCAGCAGTTCTTGTAGGAGCTGCAAACTCTGCATTAGCTGCATCTGAGGTATAAGCCTCAAGAGCGCCCTTGCTGAAGTAGTTGTCAGCGTAATCTGTGTAGTTCTCGATGTTGTTGATAAGATCAAGTGCTTCAACGAATTCAGCATTGCCTGCTTCTGCAAGTGCCTTTGCTGCGTCGATGTAATCGCAAACCTTAACTCCACCCATACCGTAGCAGTTGTTTTCTTCTGCGTCACCGTTGAGATAAATGTGATGCTCAAAGTGTACGTTGTCAACGTCCTTAGCTGCAGTATAGAGAATTACGTAGTAAAGATCAAGTGCTTCGTCGTAGCAAACCTTCGATGAGAACGAAGAGCCGCTTTCAAGTGTAGCCACTCCACTCTTACGGAAGTGAGCACCGTAATCCTCACCGGTTACGTCATCGTCGTAATCAGCGTTATTTCTTGTCATTTGAACTTTCAAGGTATCAACTACAACGTCATCTGCAACGTCGATGTAAAGCTTGAGACCAATCTGACCGTCGAGAACAAGGCTTGCGCCTGCTACAATAGCAGGAGAAGTCGTAATCGGTTCAGATGGAGCACTTTCGCTGTACATACCGTTTTCTACAACCTTGACATAGTACTCTGTGCTCGGCTTTGTAGCCATGAAGTAGTTGCCTTCAAACTCTGTCCAGGTATCACCGTCGATAGAGTAAGCGTAGTCGTAGTTTACGTTGTAATTTGTAACTGTAACCTGTGAGCCCTTAACTGTAATTGTAGGAACAGTAGAAGCCTGAAGTGCAAACGTTATTGCATAACGGTTTTCACCGTTTGAATAGAGACCTAACTGATTATTAAGCTTGCTTCCTTCCCACTTTGCAGCGTCCGGAATAGTTTCGCTTGCAGGTGCCTCGTTAGCTATAACAGTTCCTGCAGCCTCAAGCTTATAGGTATAACCGTCGGCAAAAGTTTGAGTGTTTATAGCAAAGCAAGCTGAGATACAATCATCGCCAAGGTCTGTCTTGTTGTCAGGACCGTAAATGCTCCATAAAGGATAAAGCTCAATTGCTGTAATGTAGCCTTCCTTACCCTTGAGAGCAGAGCCGATACCAAACTTAAATCCATTGCTATAGGTAACTTCTGTAACAACGTCGTAGTAAGGAGCGTCGCCACCTACAACGTATACTCTTGCCATTGTCTGACCCTTAGCAGAAGGGATTCGTGATTCAAAAACAGAAACGTCTGATAAGCTATATCCGTCTGCAAGGTAACCATGATAGAAGCCTATCTTATTGAATACGATATCAATTGCATCGTCAAGTGGAATAATTTCGTCGTCTGTGAACTGATACTTAAGGTTGTATGCTCTACGCTCATCAAGAGTGTAGGTGTTGCTGGTGTTCAAATGAAGCTCGGCAGAAGCACCCTTGTTTCTTGTGTACATAGTCGCAAATCGACCTGTCCAAGCACCCGATACAAAGCCTGCGTCGGCTGAGTTCGCCTGAGTTACAAGTCTGAGAGTTCCAACGTCCTCACCCGGAACGTAGATGTACTGGCACTCAGAAGCACCTGCAGCAGCAGTAGCCTTAACTCTTATTGCCCAAACACCTGTTGTGAGGGTTGTCGATGAAAGGTCTGCATATTCAGCTGTCTTGCCGAAGCTAACCTTATAGTACTCGTATATACCATCATCAACCGTAATTGTGTTACCCTCGTCAAGTACAAGCTCGGGCTTGTCGGCAAATACGTAGTTGACAAGGTCGAGAGCTACTGTATTTGATGCATGATATACACCCTTGTTTGCTACTCTTACGTAGTAAACTTCAGTTGTTGTAGCTGCAAATACAGACTCTCCCTGTTCAAGAGTTGTCCAATTCTTGTTATCTGTTGAATATTCATAGTAAGCATCAGCGATTGCATTGGTGATTGTAACGGTGTAGCCGTAGCTATCCTTTTCAACCTTGAATGCAGGAGCTGTGCTCTCGCTCTTGATAACGTAATCTACAGGATCAAAGATAATAAAAGCGTTGGGATTTCCTGCCTGATACCACTTGAGTGAAATGTCCTCGCTTGCCTCTGCGTAAGGATAAATTACCATACCGAGAACAAGTCCGTCTGTTTTAGCAAAGTCATCAAGTGTAAAGGTCAACTTTGTTCTATTCCAATAATCAATTTTCTTAGCAACAGAGTTTCTGATCTCGATTTCTCCGTCATCTGTAAGAACAACGAGAGCAAGTCTGGAGCTAAAGTAACCCGAATTAATGAGGAAGCATGCCTGCTGACGAACGATCGTGTAAGAAATCGAACCGATTTCTGTCATTGGAACAACTTCGTCGCCTCCGTATGCGTAGGTGAAATACCATTCGCCGAACGCCTTTACCATATCAGCCGACGCCTTTGCAAAGGCTTCAGGGTCATCCTTGGCATCCGTTAACGCCTGATGAGTGATAAGCTGTGAGCCACTACCAAGTGAATAAGGTGTGCTCTTGAAAGCTCCACTTGCGTAAAAATAATTCCACTTAAGAGGAACGAAGTTGAGAACTTCGCGATAGTCTGCTGATGGTCTTGTATCTGTGTTATAGTCAAGAGTGTTATCAGAATTGAGGTGAATAATGTTCTTCGCCTCTTCAACCGGTACGTAGAGAATAATGGGAGCCGTGCACATACCAGCCTCTATCTCTTGTCTTATAGCGATAAGACCTGTAGGAAGGTTGCTCTGGTCAAGCGATGCCCAATTTCCGTAAGTAGTGAGTCCTTCTCCAAGTGTATCAAGACCTGCGTAAGCATATTGATACGTTGCATTAGCATCAAGTCCGATAATTTCTCCGTTTTCAACTCTGATACCCTCAAGCGCACCATAAGCATAGCTGAACGAATCCTTAACAAAACCTATTCTTGCGTGATTCTGGAAGAATCTGTAGTTAATCTGATTCTTATAAGCTTTAACAGGATTACCGTTTGTTTCGGTACCCGTCTTGATAACGGTCACTGTTTCAGCATCAACCTCAGCGTAAGGATGGAGTTCCACAGCTACGATGTAGCCCTCCTGAGGTATGAGAGCTTCAAGGTTAACCTGGTAGGTCTGAGCTGTTGTACATTTAATTGAAGGAGCCTTTGCCGTATAAGGAGTAACGACACCGTCGTTATATACGTAGAAGGTCGCTGACATAACTGCATTAAAGGATACATTTGCACTACCTGTCTGCTGCTTGTAAAGAGTTATTGTCTTTGCATTTTCTACAGGAACAATTTCGTTTGTCAAGAAAGCATACTTAGTGCTTCTTACTTGCAGCTCGTTTGCAAGACCCTGCTTTGCTGCAAGCTCCTTAGCTTCCCATTCTGCTGAGCCGTAGGTTATACCTGCATTGATGCCTGCTGCAATCTTGGGCTGAGAACCGAAGTTAAAGCTAAAGTCCTCTGTTGTGTCATTGTCATAGAAGCAACAGATATTATGATAGAAGGCATAAGTCTTTCTGAGCTCCTCTGTGATGTCAGCTGCTGTAAAGTCAGCGTTGGTTATCATTTCGTTAGCAACTATTATGTCGGTGAGAAGAGCCATTGCCTCTTCTTCTGTATGCTCGTAAAGCCATACAAGCTGTGTCTGCGCCGGAGTACCCATACCCTGCTCATAAACAACATAGTTGGTGTTGGCATATAATTTACAATTACCAGCGCTGATGCTTCCTGCTGTCCATGTACCCGGAACAAAGGAATGAGGGTTTTGCTGCTTGGTATTAAGTGTGTTGACACTATTTACACCAAGGTTCTTGTTCAGCTGTGAAAGAGGAGCAGCTACGTAGAATACGTCTGTAGGACGAGTATAAATTTCTACGCCATCAAACTCTGCAACGAGCTTCTTAAGCGACACAAGACCTGTGGGGATATTATCCAAATCAAGTGACTGCCAAGCCGATTCTACCAATGCCGAACCGTCGCTGTTGATTGTATAAGTAGCGTAT
>JAZNRH010000058.1:0-25565 GCA_045590615.1 Eubacteriales bacterium
TTGACAGCATCGAAATATAAGTAACGAGGGTACCGTAGGTAAATGCGTACGAGCCGTCGAGGGTGGACTTTATTGCCATATAACCACCAAATGCCCATGCAGCATAAGTGCCAAGCTCCAATATCTGAGTTACGGGGTATACTACCCAGTTTCTCACAACCGTTCCGTTGTGTACCGAATCGGCTAAAGCATAGCTTCTCTTATCAAATTTCTTCTGCTCGAGCTCCTCGTGCGAAAACGCCTTTACTACTCTACTTCCGGAAAGTATATCGGAAACGAAGGAGTTGAAGTATCGCCTCCTGGAATAATCTCTTGCGTGAGTCTTTTTACTAATTCTGAAAACTGCACGTCTGATTGCAACAAAGGCAGGAATCGGGAGCATTGTAATCAGCGTGATCCTCCAATTCATAGAAAACAGCAATATTAATATTGCAACGAATTGAACTATATTGGTCACAAAGTATGGAAGTCCGTCTACAAAAAACCAATAAAGTGAACGTGAGTCCTGATTAATCTGTGTCATCAAGCCACCCGTCTGTCTCGACGAAAAGAAGCTGAGCGAATGCTTTTGTATGCTTTCAAAGATCGTCTTTTTGAGGTCGTAGGTTACGTTTGCCGAAATCTTCGCCGTTACGATTGAATGTACCATAGTAAAAACGGTTGACAGCAGTTTTGTGCTGGCGATAATCAAAATGGCAACGGCAATCTGCCCATAAAAACGATTTTGAGGGTCGGTGTTGCTCAATACCCTGTCAATAAAGAACGAGCCACTCATATAAGGCGAGAGCAGTGCAAGTAATGATGAGAACACCACCATCACGAGAACTACGAGTGAATGAAGCTTGTACTTCAAAAAGAAGGGCAGCATCTTGGAAATTATTTTCTTTGTTTCGCTACGGCTCATTTTCTTGCCGGGTGGACGTCTGCCACCGGGACCTCCGGGACCTCCGGGGCCTCCGGGTCCTCTTGGAGGGGGTGCGTCACCATCCGACATATCTTTGCCTTTACCAAAATCCTCCTGCTTGACGCTCTTATCTCCGGTGCCACGGCAGATTACGTAAGCACCGTCCTTTGCCGAATTTGAGAAGTTAAATATTACCTCGTCAAGCCCTGTTTCCTTATTGGTGGCTACAGCCCTGCCTCCCGACACAAGCTCCTCGACGTGAAAATCGGTATATTCGTCGAGTGAATAGCTTCTGAAGGAGCGCTCAACTATATCTACGATGGTTTTTCTGTTATCAAAAAAGTTGTGCGTTTTCCTCGGGAATATTCCGGGAAGAACCTCAAGGACAGAAAGCTCGGTGTCGGTTATTACAACCCACGTGTCGCAATACTCGAGGCTTTCACCCATATCGGATTTATAAAACAAACGAATAGCCGATGAAAGTATGCCTTTTTGCTCGAAAATTTCGGTAATTTTCTCAGGCATGCTCAACATCGGCTCTTTAGGTGGAACGTTCGACTTTTTCATAATTCCTCCTTGCATAAAAATGCAGGCACAAAAAGTTTAGTTCTTAACTGCATTATAAACACATAAAAAGAAAAAGTCAATAGAATTTGTAAAATATTTTAATATTTATTTTTTTCGAATAATGCTTGTATTTTTCGCTTTTTTGTGGTAAACTGAATAGATGAAAAACTGTGACAAGGAGAAATATATACTATGCTAAAAAAACTCAACACTAAAATCGCCAAAGGGCCTCTCACCCTCATAGTTATGGACGGTGTAGGTATTGGCAAGAAAAACGACGGTAACGCCGTTTATATGGCGCGCACCCCAAATCTTGATATGCTTATGAAGAACTACCCCACCCTCTCACTCAAGGCTCACGGTACTGCCGTAGGTCTCCCCTCCGACGACGACATGGGAAACTCAGAGGTTGGACATAATGCAATTGGCGCAGGTCAGGTATACGCTCAGGGAGCAAAGCTCGTTTCTTCTTCGATTGAGTCGGGCAAAATCTTTGAGTCTGACACCTGGAAGGCATTGAGTGAAAACGTAAAGAGCAATAATTCTACTCTCCATTTCCTCGGTCTTTTCTCGGACGGAAACGTTCACTCTCACATCGACCACCTCAAAGCGCTGGTTGAAAGAGCTAAGGCTGACGGAATTTCAAAGGTAAGAATTCACATTCTTCTCGACGGCAGAGACGTCGGAGAAACCTCTGCTCTCGAATACGTGCTTCCGTTTGAGGAGTTCCTTCTATCACTCAACGGTGCTGACTTTGACGCTCGCATTGCTTCGGGTGGTGGAAGAATGAACATCACTATGGACAGATACGAGGCTAACTGGGACATGGTTAAGCGTGGTTGGGATATACACGTGCTTGGCGAGGGCAGACAGTTTGACAGCGCAAAGACTGCCATCGAAACCTACAGAGCAGAAAACGGCTACGTTGACCAGGACCTTCCGGGCTTCGTTATTGCAGAAAACGGTGCTCCCGTTGGCACAATCAACGACGGAGACAGCGTTGTATTCTTCAACTTCAGAGGAGACCGTTCTATCGAAATTTCACGTGCATTTGAAGAAGAGAGCTTTGACAAGTTTGACAGAGTTCGTTTCCCAAAGACTGTTTACGCAGGTATGCTTGAGTATGACGGAGACCTTCACATTCCGTCAAGATATCTCGTGTCACCTCCCGAAATCACCGATACTCTCGGCGAATACCTCGCAGGCGAAAAGCTTCGTCAGCTGGCTCTTTCTGAGACTCAGAAATACGGTCACGTAACTTATTTCTGGAACGGAAACAAGTCGGGCAAGTACGACGAGGACACCGAAACGTATATCGAAATCCCCTCCGACGTTGTACCCTTTGAGCAGAGACCCTGGATGAAATGCGCTGAAATTACTGACACTCTCATCGAAGCTCTTGAAAGTGGCAAATACGACTTTATCCGTGTTAACTTCCCCAACGGCGATATGGTTGGGCACACCGGAAGCCTTGAGGCTACTATAGTTTCTATGGAAGCGCTCGACATTTGTATCGGCAGAATTCTCAAGGCTGCCGACAAGCTTGGTGCAACCGTTCTCTTTACAGCCGACCACGGCAACGCAGACGAGTGTCTTGAAATGAACAAAAAGACGGGTGACTTTGCAATCGACAAGGAAACGGGCTTGCCCAAGGCAAAGACGAGTCACACACTCAATCCCGTTCCGTTCATATTCTATGACAAGGAAAACAGTGATAAATACGAGGTCGTTGAAGGTGAATACGGTCTTTCAAACATTGCGGCAACTGTCGTAAATCTTCTCGGATATGAAGCCCCTGAAAAGTGGGATAACAGTATGATAAAAGTAAAATAAGTACCAGACCATAAAAACATAAGTGGCTGTGAAAAACAGAGTTTTTCACAGCCACTTGCATTATGGGATATAAAATTAGATGCTTTCACTGTTTTATGAAGGCTGACCTTTTTTTGCTCCTCTTTTTTGTTCTCTGAGCTTCTTGAAAAAATCGCTCAGCTGTTCGGAGCACTCCTCCTGCATTATTCCACCCTCTACTTCGGGGTGATGATTAAAAGGTAAATCGTTCATATTAACGACGCTGCCAAGACAGCCTGCCTTTTTATCGTATGCACCGAAATAAACCTTTTTTATTCTCGAATTTATAATTGCGCCCGTACACATCGGACAGGGCTCAAGGGTAACGTACAGCTCACATTGCCAGAGTCTCCAGCCACCTAACTTTTTGCACGCTCTGTCAATGGCGATCAGCTCTGCGTGACGAAGCGCATTCTTAGACGTTTCCCTCGTATTATATCCCCACGATACAATTTCACCGTCCTTCACTACGACTGCACCAACGGGGGTCTCTCCCCGATTGCCTGCAAGTCTTGCGTAGTGCAGGGCTTTTTTCATAATCTCTTCCTTGGTCATAATCTTCCCGAAACAAGGCAGATTAACAGGTATATGAGAAAAGAACCAACGAAATAAAGCACCAGCCTCGGCAATGCCTGAACTCTCATTTTGTCCTTGTATTTCTCTCTTTTCTCCACCTTTTCTATCTGCTCATCTATCAGCCTTTCCTTTGCGTTATCAACAGTTTTGGGTGTCTTTTTATCTAAAAACTCGCCCTTTCTCCTGCGCTGTGTCATACTCGCTGTGCCCTGAGCCTCACGACGAAGGACGTCGGTTAAGTGGGCGCCTGAATATATCGCCATCAACGCATCACGCTCTCGTGAGCATCTCTCACAGCTTTCTGCGTCCGACGGATTTTTATGAGAGCAACAGCAAATCCACGCATTGCTCGTAAACTGGGGAAGAATTATTGCAGGATAGCTTTCCTTGACTGTCTCGTTTTCCTCAAGGAGCTCACACGCTGCGACAATCTCCTTTGACTGCTCCGAGATGAGTCTGGGCTTGCCCGACATTGAAGAAAGATTGATTATCTCCCTTTCTCCGTTTGAATAGCAGACTTCCTCAATTATAAAATCAAATTTTTTATAAAAGCTCTGAGGGATATGTATATAATCCTTTTCACCGATTATATCGCCATCACCCTTTACCTTATAGGTATATTCCAGCTTTTATAGGGAATTGGCGAACCGTCGTACAGTTTAAGCTTGACTCTGAGCGACGAAATTCTGCGTCTTGAGACGTTTCTCATTCTAACAACAAGATAATATTCAAAGCTCTCAACGTCGTAATACGCCGAGGCGTCAATCAATTCTATCGGACTGTCCGGAGTGATAAAGTCAAAGCTGTTTCCGACTATATATTTATAATACTTCTTTTTCATTTTTTACTCCGAGTTTATAGGAAATCACTCCCAAAATCAAGGCTGACACAAGAACGGGTATACGAATATCCCTCAAGGTGCAAACCAAGGCTAATAGATTATTTGCAAAGTGGCAGACAATCGGAGTGATAAGCCTTTTTGAAGAGCGATAAAAATATGCAAGTATAACTCCCATAAGCGTTGCCTGAATAAACCCCGTACCGTGAAAGACTCCAAAAATCAAGGCAGTTGATATTATCGGATACGGTAATCCCGAAAGCGCACCTCTGAAGAACAGCTCCTCAAAAATCGGGGCGAGCAAGACAATTGATATGACGTTTATAAGGCTAAGCTCAACCGTATGTAAGGACGGCATAATAAAAGAAAGCAGAATTGCGAAAGTAAGAGTAAGCGAAAGGCAATAAAGCGTATAGCCCTTTGGTGCAGGCGAGCTCTTTTTTTCAAAATCAAAGCCTGCAATCAGTGTTGCGATAAAAAACACTGCGTACTTTATTATAGCTCCAAGCACGCCCCCCACCGAAAATATCAAGCTGAGAGCTACAACGGTTACTGCCGTGGCAATACGGCAGTAACTTATCAGTTTATTCCTCTTCATTTTCGTTTTCTTCACCCTCTTCATCCTCTTCCTCGAATTCCTCAGGGTGCTCTATTCTGTACTGCTCGCAAAGTGCCGTCCATGACGCTGTGTTTTCACTGTTGTGCTCTACACAGTAACTGTTTACGGGTCGCTTAACGTCGGCAGTATATCCCGGATAGGTGCCGTTGAGATAAAGATTGATATAAAAGGGTACGTTGGTTTCGGTCGGGTAAACGTAGTCGAACGGAACGTCCATATAGGTGTATTGAGCATCTATAACTGCAACGTCTTTTTCAAGCCGTCTGCCCTCGTTTCTTATCAGAGCAATGGTCACTACCTTATCGCTCGGACAGCCCTTACCTGCTACAGAGCGAGTCTGTGTACACCATTGAACAGGAACGTGCTTATCACAGGTGACGGTAGGAATTGTATCTCTCGTACCATAGCCCGTTGCAATTCTGTTGCCTCTCTGGTCGAGCGAACAGTATTCGCCTGCAAGGAGTCCTGAATCAAGGCAGTACTTATACGATATCAGCTCTGAATAATCAAAGGTTCTGAGCTTCTCGATACCGTTCTTTGCATTGTCAATATAGGGCTGATGGATTTTTGTCATTACCATATCCCAAAGCGAGAGGGAGGGGCTGACAGAAAAGGGTGGAAGGTATCTTGGCTGTTCGTAGCCAAACCATACGCCACCTACGAAATACGGGGTATACGCCACGAAATAGATATCCTTATTGTCATTAGTCGTACCTGTCTTGGCAGCAACGTCCACGTTCTTGGTAACAGTCAGCTTTCTTGCAGTTCCGTAGCCGTTAGGATTTGCAACCTCTTCAAGCATCTTAGTCATTATCTGGGCAGTGCCCTGACTGAGTACAACCTCGCTGTTTCCTTCGTTACTGAGAATTATATTTCCCTCGGCATCGCACACCTTTATATAGCTTCTCGATTCGGTATAAATTCCCGAATTTGCAAACGTTCCGTAGGCTGTCGTTATGTCCCTTACGGTAACACCGTAGGTAAGACCTCCAAGTGCCATTGAAAGCCCCGTATCGCCCTTCGTTCCAAGCTGTTCAACAAGGGTGGAAATACCGAATTTATTTCTCAAAAAGTAGAACGAATTTTCAATTCCGACCTGATCAAGCAATCTTACTGCAACCGTATTCAGTGAACGCACAAGCGCCTCACATACCGTCACGTAGCCTCTGTATCTTGCAGGAGAGTTGGACGGCCATACCTTGCCTGTTGCAGGATTGATGTTATACGGATAGTCGTCAACAACGGTTGAATAGTTGGCAATTCCGTTTTCTATCGCCTGTGAATAAACTGCAATCGGCTTGAAGGACGAACCCGGCTGTCTTTTTGACATGGTTGCGTTATTCCAATCGCCATTTGTCGTCTTTTCGCCTCTTGCTCCTATTATACCGAGCAGGTTGCTGTTATAGGGGTTGAGTACCACCATTGCAGCCTCGGGCTGAACGCCCTCAAGCTCGGGATAGTTCTCTTCGTTTTCAAAAACCTCCTCCATTGCCCTCTGAACGTCGAGGTCAACGGTTGAATAAATCTTGAGTCCACCCGAATAAAGAAGCTGTGTAGCCGTATTTTCGTCGAGTCCCTTTTCTTCCATAAGGTCGTTTATTACGTCCTGAATGAGCGTTTCTACAAACCATGAGTGAACGTTGGTATCGGTATTCTGCTCTTCGATATCATCGCCCGTATACAGCTTAAGCTCCTCTGCAACAGCCAAATCGTATTCCTCTTGGCTGATATACTTCTGCTCGAGCATCTCATCGAGAATTACGGTTCTTCTGTACTCGTTGTTATCGGGGTTCTGAATGGGGTCGTAGTAGGTGGGCAAATTGGTAATCGAGGCAAGACAAGCGCACTCGGCAAGTGTCAGCTCCGAAACGTCCTTATGAAAATAAAAGTTGGCAGCCGACTGTACTCCACTACAGCCCTGAGAAAGATAAATCGTATTGAGATACATCTCGAGAATGTCCTCTTTACTCTTCTTCTTTTCAAGAGACAGAGCTCTGAAAATCTCCTCTAATTTACGCTGGATTTTTACGTCCTTATCGCCTGTTACGTTCTTAATCAGCTGCTGCGTAATGGTTGAACCACCATAACCGAACGAACCCGACTTCACTACCTGAAGCACAGCGCCTGCAGTTCTCTTCCAGTCCACACCGTTATGGTCCCAGAAGCGTTGGTCCTCAATTGCTACAAAGGCGTTTATCAGGTTTTCGGGAATGTTCTTGTAGGAAACCCAGAGACGGTTTTCACTTCCGTGTATTCTCTCCTCTTCCCACTCTACCCAATTGCCCGTCGTTCTTTCCTCGTCGACGTAGTCCATATAATAAATAGACGTTGTCTGGTCAAGGTCGAGCTTGAGATTTTCGATATCGTAATCGGTGTTGATGTAGTCCTTGACGTAAATCAACAGCGCCATACCGACAATCGTACCCGTGAGCATACCCACCAAAAGAATTGTGAGCAGGGTATTTGCTACTGCCTTGCCTATCTTTTTTGTTTTGTTATTGTTTATGTCTTTGTTATTCATTGCTTCCTCCAATTACTTAACAACTACGTTTTCTTTTCCGACGAGGCCTTCAAGCTTGCCAACAGCTTGAAGCGAAAGCTCTATTCCTCTGTTAACGAGCTTTATATACTTCTTTTCTTCTTCAATATACAACGCAACCTGCGCATCCCCACTGAATTCTGAAACGATGTCGCTTATTTGGTTTATTAAAGCTTTATCATAGCTCTTTAATCTGATATAAAGCTTCTTTTCCTTGGGTTGACTCTCTTCTGTGAGCTGTCCGTCGGGCTGTGCCACTCTGAAGCTACGGGCAAGCAGCTTGAGCTCATCGTCCTTGAGAGAAAGCTCGCAGTTAGCAAGTAATACTCTATCGGGCTCAAGCAGATGCGAGGAAATTTCAAACACCTTTGGAAACACAACGAGCTCGGCTGACGTTGCTATATCCATAAAGGTAATGAATGCCATAACAGAGCCGTTTTTAGTTTCCTTGACCTTTTTCGTGCCGATTATTCCTATTACGTCAACTACCTGTCCTTCTCTGAAGTCCGAGGTTTCGTTTTCAAACGAGTCCTTTATATCGGCAATCGAAGCCGTACTTCTTCTCTGCATTGTGTACGCATCAAGAGGATGTCCCGAAAGATAAACTCCCGTTACCTCCTTCTCCATTGCAATGCGCTCGGATAGAGTATCCTCTCGCAAATCGGGGTAAGTGAGCTTGAGGACTGTTTCGTTACTGTCGGGCTCTGAAAAGAGGTCAAGCTGACCCGTAACGTTTCTTCTGTTCATATCGCTGACGGTTGCAATGGCGTCCTCGAGCACCGAAGCCTTCTGCGAGCGAGTCTTTTCAAAGCAGTCAAATGCGCCCGACCATATAAGGCTTTCAAGCATCTTACGGTTGAGAGCCTTGGTTGACATTCTCATCAGGAAGTCCTCAAAGCTCTTGAATTTTCCGTTTTGTCGCTCACTGCATATTGCATTAATAAAATTCATTCCGACGTTTTTGACTGCAAGAAGTCCGAATCTGATTGCCTTGCCCGAAACATCAAAGCCTGCGTTACTTTCATTAATGTCGGGGGGCAGAATCTTTATTCCCATAGCCTTGCAATCTGCCACGTAATAGTTCACCTTTTCTTCATCGTCCGAGGTGGACGAAATAAGGGCTGCCATATATTGCGCAGGATAATAACATTTGAGATAAGCCGTCTGATAAGTCAGGTAGCTATACGCACAAGCGTGAGATTTGTTGAAGGCATATTTTGCAAAATCAGCCATTTCATCAAAAATTTCGTTTGCTGCTTTTTCGTCTATTCCTCTTTCAACGCACCCTTTTATAAATGCGCCTCTCTCGTTTTCCATCACGTCGGCTTTTTTCTTTGCCATTGCGCGCCTTACTATATCGGCGTGACCGTAGGAATAGCCTGCAAGGGTACGGAAGATCTGCATTACCTGTTCCTGATACACTATACAGCCGTAGGTCACCGAAAGAATGGACTTCAGCTGTGGCGTCTTATAGATAACCGACGCCCGATTTTTGCTATTGGCTATATACTTCGGGATTGCGTCCATCGGTCCGGGTCTGAACAGCGCAATGGCTGCAGTTATATCTTCGATTGAACGAGGGGCAAGCCTTGTAATCAGCTCCTTCATTCCACGGGATTCTATCTGAAACATACCCGTAGTATTACCCGTTGAAATATATTCAAAGAGCTTTTTATCCTGCAGGTCTATTTTACCGAGGTCAAACTTGTCATCGGTCTTTTTGACCATTTTGACAGCATTATCAATAACGGTCAGATACCTGAGTCCCAAAAAGTCTATTTTCAACAAGCCGAGGTCTGCAATGGTATTCATGGAATACTGCGTAATAACAGAGTCCGAGCTGACACAAAGGGGCACGTATTCATTGACGGGCTCATCGGTTATCACAACTGCTGCTGCATGTATTGACGCGTGTCTTGGCATACCCTCAAGCGTTTTTGCAATGTTTATCAGATTTTTTACATCGGGGTAGGTCTTATACATTGCAGCAAGCTCGGGAACCTTCTCCATTGCCTTGTCAATCGTCATATCAAGACTGCGTGGAATGAGCCTTGCAACTGCATCAACGTCCGAATAGGACATTCCAAGCGCTCTGCCAACATCTCTTACGACGGCTCGTGCCGCCATTGTATTGAAGGTTATAATTTTTGATACGTGTGTAGCTCCGTACTTTTGCTCTACGTATTCGATTACCTCATGACGCCTTTCCTGACAAAAGTGGATATCAAAATCGGGCATACTGACACGTTCGGGATTAAGAAAGCGTTCAAAAAGCAAATTGTGCTTTATAGGATCGATGCCCGTTATACCAAGACAGTAAGCACAAAGACTGCCGGCGCCCGAGCCTCTGCCCGGTCCGACGGGAATAGAGTGCATTTTTGCATAGTTCACAAAATCGCGCACTATAAGAAAATACTCGCAAAAGCCCATATCTATTATGACGCTCAGCTCGTAATCAACCCTTTGTCTGTATTCCTCGGCAAGCTCTGAGGAAAGGTTGTTTTGCTCAATTATTCTGCTAAGCCCCTCTCTTACGAGCTTTTTGAGGTAGTCCTCGTTTTCCATTCCCTCATCATTTTTGAAGGAGGGTAAAAAATGCGAGTCAAAATTGAATTCAAAATTACATTTCTCGGCAATTCTGACGGTGTTTGCAAGAGCTTCCTTTTGAGAAGCGAACAGCTCCTCCATCTCCTCAGAGCTCTTGAGATAGAATTCGTCGGTCTGGAAGCCCTCCATTCTGCCTGCATCTACCGTAGATGCCGTCTGTATACACATCAAAACAGACTGACTCTCGGCATCGCTCTTATCTAAATAGTGAACGTCGTTGGTTGCAACGAGTGGAATATCCGTCTCCTTTGACAAACGTATAAGAGAGGTATTTACAATCGCTTCCTCGGGAATAAAGTGATTTTGGATTTCAAGATAAAAATCGTCTGCAAAAATCTCCTTCATTTCAAGGGCGTGTTTTTTTGCGCTGTCGTAATCGCCTGCAAGAATATACTGAGGTATTCGTCCTCCGATACAGCCCGAAAGGGCAATCAGACCGTCGCTGTGCTCTCGGAGCACCTTCATATCAATTCTCGGCTTTGAATAAAAGCCCTCTATATGCGCTATTGAATTGAGCTTTATGAGATTTTTGTACCCCTTTTCGTTCTTGGCAAGTAAAACAAGATGGTAGTTTTCTTTATCAAGTGAATAAAGCTTATCGGTCAGATTTCTCGAAGCCATATACATCTCACAGCCTATTATTGCCTTTATGCCGTGTTTTTTTGCAGATTTGTAAAAATCTACTGCCCCGTACATTACGCCGTGGTCGGTTATGGCAACTGCGCTTTGGGAATGCTCTTTGACACGTTCAAAAAGCTTGTCTATACGACAAGCGCCATCCAACAGGCTATATTCGGTGTGCAGGTGCAGGTGTACGAAATCTGCCATGGCTTCTCCTATTCTTCGGAAATTTCTATAATCTTGTTAAGTCTGTGATTTAAGCCCGAGCGTGAAATTCCTCCCTCAAACATCTGAGAAAGCGCCGATAAAGACGCCTCGGGGTATTTCTCTCTCAGCTCGGCTGTCAGCTTCAGGTCATCGGGAAGAGAATTAAATCTGCCACTCTCTCTGAGCCTCGTTATTGCCTGTCTTATTCTGACAGATGCGTTGACAGTCTTTTGCATATTTGCGTGCTCACAATTACAGCTTCTGTTAAGACTGCTCATCGTTTCCTTTTCGATTGATTTTTCTATAATATCAATAGTGGCAAGCTCTGCCCCTATCAGCGCACAAAAGCTCTCTGCCCTCTCGTTGCCCTTGATATAAACAACGTACTCGGCACGTCTCTTGGTGAGCCTCGGAGAAAAGCTAACGTCAATGAATTTGCTAAGTGCTGTGGCGTTTTTTTCGTCCTTTAATAAAAACTCCACTCTGTAGTCAAGGCGTGGGTCGGCAAGTGTTCCTGCCGACAAAAATACACCTCTCATAAAATATCTGTTACAGTCCTTACAGCTCAGCGCAAAGCTGAAATCTCTTTTTTCATCGCTGAACACCTCAAAAAGCTCGTGACCTACAAGCTCTCTGCCAAAGGACACCTCGAATCTCGTTTTGCCTCTCACCTCAACCTGTCTCACGTCGGGAGTGGCAAGAAAATAATGTATCATTATATAAGTGCAGATTTCGAGCAGCTCCTCGTTTTCGATTGAAAGGGTCATCGTCTCTCTTTCAAGCCTGCGTGAAAAAATCGTAACACCGTAGAAAAAAGCGAGTGCGCAACACTTTTCACATTTTTTGGAATACTCGTCAGGCTTACTTGTTCCGAGCCCCACCTCGTAAGCAGTTCTGCGAAGAAGATATTCCTTTACCTTTGCGCTGTACGACGGCACGTTACTCAAAGCTTTTTCTCTCCTTCCGAGGATAAGTACCTTATTTCAGGCTCAATTCTTACCCCTTCTTTTTCAAAAACTCTATCGGTAACTCTCCTGACAAGCTCAATTACGTCGCTCGCAGTAGCGCCTCCCTTATTAATCACAAAGCCAGCGTGCTTCTCACTTACCTCAGCGCCACCGACTCTGAAACCCTTGAGCCCTGCCTCTTCTATCATCTGACCCGTAAATCTGCCCGTATAACGCTTGAAGGCAGAGCCTGCGCTGGGATATTCAAGAGGCTGCTTTTCACGGCGCCTGGCAAGTAATTCCTGACAGCACCCGACAATTTCGTTTTTGTCACCCTCGGCAAGAGCTATGCGACAGCCGAGTATTATTTTGTCGCTCCCCATATACGCACTCTCTCTGTAGCCAAAGCCCTGAGCGTCACCGACAAGTCTGCCAAAGCCCTCTGAAAGAGAATAGTAATCCGAATAAAGCGTAACGTTCTTCATTTCAGAGCCATACGCGCCTGCGTTCATATAGATTGCGCCACCCACAGTTCCCGGAATACCACAGGCAAATTCGAGTCCCGTGAGTCCTCTTTCAGCAACGCTTCGCGAAAGAGAGGTCAGATTTACGCCTGCCTCGGCATAAAGCTCATTTCGGTCATAGGTGACAGCCGAAAGCCCCGAGGTGAATATAACTGCTCCTCTGAAGCCCTCGTCGGAAACCAGAAGATTAGAGCCCTTTCCGACAACGTAACACCGAACCGACAGAGCCTTTGCAATATCCAGCGAAGCAACAAGCTCGTCTTTGTTTTTGGGAAAGATGGCAACGTCTGCCCTTCCACCTATTCTGAAGGTGGTATAATCGCACATCGGCAGGTCTTTTTTTATTTCAATACAGGGAGCTGACCTTTTCAGCTCCTCGATAAAACTCGTCATATAAACACTCTATCTTTCTTCCATATTGTTTTCGCCCATCAGCTTCTTGTTGAACTCGACGGCAGTATTGTAGCCCATCTTCTTTTGACGGTGATTCATGGCAGCTATCTCAATAATAACTGCAAGGTTTCTGCCCGGCTTGACGGGAATGGTAATGCTCGGTATCTTCAGACCCATAATCTCGGTATACTCGGTTTCAAGACCGAAACGGTCATAAAACTTATCCTTATCCCATTGCTCAAGATTGATTACAAGGTCGATTTTTTCGGTGTTCTTTACAGCGCCCATACCGAAAATTCTTCTGACGTCAACTATTCCTATACCACGAAGCTCTATGTAGTGGCGAATAATTTCGGGCGCTGAGCCAACAAGGGTCTTATCCGACACTCTGCGTATTTCTACCGAGTCGTCTGCCACGAGACGGTGTCCTCTCTTTACAAGCTCGATTGCAGCCTCACTCTTACCTATTCCACTGTCACCCGTAATAAATATACCCTCGCCGTAAACCTCTACAAAAACACCGTGTCTCGAAATCATAGGCGCTAATTTGACGTTGAGTGAAGAAATAAGCGCAGCCATAAAGGGAGAGGTTTTCTGCTTTGTATGAAGCAAAGGGATTTTATACGCCTCGGCAAGCTCAATTGCACCGTCAAAAGCCTCGGTAGTATGCGTACAAACAATGGCAACGGGCTTATGCGACAACAGCTTGCCGAACTTCTCCATTGCAACCTCACGAGGAAAGCTGTCAAGATAGCCGTATTCGGTCACACCGAGAATCTGTATTCTCTTTGGGTCAAAATGCTCATAAAAGCCTGCAAGAGGTAATCCGGGACGGTTTACCTCATTGATTGTGACGTGAATGTTTTTAGGCTCGTCAGGCATATATAACGGAGTCAAATTGAATTCTTTTATTATCTCTTCAAGAGTGCAAAAATTTTCGTCCATAGCAAACCTCTCCAAAAAAATATTTTTATTCTATTATATTATACTATATAACAGAGAAAATTACAATATATATGAAAGAAAAAAATCCACCGAAGTGGATTTTATTTTTTATCGTCGTATATAACTGCAAGTGTTACGAACATCACGGAGTAGATTGTCATGAGTATAAAATACGAAAAGAAAAACAGTGAGCTCAGCACGAGCGTCGCCAAAGCATAAACTGCGATAACGGGTATCATTGTGCGTACGACAAGCCATCTGTTCTTTTTCATCATTTGACGACTGACTCTCATTGCCTTTATTGGAGAAAAAGTGATATTGTCGCTTATAACAAAAGCTGACATACAATAAGTCAAATAAACAAACAAGGTCAACAGCAAGACGGGTAAAGCAAGAAGGCTCAAGTATATATTCCTTTGAACAAGAACAAGTGATATAACTAAGCCGATATACAAAAACACATTGATTATAAGCTGAATAAACGAGCCCTTAATTAAAAGCTTTGCACTCGAAAAGGGATAAAAAAGCTCCTTTACCGTCGCTCTCTCAAAGCGTGATTTTCTCGATATAATGAGAAAAAACCTCGTTGCGCAAAATTCAAGTGGAAGATTAATCAGCATTGCAAAAGCCAAAACGAGAAGGGTTATAGCCTTTGACTCGGGTGCAAAAATATCAACGTTTTTTTCAACTGCCGTCATTTGATAATAACGCATTATCAAGGTGGACACAAAGCTTAATGATATAAAAGCTATTAATGAGCTGTTAAAATGGGAGAAAACTGCCATCTTCGCCAAATCGCGATATCTTTTACATTTTTCCTTCATAAAACAATCCTTTCAATATCTCTTTTAATATTCTATCATAAATGCAAAAAATGTCAATGCTATATATTGCATTTTTTGTGAAAGTATGGTAAAATAAATTCGTATAAATCATTAATTTTTAAGAGGTTAAAATGGATTTTATCAAAGTAATCGCCACGGAATTTGGCATAAAAGAAATTCAGGCAAAAAACACGATTGAGCTTATTGACGACGGCAACACTATTCCCTTTATCGCAAGATACCGTAAGGAGATGACAGGCTCGCTCGACGACCAGATTATCCGTCAGATATTTGAAAGGCTCACCTACCTCAGAAACCTCGAAAAGCGAAAGGAAGAAATCCTCTCGTCAATCGAAGAGCAGGGCAAGCTGACCGACGAAATAAGGCTGGCTCTTGAAAAGGCTGAAACTCTCACCGAAGCAGAGGACATCTACCGTCCCTACAAGCCACACAGAAAAACAAGAGCGTCGGTTGCTCGTGAAAAAGGACTTGAGCCACTTGCTGAGCTTATCTACGCTCAGGAAATCAAAGAGGGCGAGCCGCTTGATTTTGCAAAGGAATACGTAAACGAAGAAAAGGGAGTTGAAACGCCCGAGGATGCTATCGCAGGTGCTCTTGATATAATCGCCGAAAACGTTTCAGACAACGCAGAATTCCGTCAGACTCTCAGAGAGCTGATTTTCTCAAACGGCAAAATTTCCTCTAAGGCAAACACCGAGGAGGATACCGTCTACCGTATGTACTACGACTACAGCGAGGCAATTTCCAAAATCCCCGGACACAGAATCCTTGCTCTCAACAGAGGTGAAAAGGAAGATATTCTCAAGGTAAATATCGAAATCGACGAGTATCTGCCACTCAGCTTCTTAATCAACAGAAACGTCATAATGGGAAGTATATTTACTCCCCTTGTAGATGCAGCAGTGCGCGACTCTTATTCAAGACTTATTTTCCCGTCAATTGAGCGTGAAATACGCTCGATGATATTCGACAGCGCATCAGAGAGCGCAATAGTGGTTTTTGAGGACAACCTGAAAAATCTGCTCCTTCAGCCACCTCTCAAGGGCAAGACGGTCATCGGCTTTGACCCGGGCTACAGAACAGGCTGTAAGCTTGCCGTAGTTGACAAAATAGGTAAGGTTCTCGATACTGCCGTAATTTATCCTACAAAGCCTCAGGAAAGAATAGAAGAGAGTGAGAAAATTATGCTCTCTCTCATAAAAAAATACGACGTTGACGTCATTTCAATCGGTAACGGTACTGCGTCAAAAGAGAGTGAAATGTTCGTTTCCTCAATGCTGAAAAAGCATTCTCTCAAGACCAAATACATCATCACCTCGGAGGCAGGTGCTTCCGTTTATTCTGCATCAGAGCTTGCAGCTAAGGAATTCCCCGATTTCGACGTTACTCAAAGAAGTGCCGTTTCAATCGCAAGAAGAATTCAGGACCCCCTGGCAGAGCTGGTTAAAATTGAGCCCAAGGCAATCGGCGTAGGTCAATACCAGCACGATATGAAGCCTCAAAGGCTTGATGAAGCGCTCGGAGGCGTCGTTGAAAGCTGTGTAAACAGCGTTGGTGTAAACCTCAACACAGCCTCGTTTGCGCTCCTCTCCTACGTTGCGGGAATAAACTCGACCTCGGCTAAAAATATAGTTAAATACCGTGAAGAAAACGGAGAATTTGACAGCGTTGACAAAATCAAAAAAGTTCCCCGTGTAGGTGACAAGGCGTTTGAGCAATGCGCAGGATTTTTAAGACTGCCCGACTCAAAGGAGCCTCTTGACAACACAGGTGTTCACCCCGAATCCTACGAGGCTGCAAAAACTCTTATGAAAATTTTCGACTGCAAGCTCATTGCAGGAGACACCAAAGGGCTTACCGGTCTGTCCGATAAAGTTTCGGCTTATGGCAAGGAAAAGCTTGCACAGGAATTGAACATCGGTATCCCCACCCTTGACGACATTGTACGTGAGCTTGAAAAGCCCGGTCTTGATATCCGTGACGACTTTGAACAGCCGGTGCTTCGCGATGACGTTCTCGACCTCAACGACCTTTACGAAGGTATGATACTCACAGGTACGGTCAGAAACGTATGTGACTTCGGCGCCTTCGTTGACATTGGAGTACATCAGGACGGTCTGGTGCATATTTCTCAGATTTCCGACAAGTTTATCAAGCATCCCTCCGAGGCTCTTTCGGTTGGCGATATTGTCAAGGTAAGCGTCATTTCGGTAGACGTAAAGACCAAAAGAATCGGCTTGACGATGAAGGGTGTTAAGTAATTTTTGAAAGCCTCAACCTCTGTAAATAGGGGGTTTCGGACACGATTTGTCCAAAATTTGTGCAATATTCACATATGAGAGGCTATAAAATTGGGAAATAAATACCTTTACTATTTTGAATTTTTCTGCTATTATATTAGAGTAAGAAAAAATGTAATTATAAAAACAATAGTTTTTACTTAAATTAGGAGGTCAATCAATGGCAAGTGTATCACTTAAGCACATTTACAAGAAGTATCCGGGTGGCGTAACAGCCGTTTCAGACTTCTGCCTGGAAATCAAGGACAAGGAATTTATCATTCTCGTTGGTCCTTCAGGTTGTGGTAAATCTACAACTCTTAGAATGATTGCAGGTCTTGAAGAAATTTCCGAGGGCGAGCTTTTCATCGGAGACAAGATTGTCAACGACGTAGCACCTAAGGACAGAGATATCGCGATGGTTTTCCAGAACTATGCTCTTTATCCTCACATGACAGTATTTGAAAATATGGCCTTCGGACTTAAGCTCCGTAAGGTTCCTAAGGAAGAAATCAAGAGAAAGGTTGAAGAAGCAGCAAGAGTTCTTGACATTGCTCACCTTCTTGACAGACGCCCCGCGGCTCTTTCAGGTGGTCAGAGACAGCGTGTTGCTCTCGGTCGTGCTATCGTTCGTCAGCCCAAGGTTTTCCTTCTTGACGAGCCTCTTTCAAACCTTGACGCTAAGCTCCGTACACAGATGAGAACAGAGCTTACAAAGCTTCATACAAGACTCGCTACAACCTTCATCTACGTTACTCACGACCAGGTTGAAGCTATGACAATGGCTACTCGTATCGTTGTTATGAAGGACGGTCTTATCCAGCAGGTTGACAGCCCTCAAAGACTTTACGACTATCCTGTTAATATGTTCGTTGCAGGCTTCATTGGTACTCCTCAGATGAACTTCATCAACGGTACTATCGAGAAGTCAGGCTCAGACGTATTCTTCTGCTTCGGCAAGAACAAGCTCCAGCTTCCTGCAGAAAAGGCGAACAGCGAAGAGCTCCAGAGCTACGTTGGTAAGGAAGTTGTTGCAGGTATCCGTCCCGAGTGTATCCACGACGAGCCCATGTATCTTGAGTCACTCTCAAATTGGGTTATCGACGCGCATGTTGACGTTACTGAGCTTATGGGTTCATGCATCTATCTCTACCTCGTTTCAGAAGAGCAGAACCTCATTGCAAACGTTAACGCTCACTCCTCTTCAGAGGTTGGAAACGACATCAAGGTTGCTCTTGACGTTAACAGACTCCACATCTTTGATAAGGATACTGAAAAGTGCATCGTTCACTAAAATAAAATACGTATTCAAAAAAAGGTATAGCTTCCAAACGGAGCTATACCTTTCTTGTGTTTGTATGCAAAATTGTTATATGATACTCATTGCCTGACGTGTGATATAAACGTGGGGACGGATAAATCCGTCCCCTGCATTCTATTTTTCATATAGGAAATTGCTTTGAATTAACCTCGCCGTTTTGCCTTGCTTTAGTTTAGAAAAAGTAAGGATAGGCGAGATTCGCCAGCGACGGCTCGTCGCTTTTTTATTCTTTATCACTTTTTACGTTCTCGGCAATTTCCTTTGCGCTGGTAACAAGTCCTGCAAGCGATTGAATTTCACTTGGTATGATAATCTTCGTTGCCTTTCCGTCGGCAACCTTTTCAAAGGCTTCAAGTCCCTTTATTGCTATTACTGCATCGCTGGGCGCTGCCTCGTTGATGTATTTAACACCCTCGGCTGTAGCCATCTGTACCTTCATAATAGCTTCTGCTTCACCTTCTGCACGACGAATGCGAGCCTCTTTGTCTGCTTCGGCAAGGAGTATCTGCTGTTGCTTCTGTGCCTCGGCATCAAGAATCATTGCCTGCTTTTTACCCTCAGCTGTAAGAATATCGGCAGCCTTTGTACCCTCGGCAATAAGAATTTTTTCTCGACGCTCACGCTCTGCCTTCATCTGCTTTTCCATAGCGTCCTGAATTTCCTTGGGTGGAATAATGTTTTTAAGCTCAACTCTGTTGACTTTAATGCCCCAAGGGTCTGTCGCCTCGTCAAGAGTAGTACGCATACGAGTGTTAATCAAGTCTCTCGACGTAAGTGTATTATCAAGCTCAAGCTCACCTATGATGTTACGAAGAGTTGTTGCAGTAAGATTTTCAATCGCAAACGTCGGGTTTTCTACTCCGTAGGTGTAGAGCTTGCAATCGGTTATCTGATAAAATACAACGGTATCAATTCTCATTTTTACGTTATCCTTAGTGATAACGTCCTGAGGCTCAAAATCGGAAATTTTCTCCATAAGAGAAATTCTTCTTCTGATTTTGTCAATAAACGGAACGGTCATATGAAGTCCCGTGTTCCAGGTAGCGTGATACGTTCCAAGTCTTTCAACTATAAACGCCTGCGCCTGAGGAACTATGCGAATATTGGAAATAAGAATAACCAAAACTATAACGAATAAGATAATAATTGCTTCCATAATAATACCTCTCTGAAATTATTTTACTTTAACCCGAAGAGCGTCGAACACTTATCGCCCAAAAAGTATCTTTTTAGGTTCGAAGAAGTTTTAGATAGAAAAATTGTCTATATCAAGGCATTTTCACGAATGCATACTTTATGAAAATAACGCAGAGAGAGGCAAATTTTTCATCTAAAACCGACAAGGCTTCGGCTATCTTTGGGTTTTAACTACAAGCTTTACGCCCTCAATTGCAAGAACCTCTACAAGCTCGTCCTTTTCAATTATCAGCGTTTCCTTGGATTTTGCGCTCCAAAGCTGACCTTTAACCTTTACAACGCCACCGGCTGCAATGTTGTCAATTTTTTCTATTACAACCCCCGTCTCACCTATAAGAAGATCGGCATTGGTTGCAACGGTTTTTGGCTTCATTAGTTTTGCTATTAGTTTTCTCACGAATACAACAAGAAGCACCGACAGTACAAGAAAAACCACCACCTGAGCGTAAACGGTAGCACCAAGCTTGGAAAGTACAGCCGAAACAATTGCCGACGGAATAAACCATATAGCAACAAGCGTTGCAGTTGATGCTTCGATTATCAAAGCAACGGCTATAACCATCAACCATACGTATACCATCTTGTAACCCCCTTTCTTTAATATATTCTACCACAACTATATGCAAAAGTAAATAAAAACTTTATATTACAATAATAAAATATTGACATAAATAAAATAATTTAGTATACTATTATATATTATATTAGTACATTTGTGCGATAAAAATCGTTACATTTACAGATAGGATGATTAAATGAGTACAAGTCAGAAAAAATATAGTGTCAAATCAAAAAACAATGACAAAAAACAACAAAAAATGGATATTAAGAAAAAGACGGAATATAACCCTCCAAGTGAGCTGACTCTTCAGCTTATGCCATATCTTTTCGTACTTATCGCCTTTTTCCTCGTGCTCTGTCTCTTTGCAACTTCGTTCACAGGCTGGCTTGGTGAAAAGGTAAAATTTATATTTGCAGGGCTGTTTTCATGGGGCGCATATTTTATTCCCGTAATTCTCGTAGCGCGCGCCTTCTGCTTCAGAAAGGAAGCTGTATCAAGACACCCTTGGAAGAATTGGCTGTTATCATTTTTGTTCGTTATTTTATTCTCGGCAATTATTGCTACTCCAAAGCCATTGGTAGAAGGCTTTAATATAATCGAGCACTTCAAGTCGGCAATAGATTCCGACGGCATAACGAGAGGCTCTTTGCTCGGTGGACTTGTTTCAAACGCATTGCAGGCTATAATCGGAGGAATAATGACGTTCATTATTCTCACTATGGGATTTATAGTTGTCTCCCCTTTCATAATAAACAAAACTCCTATGCAGTTTGCCCGATACCTTGCTAAAAAGCTACGTGAAGGCAAAGAAAAGACCGGTGAAGTAAAGCGCAAAAGAGACGAATATTTCAAGGAAAAGGAAGAAGCGCAGGAGCAGGAGCGAAAGCTTCAGGAAGAAAAGCTTGCTCGCGAAAAGGAAGAAAAAAACAGAAAGCAGCTTGATATCAACATTGAAGTCCCTGGCGAACCGATGCCCGATATTGATGAGGACGATGACGAGGACTACGAGGAAGGCGACGACGTTATTATCGGTCCTGTAGCTAATGAGCCAATCCCGACTCTGCAATCTATTTTCGCCAAGAATAAAGACCCCGAAGCTGCAGAGAAGTTCAAAAACGGTGACGATGAAGAAGAAATATCTGCAGATGCCGAAATTTCGGGTAATTCCGAGCTTGAAGCAGACGTTACCGAAATTACGCTGGGCGAAAACGAAGAGGAGCAAGAGCCCGAATACATATTCCCACCCGTCGAGCTGCTCACAAAGCCCACTCCGATTACGGCTGAAATGGACAGCGAATACGAGCAGACTGCTAAAAAGCTGGTATCAACGCTCGCTTCCTTCAAGGTGCAGGCGAGAGTTGTTAATATAGCAAAAGGTCCTACGGTCACAAGATATGAGCTTCAACCCGAGGTTGGAGTAAGAGTTAAAACAATAAGAAATCTTGCTGAGGATATCGCCCTCGCACTTGCGGCAAAGGGTGTAAGAATCGAAGCTCCTATCCCCGGCAAAGAAGCTATAGGTATCGAAATACCTAACAAAAACACTTCTATCGTTTCAATCAGGTCTCTGATAGACTCCCCTAATTTTACAAGCGCAAAGAGCAAGCTTACTACCTGTCTTGGTGTTGACGTTGCAGGAAATCCCGTATATTGCGATATTTCAAAGATGCCACACATAATGATTGCAGGTACTACGGGCTCGGGTAAATCGGTTTGTATCAACAGTATTCTTATGAGCATACTCTACAAAGCTAAGCCCGACGAGGTTAAGCTGATACTGATTGACCCAAAAAAAATCGAGCTTGGTGTTTATAACGGAATATCACATCTTTTAGTACCCGTCGTAAGCGACCCTAAAAACGCAGCAGGTGCGCTTGCGTGGTCGGTTAACGAAATGGAGCGTCGCTTTGCTCTTATTGAGGAAACGGGCGTGCGTGACATCAAGGCATACAACGCAGTTGCTCTGCGTGACGGAAACCGTGAGGTGCTCCCACACATTGTAATCGTAATAGACGAGCTTGCCGACCTTATGATGATGGCAAAGGATACCGTAGAAAATTCCATTGCACGTATTGCGCAAAAGGCAAGAGCTGCAGGTATGCATCTGGTTATCGGTACTCAAAGACCCTCAGTTGATATAATCACGGGTCTGATTAAGGCGAACGTACCCTCTCGTATTGCATTCACGGTTGCTTCTCAGGTTGACTCAAGAACCATCATTGATGCAAACGGTGCTGAAAAGCTCGTGGGTAAGGGTGATATGCTTTACTCCCCCGTTGGCGCAATGAACCCTCTCAGAGTTCAGGGCGCATTCGTCAGCGACGACGAAATTGAAGCTGTAATCGACTTCCTTAAAAACAAAACGAACGCTGATTACAGTGAAGAGGTTATGGACGAAATCAAAAAAGAGGTTGTTAAAATCGAAAAGAGCAAGGTTAAGGCTCACGACGTTGAAGAAGATTTTTCCGAAGGTGACGGAAATCCTCTCGACAGCGACCCGATGCTTCGATCGGCAATTGAAATTGCGATAGACAGTGGAACTATATCAACCTCTATGCTTCAAAGACGTCTCAAGCTCGGTTACGCAAGAGCAGGAAGAATCGTTGATACAATGGAGCGTATGGGAATTGTAAGCGAATTTGCAGGAGCGAAGCCGAGAACGGTTCTCATCTCACACGAAAAGTACATGGAAATGTTAGCGAACTCAGAAGAATAAGGAGAAAAAATGGAATTCCGTAATAAAGAGCAGGAGGCTCTGTTTGAAACCTACAACTCTCAAGTGGGCAAGGAATATATTGAGCTTGGCGAAAAAATCAAGGCTCTTGATAAATCAAACGACAAGAAGATGCTCGCCATAAAGCTCGTGTCAATTATTTCACTTGGTATTTTGGGCTTTTTCGCCTTCGGTAATCTTGGAGCAGTTATATTCATTATGATTGCATTCATCTCGTCCTTTGCTCTTCAGTTATCGTCAAAGAAAAATATTATGCTCAGGTATTTCACCTTTTATCGCACGAGAATTCCCCGTCTGATTGCTGAAAGCCAAGGGGTAATGCTCGAGGTTAAAGAACCTGACAGTCAAGAAAAAGACTTTATAGCCTCCTTGTACGAGCGATACACACTAAGCTTCAGAACGTGTCACAGATACGGTGAGCTTTATATTGGCTTTGCCAAATTTATGAAGAAAAACGAGCCTGCAGTTCAGGGTGTATTGTATTACACCCCCGAGAATAAAATCTCGGACGAAGGCAAGGAGGAGCTCAAGAAAATTCTCAACAAGGAGCTTGACAACGGCGCTTTTTCGGATTACATTTTCAAGGTTGCCGACAGAGGCAGTCTGCTTTATCTCATCGGTGCAGACGAATATCTCAACGGCAGGGTTGAAATGAAAAACGACCTCACCTTTGAAGCAATTTCCCGTCAGCTTGACTTTTATCTCTTAGGAAAAGAATTTGAAGCTTTATGTAAAAACTAAAAAATAAGAAGCCGATTTCTCGGCGTTATATTTTTTAGGGGGACTATATACTTATGAGACACAATCTTGTAACTAATGCATAATTCTTACCAGATGTCAGCACCCGCTTCGTTTCTGTCGGTTACAAACTCGGTTGAACCGTTGTAAGAATATGCCTCAACGTAGTAATCGTACATTGCGTTTACAAGACTTGCAAGTCTTGTGTCGGTGCTATCAAGCTGATTTGCAATGTAGTTTCCTACACTATAACTAACCTCAAATGCAACGCTTCCGTCAAGGTTATATATCACGAGGGTCTGTGGAACACCGATGCTCTGTGCATTGATGTCGGTAATATCAAAATAGATAAATCCACCCTTTATACCATACGCTATATCACATGTGTATGAGGCGTTGAATGCGTCGATATCATCTACCGTAAAGTAATGACGAATAGTTACGTTATCTTCAAGAAGAATTGAAGTTCCGTAGAAGGTTGCGCCGTCAAGTGTTACGTTCGACTTTGTCGGTGCTTTGAAGGTAACGCTATCGGCTGACGTCATATAGCTATCAAGATGACCACCGTTGAAATAGTTTTCTGCGTAGTTACCATAGGTTTCGAGGCTTTCGATAAGCGGCAACGCCTCTACGAATATTTCCTCGCCGTCCTCTGCGAGCTCCTTGGCAGCCGCTATATAGTCCTCTATGCTGAGCGTTGCACTTCCGCAAGGAACTGTCGTTCCATTCTTCATATTTGCATTAAGCTCGATTTCAAAGCTAATATTGTCGATATCCTTTGCGTGTGCATAAAGAATCGCATAATACTGTCCCTTTTCCTCGTCCTTTGTAAGCTCTGCTACGCTTTCAACTCTGTAAAGGCTGGAATAGTTGGGGCTGTTAGAAGTACACTTGTAGTCTTCGTTAACGGTTACAACCTTGAGCTCTGCGCTATCAACGGCGCTCTCGTCTACCGTCGTATAAACCTTGAGACCGATTCTTCCGTCGAGAACGAGGCTTGCGCCTTCAAGCTTGGTGGGGTCTTTTTCGGTTTGGAAGTTCTTGTTGTAATACTCTTCCAGCTTTGCAACGTCGGCATCGGTGAATGCTCCGTTATAAATGAACAAGTCATCAAGCGTAGCGTTGAGTGCGTTGGGATATAAGCCCGTGCCGTCCTGACCGATATTGATAGACGTACCGCTAAGGCTTATGTTTTCGTCTGTGGTAATATCCTGTACGAATATCTTCTTGAAATCGTAGTAAATTGTAAACTCTTTCTTTTCTCTGTCAACGACCATCATCATATGCACCCAGCCGTCGTACATATCAATCGGATAGTAAGTCCATTGGAATAGCTGATAAGCTCTTGGGGTCAAGGTTTCGTCGGAAATTTCTATCTGGAAATCTCTTTCTCCAAGCATCAATGAGAATCCCGATCTATCCCAAGCCTCGTCGGCACTTGACATTATTATTCTCTTATTCGTACTCTTATCGGTCTTAACCCACGCCGACATTGTTACGCTTTCCTTTCCAACGTTACAATCTTCGATAGAAATATATCCGTCAGAGAAGTTAGCACCCTTGCCGAAATAGCCGTTTTCATAAGTGATATTACCGTTTACCGTAGTATCATAGTTGCCTGTAGTGTCGGTAGCGTTATCGTCGAACTCAAAGAGGAATTTAATCTTATCCTCGTCAAAGACGAAGTCGGAGGCCAAGCGGTCTTAGGAAGACAATCCTTTTGTACAACTCCTTGGCTCACAGAAAGACAT
>JAZNRH010000059.1:0-1943 GCA_045590615.1 Eubacteriales bacterium
TGTCTTCCTAAGACCGCTTGGCCTCCGACTTGGCTGTAAAAACTAAATTAGTTTTTACAGCCCTCTGTGCGATAGGGAATATTAAAGATTTGGTTTCTCGTGTGCACGCCTCTCTACACATTCGCAAATAAGACGGGCTGCAAGGTCTGTGCCAAACTTTCCTGAATCAATAATTAAATCATAATACTCGGGTCTGCCCCATACCTGCTGGGTATGACTGTCATAATAGTCGGCTCTGATTTTGTCGGTCTTTTTTATCAGCTTCTTTGCTTCTGCCTCGCTGATATGATACAAACGGCAGGCGCGCTCTATTCTCTGCGACATATCTGCCTTGATGAATACGCTGATTACGTTGGGCTTGTCCGACAGCACGTAATCTGCACACCTTCCCATTATAACGCAAGAGCCACTCTCTGCAAAGTTAGTTATTGCACTGAACTGTGCTTCGGCAATTCTGATACTCATAGGGAGCATTAATGATGGGTCGTCCATATACCAATAATTTGCATACTGATAACCCGGATAATCCCAAAGCTTAGGTGGTTTTTCGTCGTGCTTCTTGATATCCTCGGCGCTCATCTTAAGAAGACCTGCCGCTTCATCTATAATTTCCTTATCGTAATAAGGGATGTCAAGATACTTTGCAACCTTATGTCCTATCTCGGCTCCACCACTACAAAACTGACGTCCTAAAGTAATTACCCAATTATTATCCATAAATAATGCTCCTTTCTGCTTATGCATTATATTTTTATCACTTATATTTTATCACATTTATTTAATTTTTGCAATATAAATATTGATTTTTTTGGTGATTTGTGATATATTTTTATGCGAGGTGATATAATGATTTACAACAACATTACCGAGCTTGTAGGAAAAACTCCTCTTCTTCGGGCAAATAATATAAAAAACAGCGAAAAGGCATTAGCCGATATTATTTTGAAGCTTGAGCTTTTCAACCCTGCCGGAAGCTCAAAGGACCGAGTTGCACTTGAGATGCTTAACAGCGCTATGGCAAGTGGCAAAATTAAAAAGGGCTCAACGATAATTGAGCCAACGAGTGGCAACACAGGTATAGGACTTGCAATGACAGCCTCTTCTATGAATTTGAAGGTTATACTCGTTATGCCTGATACGATGAGCGTTGAAAGGAGAAAAATACTCTCGGCTTACGGTGCTGAAATTGTGCTTACCCCGGGTAAAGACGGTATGAGTGGCGCAATCAAAAAAGCCGAAGAGCTGGCTTCTGAAATCCCCGACTCCTTTATCCCCTCTCAATTTGACAACCCCTCAAATCCCGATGCTCATTACAAAACCACGGGTGTTGAAATATGGGAAGACACCGACGGTGAGGTTGATATTTTCGTAGCAACGGTTGGTACGGGTGGAACTATTTCGGGTAGCGCCAAATACCTGAAGGAGAAAAAGCCAAGCATTAAAATCGTTGCTGTTGAGCCTGCCGACTCCCCTCTTATCTCCGAAGGAAAAGCAGCTCCCCACAAGCTACAGGGAATTGGGGCAAACTTTATTCCAAAAAACTATGATGCCTCGCTGATTGATGAGGTTATGACTGCAACTACCGACGAGTCTTATGATATGGTAAGAAGGCTTGCCCGTCTTGAAGGCGCTTTTGTCGGAATTTCATCGGGCGCTGCAGTATCGGTTGCGCTCAGGCTTGCAAAAATGCCTGAGAACGTGGACAAAAAAATCGTAGTTCTCTGCCCGGACACAGGTATGAGATATCTCTCGACAGAAGGACTGATTTAACAAGGGGCTTTTAGCAAAAAGCACCCTCCGAACTCCCGAAAACCAAGAGGCGCTTTTTAGCAAAAAGCGTCTCCTGGACCTCCGAAAACCAAGGGGATACTTTTGAAGTCAAAAGTACCCCCTTGGAACCCCCGAAAAGCAGTGTTATTTGTTTTTGGTTATGTTTTTCTTAA
>JAZNRH010000060.1:0-3357 GCA_045590615.1 Eubacteriales bacterium
ATCACCTATATGAAAAGCGTAAGGAGCGTAAATCATAAGCTGTCCCTTTCGGAGTAAAAAGTGCTTATCATCTACTCTGAGATGGTATTCGCCCTCTTTTACGTATATTAATTCGGGAACCCAATGTGCTTCTCCCACAAAACTTTTACCGGGCACAAATCTTTTTTCTAATGCCGAAAAAATTTCTTTTACTAAAACGCTATCAGGAAGCATCGCCCCTTTGTACTCTACCATAAAAAGCTCCAATCGTGCAAATATTACTCCTATTTGTGTAAATACAATAAATTGTGTTTATGTTATAATAGCCTTGTTGATACAATTATATATCAATCAAAATTAAAAGTCAAGACGTTGTTCTTGAAAGGAGTTATTATGGAAAAGTTCAGACTTGGTCTTATCGGATGTGGTGGTATGATGAAGAGCCACGTAAACGGCGTAAATCAGCTTCCCGAGGTCGCAATAGTTGCAGTGTGTGATATCATTGAAGAAAGAGCTAAAGTTGTTGCCGACTCGCTCACGGGCGACACCGAGGTTAAAATTTATACTAACTACAGAGATATGGTTGACGAGGTTGACGGCGTACTTATTGCTCTCCCCCACAACCTTCACTTCCCTTGTGGTATGTACTTCGCACTCAACAAGAAGCACGTGCTTATGGAAAAACCTCTTTGTAATTCCGAAGAGGAATGTCTCAGACTTATCAGAACCTGCGACGAAATGGGCGTTACTCTTATGTGCGCTTATCCCGTTCCTCATTGGCCTATTATGAAGGAATTCAAGAGAATAGTTGACTCAGGCGAATACGGAAAGCCCTTTATGTTCTCTGTTTGGACAGAGCAGCTCACAGGCTCAACCGACAATTACAACGGTATGCTTGACAGCGTGCACCCTTGGTCTCGCACAACCGACCTTGGTGGAGGTCAGCTCTTCAGCCACGGTTGTCATTATATCGACCTTATGCTTTGGATACTCGGAAACCCCGTTCAAGGTGCACACATGGGTACTAACGTTGGTACTCCCTGGATGCTTCGCGAGGGTACAAGTGCAGTAGTACTTAAGTTTGAAAACGGTGCAGTTGGTTATCATGGTGCTACGTGGGGTGCAAGAGGTACGAGACAGGGCTACGACTTCCAGATGCAGATGGAAGGTGGTATGCTTGAATACGACAGACAATCGGGTGAGCTCAGAATTTACGACAAGAACGCTCCTCACAAGCCGGGCGAGGATACGGAGCGCTCTGAATACAGGGTTCTCGCAAGCCACGATACATTTACCAAGAATACGCAGTTCGAAATTCGCCACTTCGTTGAATGTGCAACGACAGGCAAGAAGCCTGACACAGATGGTAGAAGAGCTCTTCAGGGTCTTCGCGTTATCTGGAAGCTTTACAATGCTGAAAATAACGATATGATTGCTGACCTTCGTGGACTTGGCCTTGAAAACGCTGCTGATATCAAGTAGTATAAATATTTGAACAAATTTTCAAAAAGGTCTTGATTTTTTTGCACAGATGTGATATTATGTGATGTAACAACGAAGAATATCCGAAGAGAGGTGCAAAACTTATGAAGAAGGACTTACATCCTGAGTATAAGGATACCGTAATCGTTTGTGCTTGTGGTGCTCAATATCCCACAAAGTCAACCAAGGAGAATATCCACGTTGAAATTTGTGCTAAGTGCCATCCCTACTACACAGGCAAGCAGAAACTCGTAGATGCGGGCGGACGTGTTGACAAGTTTAACAAGAAGTTCGGCAGATAACTTATACAACGACAAAGCGGTGCAGATTTGCACCGCTTTTCTGTTAATAGAGGTATTATGAAAAACACCATTCACGAAACAAAGGATAATTCTATGCCGTCTGCAGTGCTCGTGGCAGTATACCCCGACACCGACCGAGACGAGAGTGAGCTCGACGAGCTTGCTTCCCTTCTTGAGACTGCAGGTGGCTCTGCCGTCGCAAGACTTATACAGTATCGCCCCACTCCCGACAATGCGACCTACATCGGCAAGGGCAAGCTGGAGGAATTGAAGGAGCTTTGCGAAAAAAACGGTATCGAGCTGGTCATTTTTGATTGCGAGCTATCACCCTCTCAGATAAGAGAAATAGAGGGCTTTTTGGGTGACGTCAGAGTTATTGACAGAACGATGCTCATTCTTGATATTTTTGCAAGAAACGCCGTTACCAACGAGGGTATTTTGCAGGTACAGATTGCTCGTCTGAAATACACCATCCCCCGTCTGAGAGGTCAGGGCACAGAGCTTTCAAGGCTCGGTGGTGGAATTGGCACCAGAGGCCCCGGAGAGACCAAGCTCGAAAGTGACAAAAGACATATTAAAACGCAGATTGCTTCTCTTGAAAACGAGTTGAAAAACCTCGAAAAGAGACGCCTTATTCAAAGAAAGAACCGAGAGAATTCGGGTGTTGTGCAAATATCGGTTGCAGGCTACACCAACGTTGGAAAATCAACTCTCCTGAACTATCTCACGGGTGCTGATATACTTGCCGAAAACAAGCTTTTTGCAACGCTTGACCCCACCACGAGAAAATGGGTGCTGCCAAACGTGGGAGAGGTAGTTATAACCGATACGGTCGGTTTTATAAAGAACCTTCCCCACCACCTGATTGACGCCTTCAAATCAACTCTTGCAGAGGTGGTTTTCTCGGATATCATTTTAGTGGTGCTCGATATTTCAAGCCCGACTATCCGTTCTCAATACGAGGTGAGCGTTGAACTCATTCACTCGCTTCTTGAAAAAGAGGGCACTGAAGAAAAGCCTATTATTTACGTTTTCAACAAGTGTGATAAGGTCAATTCAACCATTCCCGAGGAAAGCCTCGGACTTGGAAGCAAGGAAAACGCCGTATTTATTTCTGCCTCAACGGGAGAAGGAATTGACAGCCTTATTGAGACGGTTGAAAGGGTAATTCTTTCAATGAAGAAGGAAAGCACCTTCCTTGTACCTCACAGTAAAGCAGGCTATATAGATATGCTTTATAAAAATTCAAAGGTAAAAAGCGTAGATTACACCGAAAAAGGCATCAGAATAACTGCTGTAACCGACGAGAAAACCCGAGGACAGCTCAAGGAGTATATTGATGAATGATTCTTACACCACAGCTTCACGCGAAGCAAGTGACCAATATGAAGAAAAAAAGTCCATTTTCTACGGATTTATAAAGCCGATTGAAGAGGAATCGGAAGCGCTTGAATACATCGAAGAGGTCAAGAAAAAGCTCCCTAACATAAAGCACGCTTGCTACGCCTACGTTAACCGTGGAGGAAACGTAGTGAGGTTTTCCGATGACAAAGAGCCTCAGGGTAAGTCGGAGGCCAAGCGGTCTTAGGAAGAC
>JAZNRH010000061.1:0-28928 GCA_045590615.1 Eubacteriales bacterium
GGCTTGCCCTTGAAGAGAAAAGAAGGGAGGCTATCGGGAAAATTGACAGCGTAAAAGACGTCTGGAACACTCTGACAACACGTGAAAAAAGGGCTTTGCTTCGCTCTTTGGTGGATAGAATATTGATTTTCGATAACAAAATTAACGTTTATTACAGATTTTAAGTTTTTCTATATAAATTGACAAAATACTATTGATTTTTTTTAAGTTTTGTTGTACAATAGATACAGAAGAAAAGATCTTCGATTTTATCCTTGAAAGGAAGGTATTTATTATGGTAAGAATCATCATTGGTCTCAAAGGCAGCGGAAAAACAAAGCATCTCATCGAACTTGCAAACAAGGCAGTAGAAACCTCTCCGGGTAACGTTGTTTGCATCGAAAAAGGTAACAAGCTTATGTTCGACGTTCGTCATCAGGTAAGACTCGTTGACACAGACGTATTCGGTATAGAAAATGCAGACCAGCTCTTTGGTATGGTATGTGGTATTATTTCCGCTAATTACGACATTAAAGATATATTCATTGATTCGTCACTCAAAATATGCAAGGACAATAAGGACGATTTTGTAAAGCTTATTGAAGCACTCGATAAAATCACAACACAAAAGGAAATCAACCTTGTCACTACAGCATCAATTGACATTGCTGACTTCCCCACTTCGCTCAACAAGTACATTCTTTAATAAAAAATTTAACATAGCTACAAAGGAACGCAGTTATTCTGCGTTCTTTTTGTGGGAATGGAGATATTATGATTTGGTCAAGGCTTAAAATTACTCTTTCCGACAACTCCCCCTGTCCTCTCTTCGTTGAGGATATTTCGAATGCACTCGTGATTGCAGGAGTTGAAACCTTCACGGTCGAGGATTACTCAGACCTTGAAGAAACACTTTCGGGTGGTGGAATTTTCTACGATTATATCGACGACGAGCTTCTGAACTCAGAGAGCAAGACTCCCGTCGTTTACGCATTCTTCGGTCAGGACGCTGACAGCAAGGAAATATACGATGCGACCATACTCTCGCTCAAGGCTATGATGGAGAGCTACCCGAGTCTCGTATGGTCTCTGGACACCGTTCGTGATGAGGACTGGGAAAACAATTGGCGTCAGTACTTCAAGCCCTTCAGAGTTGGCGACAAGCTTGTCGTTAAACCGACGTGGGAAAACCTTAACGATGAGCTCAAGGATAACAGAGCAGTTATCGAAATAGACCCCTCCTCTTCCTTTGGAACGGGCTCGCACGCTACGACAAAGCTTTGTATGGAAAGCCTTGAGGGTATCATCAAGGGTGGTGAGAGGGTGCTTGACATGGGCTGTGGCAGTGGTATACTCACCGTTGCTGCGATGAAGCTTGGGGCAGGAAGTGCAATAGCTGTTGATATCGACGAGGTGGCAGCAAGAATTGCCCGTGAAAATATGCAGAATAACTCTCTTGACGAGAGCTCGGTTATTGTATACGCCGGTGACGTTATGTCTGACAAGGGACTCTACGATGCTATTGCCGGCGACTATAACGTAATATGTGCCAACATCGTTGCAGGAATTATCATCGTAATGGCAGATATGTTCTACGAAAAGCTTGCCGATGGTGGTATGCTCATTGCATCAGGTATCATAAGCGAACGTGAAGAAGAAGTAAAAAATGCTCTTAAAGCGAGTGGCTTTACCGTTGTGTCGAGCAGGACTCAGGACGACTGGTCGGTAATTATCTGCAAAAAGTGAAAAAAATCACCAAATTTCTTAAAAAGAATTTGACAAATCCGATATTATATAGTATAATATATACAAATAAAGAGCATCAAGATTAAACGAAAGGCTCAAAAAATGCCAAAATTTTTCATTTCGGACGAAAGCCACGAAATTTCCGATATAATTCATCTGTCGGGAAACGATGCCCATCACGTTTCAAAAACGCTCAGAATGAAGGTCGGCGATTCGCTTGTGCTTACAAGCTCTGACGGAGTTGACTACTCTTGTGTTATCGACAGTTTTACTGCCGATACTGTTTTTATGAAGGTAATTGACAAAACAAAAAACGATGTTGAAGGTAACGTCAGCATCTCTCTTTTTCAGGCTCTTGTCAAGGGTGATAAGATGGAGACCGTTATTCAGAAATCGGTTGAGCTTGGCGTAAATGATATTTACCCCGTCTCTGCCTCCCGTTCTGTTATGAAGCTTGATAAGTCGGGCGAAGCTAAGAAGCTTGAAAGATGGAACAGAATTGCCCTTGAGGCGTCAAAGCAATGCGGCAGAGGAAAAGTTCCTGTTGTACACCCCGTTATCAGCTTTGAGGAATGTGTTAAAAAGCTCCTTGAATTTGATACGAAATTCTTTTGCTACGAGCTTGCCGATACCAAAACGCTCAAGGACGTAATTAATAATAAAAGCTTTTCTTCGGTAGGCTTTTACATCGGTCCCGAGGGTGGTGTTTCAAACGAGGAAGCTCAGCTTGCTCTTGAGTCAGGAATTGAAGCTGTCAGTCTTGGCAGACTCATTCTTCGTACCGAGACTGCAGGCCCTGCTGTTATGGCAATGCTTCTTTACGAAACACAATTATAATTTCAGAGGTAGTTAAAAATGGCGAAAAAACAAAATTATTCATATAGGACAAGGCGAAGCGACACCCTTATGTCAAGAATGATTGTGGTGTTTGTCCTTCTTTTGATTTCAACCTTCTTGCTGATGTATATCAAAAATTGGCTGGATACCCCTGCCCTTTCACTTGATTTCTATGATACGTATATAAAGGTTGTTCACATATTCCCCATTCTGCCATTAATTCTGTGTATTGCCGCTCTGACTTACTTTATTATTTGCAGAAGAAAAAAGCTTGACGAGGGGCTAAAAGTTTTTTCATCGTATTTTATATTAACGATTGCTCTGGTATTTTTGACGGTTTCTGTTTTAATTGCCAATTTCATATATACCGGCTACCTTCCCTCGATTATATTCATCGTGCTCGTTTCACTTTTGTATTTTATTTCGGTATGCTACCCCGGTGCGTATCTCATTATCACAGTATATAACGCGCTTGGCGCTTTTGCGATTTATGCCCTCCATATGTTTTCTCCAACCGACAATCCTCTGGGGCATTACCTGTTTAGTTCTCTCGCAATTATTATTTCGCTTGCCTTTGGCTACATTATTTACTTAGCGAAAAAGAACGGTGGCAGGTTTGCAAGCATTGAGCTTTTCAAGCCCGAAACAAATATAATTCCCATTTATATTGCCGTTTTGATTTTCGTTATTTTTGCTCTGCTGGGTATGTTCAACATAGGCTCTTACCTGATTTATGATATTATAATTGCATTTGAAACTATTATACTTGCGTTAGTATACGCAATCAAAACCTTAAAGTAGGGAGGAAATACTAAGATGTCAAACAGACTTTTTCAAAGCATCGTGCATCAGATGAAGGATGCTATTGACAGAACTATCGGAGTGGTTGATAAAAACGGTTCTGTTATTGCTTGCAGCGAGCTTTCAAGAATAGGAGAAGCCCTCGACGGAGTGAGAGAGGAGTTAATCTATACTAACGAATCCTTCGTCTCGGGTGGCTATACCTATCATCCTATAAACAATCACGAAAAAATTGAATATCTTGTTTTTGTAGAGGGAGTAGATTCAATCTCCGAAAATCTTGCTACCATTCTTTGTATTTCTCTTTCAAATATAAAATCTCTCTACGACGAAAAGTATGATAAGGCAAGCTTTGTAAAGAACGTTATTCTTGATAATATTCTCACAAGTGATATTTACATCAAATCCAAGGAGCTTCATATCAACAACGACGTTCCAAGAATCGTCTACCTCATCAAATTTATTGAGAAGAACGATTATATTCCCCTTGATATTATGCAAAACCTCTTTCCCGACAAAAACAAGGACTACGTCATTGGTGTAGGTGAAAATGAGGTTGTTCTCGTGCGTGAATCAAATCCCGACGAAGACATCAAGAGCACAATAAAGGCTGCTAAAAACATAGTCGATACCCTCAACGCAGAGTTCTACATCAAGTGCTGTATCGGTATCGGCACGTCTGCAGAATCAATCAAGGAGCTTGCACGTTCTTACAAAGAGGCTCAGATTTCACTCGAGGTTGGTAAAGTATTTGACATTGAAAAGAGCGTTATCAGCTATCAGAACCTCGGTATAGGCCGTCTGATTTATCAGCTTCCTACCACCCTTTGTGAAATGTTCCTCAACGAAGTATTCAAGAAGGGAGCTTTTGAGGCACTTGACAGAGAAACGCTTATTACTATTCAAGCCTTCTTTGAAAATAACCTCAACGTTTCCGAAACGTCGAGAAAGCTTTTCGTACATAGAAACACCCTCGTTTATAGACTCGAAAAAATTAAGAAGCTCACAGGGCTTGACCTCAGAGAATTCGAGCACGCAATTACCTTTAAGGTTGCTCTTATGGTCAAGAAATATCTTTCGGCTAAAAATATTAAATTCTGATAAAAAGTGTAGTTCTCATTGCAGTTTTATACTGCAATGAGTACTTTGTGTTAAAAAAAGGATATAAACTATGATAAAACTCTCCAACGTTTCAAAAGTGTACCCAAACGGAACACAGGCATTGAAGAATGTTACTGTAACTATTCCCGAAGGAGATTTTGTGTTTATTATCGGTCCAAACGGTGCCGGCAAAACGACACTCACAAAGCTACTACTCGGTGAAGAAAAATCTACTACAGGAAGACTTGAAGTCAACGGATACGACCTCAATAAAATAAAGCCATCAAAAATTCCTCACTACAGAAGGACTATGGGCTTCGTGTTTCAGGACCATCGCCTCTTCCCTAATATGACTGTCTTTGAAAACGTGGCATTTGCTATGCACGTTATAGGCGAACCAAACAGAATTATAAAAAAACGTGTCTGGAAATTCCTCAAATACGTTAACCTTGAAGAGCAGGCTAATCGCTACCCACATCAGCTCTCGGGTGGTGAGCAAAGGCGTGTCGCCCTTGCAAGAGCTCTTGTTAACAACCCAAAAATCGTCATTGCAGACGAGCCCACCAGCAACAGCGACCCCGTTATGGCAGTCGAAATGATGGAGCTTCTCAAGAAGGTCAACGACCTTGGCAAGACGGTTATCGTCATCTCACACGACATCAAGATGGTAAAGTACTACAACAAGCGAGTACTTACCCTTAACGACGGTATATTAGCCGATGATACGATTAAAAACGGAGGTGACGGCCATGAAGATTAAATTCCCAAAAGTTGGCTACTCGCTCAAGCTTGCCGTCATTGGACTTGTTAAGAATGCTGTAATGACCTTATCCTCGGTTTTTGTTCTTCTTTCGTGTCTTGTTATTATGGGAACGTTTTTTCTTGTTATCAAGAACATCAACTACAACATTGAAAAAATTGACGGCTTTAATAAAATAGTTCTCTTTGTTTCACCCGAGGCAGACGAATTCGAGGTTGCCGAAATCGGTGAAAAGCTCAAAAACATCAAGGGTGTTGCCGAGGTTGAGTTCGTCTCCAAGGAGCAGGCTCTTGAAGAGCAGGTTGCTCAGTACACAGAAGCTGAATTCTTGCTTGAAATGTACAGAGACAACAATCCTCTCAAGGATTCCTACAACATTGTTTACGAGCCGGGCACAGACATTGAAACGCTCAAGATGAACATTGAGCTCAACATTGACTATATATCAAAGCTCAACGTCAATATGGACGTTGTAAATCAAATCCAGAACATCAAAAACGCCATTGCAATTATCTTCTCTTGGCTGCTAATCCTGCTATTTATCGTTTCGCTTTTCGTAATCGTGAACACGATCAAGCTCTCGGTTTATTCGAGAAGAGATGAAATTGCGCTTATGCGTTACATCGGTGCGACCAACACCTTTGTTTCTGCCCCGTTTTTGATTGAAGGTCTTGTTATCGGTGCAATTTCGGCAGGTGCCTCCTTTGCATTGCAATATCTGATTTACAAGTATCTGATGCTTGGCCTTGTGAACCAATATGAAATTATTTCCATTCTCCCCTTTGCCGACGTTAAAAATATTATTATCGTTTCCTTTGTGGCAATCGGAATTGCAACAGGCTTTATCGGAAGTCTGATATCGTTGAAAAAGTATAACTCAGAAAATTAAAGAGGTAAAAATGAAATTAAAACGTACAATCCTTGTCCTCACGGTTGCGATTGTCGGTTTTTCGACAGTCTTTTTCTCCTCTGACAGCTATAATATATCATCAAGTGCTGCAACGCTTTCGGAAAACAAAAAGGCAGTTCAATCACTTGAAAGCGATTTGAAAAGTATACAAGGCTCACTTGCCGAAATCAAGAGAAGCATCAATAGTGCAAAGCAGTCTCAGGCCGATCAGCTCTTTATAAAAAATCAGCTCGACCATGAGGTTTCACTTAGAGAGGCTGAAATCGAAACTCTCGAAAAGCTCATTGAAGGCTACAACAACCAGATTAACGAAAAGGATGCCGAAATCGAGCATAAGCAACAAGAAATCGATACGGCTCTCGATATTATCAGCGACAGACTCGTAATGCAGCACGAAAACGGAAACAGTAACATAATTTCCTACGTGCTTGGCTCTTCGGATTTTGCCGACCTTCTCACAAGAGTCGAGGTTGCCAACGCCCTTTTCGAATACGACAAAAAGCTCATTGAGGGTCTTACCAACGACAAAATCGAATTGGCTCTCTTAAAGGACGAAATTTCTTCTACTCGTGACAAGTGCACAGAGACAGTCACAGAGCTTGAGGCAAAGAAGATTGAGCTCAACAAGAAGATTGACACGGCGCTCAACTACCTCGCAGACTTTAAGGCTGACGAAGCATACTATCAAAAGCAGTATAATGCCAAGGCTGCCGAAATGGAATCAATTGAAAACGAAATCAAGGAAATCCTTGCTAAAATTGAGCTTCAGGAAAGAACCGACTACTCAAATACAGAATTCAGATTTCCCCTTCCCTACGATGCAACATATTGGAATACAGGTGGCTTCGGCTGGCGCGTATGGGACAACGGACGTGCCACCGATTATCACAAAGGCATCGACTTTGCTGCGGCGAGAGGGACGTCTATTTTAGCCACTAACAGTGGAACGGTCATCCTTACAAGAAATTCTCCAAGCTACGGTCTCTACCTTATCATAGACCACGGTGGTGGGGTTACCTCTCTTTATGCGCATTGCTCAAAGCTGTGCGTGAACCTCAACGACGAGGTTAAAAAGGGTGATAAAATAGCCGAAGTAGGCAGCACAGGAGATTCGACGGGCAACCATCTCCACTTTTCAATACTTGAAAACGGAACTCACGTTGACCCCAAGAAATACATATCAGAGCCTTAATCGGAGGGATTTACAGTGAACAGAAAAATATCACTCAGCGCATGTATTGTGCTTATGTTTATTGCGGCTCTTCTCACCTTTCAGATTGTCGTTATAACCGACGAAGTCAAGTATAACAAAGCGATCTCGGGCTTCACCCTCAGACCACTTGAAAACCCCAAGCTTCTTGAAATTCAAGAACTCGTTGAGAATTATTACGTAAAGGACGTTGACGAGGAATACCTTTCCGACTCACTCGTTTACGGATACGTTTTCGGTCTCGGTGACCTGCACGCAAGCTATTTTACTCAGGAAACCTACAGCGAATTTTTAGAATCTCTTCAGGGAACACTAACAGGAATAGGAATAAGAGTAACCGTAGAACAGCTCGATGAGGAAACCGACAGAACTGTTATCTACGAGGTTATGGACAATACCCCTGCAAAAAAAGCAGGTGTTATGCCCGGTGACGTGCTTTACTCGGTAGATGGTACTCTCTATAGTGAGCTCGGATACGAAAAAGCAGTTGATCTGCTCTTGGGTAAGGCCGGTACAACAGCGACCTTTGAGGTCCTGAGAGGCAGCAGAGTAGTTGAATTCAGCATTGTAAGAGAGCATTTTGACTCTCAGCTCGTTACCTATAAAATGACCGATGCAAATGCAAAAATCGGTTATATAAGAATTTATCAATTCGGTACGTCAGCTATTGCGCAGTTCAAAAACGCAGTTGACTCTCTTAAAAAACAGGGGGCTGAAAAGCTCATATTTGACGTAAGAAACAATCCCGGTGGCGAATACGTTTCAATCGTCAGCATTCTCGATTTTCTCTTGCCGGAGGGTGAAATTCTCATCACTCAAGACAAGAACAACAATGAAATCATTGAAACCTCTGATGCAAACGAAGTTGACATGCCAATGGTTGTACTAACCAACGGCTCTACAGCAAGTGCCGCAGAGCTCTTCACCAAAGCGCTTATAGATTATGGCAAGGCAATTTCAATCGGTACCACGACCTACGGTAAAGGTACTGTACAAAAGACCTTCCCTCTTTCTGATGGAAGTGCCGTTAAGTTCTCTACCGAACACTACCTTCCCCCATCAAGAGAAAGTTATGACGGTATAGGTATCAAGCCTAATATTGAGGTCGAGCTTTCGGAAGAATCTGCAAGAAGATTTTACCTGATTGACGAAAGTCAGGACGAGCAGCTCAACGTTGCAATAGATTATTTAATTAACGAAAAATAAGTTATAGGAGATATACTATTATGAAAAAGACAATTGTAACAAAAGAAGGTCTTCAAAAGCTTCAGGACGAGCTTAACGAGTTAAAAACAGTCACTCGTGTCAAGGTCGGTGAAGACCTCAAAAAAGCAAGAGCGTTTGGTGACCTTTCGGAAAACAGCGAATATGATGAGGCTAAAAACGAGCAGGCTAAGGTAGAAGGCAGAATTCTCGAGCTTGAGGAAATCCTCAAAAACGTAGAAGTTATAGAAAACGTGAAAGTAAGCAACGATGTCGGCTTTGGTTCAAGCGTTACTGTAGTTGACGCAGACGGAGACACAGCTGTTTACACAATCGTAGGCGCTGCCGAAGCAAACTTCCTCGAGGGAAAAATCTCAAACGAGTCCCCCATTGGTGCAGCTCTCTTCGGCAAGGAAGTCGGTGACGTCGTTACATTTGAAACTCCAGCCGGAAAGGAAACTCTTACAATTAAGGACGTTACTCACAACAAGTAAGAAATGGTGAATGAAATGGCAGAAATAGAAACAAATATGAACGAACAAGAGGTCAACGTAAACGACCTCATAAAAATCAGACACGAAAAGCTTGACGAATTGAAGGTGGCAGGCGAAGACCCTTTTGAAATAACCAAGTACAACCAGACTCATCACAGTGAAGAAATCAAGGCTGATTTTGAAGCTCTCGAAAATCAGCACGTTTCCATTGCAGGCAGAATGATTGCCAAGAGAATTATGGGCAAGGCTTCCTTCTGCAGCGTGCTTGACCTTCAGGGTAAAATTCAATGCTACGTTTCCCGTGACAGTCTTGGCGAGGAAGAATACAAGAAATTCAAAAAGCTCGACCTTGGTGACATAATCGGCGTTGAAGGATACGTGTTCAAGACCAAGACGGGTGAAATTTCGGTACACGCCGAAAAGCTTGTGCTTCTCACAAAGAGCCTTCAGATTCTCCCTGAAAAATATCACGGTCTCACGAACACCGATATGCGTTACCGTCAAAGATACGTTGACCTTATAATGAATCCGGAGGTTAAGGACACCTTTATCAAGCGTTCAAAAATAATCAGCACAATCCGTAAGTACCTCGACGCACAAGGCTTTATCGAGGTCGAAACACCTATGCTCGTTTCAAATGCAGGTGGTGCTGCAGCGCGCCCCTTTGAAACTCACTTCAATGCGCTTGACGAGGATTTCAAGCTCAGAATTTCCCTTGAGCTTTACCTCAAGCGTCTCATTGTAGGAGGTCTTGAAAAGGTTTACGAAATTGGCAGAGTTTTCCGTAACGAAGGTCTTGACACACGTCATAATCCCGAATTTACGTTAATGGAGCTTTATCAGGCATACACCGATTACAACGGAATGATGGACCTTACCGAAAACCTTTTCCGTCACGTAGCTCAAGAGGTACTCGGCACTACCACTATCGTTTACAACGGTGTTGAAATGGACCTCGGCAAGCCCTTTGAACGTATAACTATGACAGAAGCTGTCAAGAAATATTCAGGCGTTGATTTCGATGAAATCAAGACCGACGAGGAAGCAAAGGCTGTTGCTGACAAGCATAACGTTCACTACGAGGACAGGCACAAGAGAGGCGATATTCTTTCACTTTTCTTCGAGGAATTTGCAGAGCATCATCTCATTCAACCCACCTTCGTTACAGACCATCCCATTGAAATATCTCCCCTTACCAAGAAAAAGCCCTCTAACCCTGCGTTAGTTGAGCGTTTTGAGATGTTTATGAACGGTTGGGAAATGTGTAACGCTTACTCAGAGCTCAACGACCCAATCGACCAGAGAGAGCGCTTTAAGGCTCAGGAAGAGCTTCTTGCACAGGGCGACGAGGAAGCAAATCGCACCGACGAGGACTTTATGAATGCCCTCGAAATCGGTATGCCCCCAACGGGTGGTATCGGCTACGGAATAGACAGACTTTGTATGCTCCTCACAGACTCGGCAGCAATCAGAGACGTGCTCCTCTTCCCAACGATGAAGCCGTTGGACTAATACAGTATAAAGAAACCTATAAAAAGCCTCTTGCAAATCTGCAAGAGGCTTTTTTGCGAGAGCTTTTTGCTCACATTAATTAATTTGCTGGTGTTGATGTTGTTTTATATTCTTCGGGAATAGTGGGAGTTGCGAATACTGCTTTTCTTGCTGCTTCACGAAGGATTGCTGCATTTTCAGCTGAAAGGGTTCCGTTGAACGAAACGTCCGTCGGGTCATCATTGAATATCTTTGCAAATAACGTTGCTGCTGCAAGATAGCTTCCTGCGTAAGAGGGATGTGACAAGTCGGAATTATACAGCTCTATTGAGCTTTGAGTTGTATAAACGTCATAGAAAGCAAGTCCTGCATGCGCTACAGGTATATTAAGCTCGTCGCCAATTGCCTGATAAGCAGCAGCAAGCTTCCAGGTCATACTTTCGTTGGTCCAACCGTTATTTGTAAGGGTAGCACTTCCTGCTTTTCTTCCCCATGTTGAATAGAGAATCGGTGCAGCGCCCTTATTTCTTATTCTTTGTGAAAGATTGCGTACAGCCGAGTAAAAATTCTGAACATTTGCGTTGGCAGGAGTTTCACTCTGCTCCTGAATAATTATATAATCGTAATTCTTCGTTCCCGTCAAAGCAGCTTCAACCTTCGCACCGTATTCATCTGTTGGATCAGCGAACTTTGTCAGTGTATGAGCGCCCTTTGTTATTGAAGCGACGGTTACACTGTAGCCGGCAGCTTCTGCAAATTGCTTAAATATTGCCGTTGGCATATCGTTGTAATAAGTGTAACTATTTCCTATAAACAATATTGAATAGTTTTTTTGTACGGGTGGTTCCACTTCTTTTTCTGCATACTTATCAGCTTCAACAGAATACTTATAAATAGACTTAGAAACATTTCTGAGCTTTGCTCTTTCATCGTCATAGGTATTAGCAACGTAATTGAGAACAGAGTATTCGATTGTTGTTACCTGTTCGCCGTAGCTAAGAGTTACTTTCATAACCTCACTGAGCTTGTCTGCCGATATATTTTCTATATCAACGTACGCTAACGTTGAATCGAACTCAGAAACACTCAACGCCGTTGCGCCTTCAACTTCGTAATCCGATGGCACTACGTTGCCCGTAACCTTAAAATAGTGACGAATGGTTACTGTTTCTTCAAGTATCAATGAAGAACCGTAAAATTCAAGATTACCTATCGTTTCACTTGTAATATTTGATAAAGGCTTGATAGCCTCCAAAGCTGCTTCATCCTCTGCTGTTATCTCAATTTCGTTCTCAAGTGTTCTCTTTGAAAAGTATATATCAGCTGCGTCGCAATAAGCTTCTATTGCATTTACGAGCTCAAGAGTATCTTCGAATTCAGGGTCGCCTGCCTCTGCAAGCTCCTTAGCCTTTTCTATATAGGTTTCGAAATTAAAGCTATCAAACAAATCGTGATATTTCACTCTCTGTGGCTCTTCTCCAACTCCATATGCACCCATATCACACTCGAACGAGATATTGTCAACGTCCTTTGCAGACGAATATGCAATCAGATAATACAAGCCTTTTTCTTCATCGTAACGTAAGCCCGAGTTCCATTCACAGCCGACTCCGTCAAGCTTAAGTGATACGGTATCGGTATCACCGTTTTTACTGTCAACTCTCGTCATAACGAAATCAACGTCGGAAATAACTGACGTATCAATGTCAAAATGTGCTTTAATGCCTATTTTTCCGTCAAGAACAAGGCTTGTGCCTACGAGAACTACTGCAGGAGATACGACCTTCTGAGAAGCTTCACTCTCAAAATAAAGCTCATTTTCGATAGCTTTAACGATATACTCTGTATTTGCCTTTTCAACGTATATCTGCGAGCCTTTCATTTCCGTCCAACTCTTACCACCGTCTTCCGAGTAGGAGTAGTTACACTCTTCATTGTAATTGGTAATTTTGAGAAGGCCGTACAGATTGTCTATTGTAATTTCGGGTGTTTCTGCCGGCTTCTTGTTTGACGGTGCTGTAATTGTATAATAAGTATTCGAATTCCATTTTATAGCGCCCTGCTGCTTGGCATCGGGGGTTTGAATATAAAGCTTATCAGGGTCAGTCCAACCAGAATATGGGTAGAACCGAATTCCTACTACGTAGCTTCCCTCCGGTACTTCGGGAGTAAAGGTAGCTGTTGCAAAATTAATCGTTCTGTCTTGGTCCATTCTTCCAACTGACGTTGTATGGGTGTGCTTGGTTACGTTTCCCTCAAGGTCTGTCACGTAGAGTACCACGTCGGTTGTACATTGACTTGAAACGTGACCTTGACCTATAACATAATCATAACCGTAGTAACGCTCGTTACCCGTATGTGCCTGGTACACCATTTGCTGTATTTCATCAAACGCTATAATAGCTGTACTCTGATATGCGTACTGAAGATACATCTTATTGAGTACACCAAATACTGCTTTCTTTGCTGCAAGTACTGCTTCGGTCTTTACCGCTATCTCTTCATCGTTCGTTTCGGGCAGAGCATTTGCATCTGTTAAATCCTTTGCGTACGAAGTGTCAATCCACGAACTCGACGAACGCACATAACCCGTTGAATCTGCATACGCAAGATGTCCGGTCCATTCCCCAACCTTAAAATCATAGGTATTGGTAGCAGAATTGCTGAACAGATTTTTTCTGTCTGCAACTAAGCCGTGCACGTAAAAAACGTTCGACTCCTTAGACAAAACAACGCCATCTGCATCTATCTCACGCATCTGGTAAAGTCCTGCAAGGGATGCCGTTGGGTCATACGTCACCCAATTACCTCTCGCAAGTGCCTCTCCTTTTGCATTCAATGTCAAAGAAGCAATTTGATAATGTTTATCTGCGTCAATTCCCTCTAAAACGCCGTCTTCATTTACCGTTACTTTAGGTGGAAGTGTAGCTACTGCGTCTATCGAGTAATACGTACTTGCAGTCCATTTTATGTAAGGCGCTGCTCGTCCACCTGAAGAATACGTAGTACCACTGCCGTACATTTGCAGTTTAGAGGGATCTGTCCAACCGGAATATGGAAAGAATTCCAGACCTACTACGTAGCTTCCCTTGGGAACTGCCGGAGTAAAAGTCGCAGTTTCAAAATTGAGAGTACGTGTTGACGTCATCTTCGCTGCCGACAAAGTAGCTGTATGTGCAGATACGTTTCCTGCAAGGTCGGTGACGTACACTTTTATATTTGCCTCACAATAACTGCTTGTTCCCGACGTACTACCTAACTTAACACCGGCACCTGCGAGGTCATAAGAATATGCGTAAAGATGCGCTCCCATTATGAGCTTCAAATAATTGACCTCGTCAAAAGCAATAATATCTGTTGAGGCATATCCGTACTTATAAGACCTATTATTAAGGCTGTTGAATATATTATTCTTCGCCGTAAGTTTAGCATCATCAGTAGTTGCGTTGCGAAGAGCCTCTGCAAATGACTTTGCAAGCCATGCACTGCTGTCACTAGCAGTGCCACCAAAACGAATTCTGCTGTCACTGGAGTTCCAAGCAATGTATTCGTCGCCCGTCCATTTACCTGCGACAAAGCCCGTTGTTTTCTGAGTAGTTGTACTAAACAAATTAGCTCTGTCTGCCTGCGTGCCGTATACGTACACGGTTTTGAGCACGGTTTCACTGCCTGCCTCGCGCACCTTGTAGATACCTGCAAGCGATGCCTCCGGATCATACACCGTCCAGCTACCGTCCTTCATGCCCGTGCCTGTAGAATTAAGAGTCTGAGATGATATTTCATAACTCTTCGTCTCATCAAGACCGGTAATCGTACCGAATCCACCGGTGATATCAGTAGCAAAAGACGATACTGCAAGAATTGCGCAAAGTACAATCGCCATTATCGCTACTGTAAGTAAGCTATGATATTTCCTTATCATCATAAGAAAACCTCCTGTGTTTTTTATATTTTAATATAGCTGTTGCTAAAAAAGTCCGTTAGTTTTGAGAGCTTGTTTTATACTCATCCGGAATTGCAGGGGTATCAAATACTGCTTTTTTTGCCGATTCACAAAGGATATCAGCTTCCGTCTCGGTCAAATCACCTGTATACGATAAATCCGTCGGATCGCACTCGAATATTTTCGCAAAAAGAGTAACAGCAGCAAGATAGCTTCCTGCATAAGACGGATGGGACAGGTCGGCGTTATACAGCTCTATATCACTTTGATTTGTATAAACGTCCAAGAAAGCAAGTCCGACGTGAGCTACCGATATATTCAGCTCGTCACCGATTGCCTGATAAGCAGAAGCAAGCTTCCACGTCATGCTTTCGCTGGTCCAGCCTTTTTTTGTAAGGGTATCACTTCCCTCTTTTCTTCCCCAAGTGGAATACAATATAGTTTCAGCGCCTGTGGTTTCTATTTTTTCGTGGAGATTACGCACAGCGCTATAAAAATTATCAGCATTTGCATTGGCAGGCAATACGCTCTGCTCCTGAAGAATTACGTAGTCGTATTTTTTCGTTCCCGTTAAAACTTTTTCTACCCTTTTACCGTATGCGTCCTCAGGGTCGGCGAATTTAGCAAGCGTATGGGCTGCATTTGTTATGGATTTCACTTCAAGGTCGTAACCTGCGCTTTTTGCAATATTCCTGAAAATAGCAGTGGGCATCGTGTTGTAATAGGTGTAACTGTTTCCTATAAATAAAATTGAAATCTTTTTATCTTTTTCTTGATTTTCGGGATTTTTTACATCTTCTTCAATCATAGTTTCATTTACCTCTTCCGTTTTTTCGACGTTTTGAGTTTTATCGTTTAAGATTTCGTTATCCACTTCGTTTTCCTGCGATTTAGCAATACAACCCGTCAGAGTTAACGCAAATAACAAAGCAAAAAAACAAATAATAGAGTTAATCTTCATTATGAATTTCTCCCGAATTATTGTACATTTTTACTTATTTTATATAATTACATCTTGATTATATCATAAAAATATGCTATAATCAAATACATTCATATGAATGCAAGTATAAACTAACGTTTATAATCTGTGGGGTGACGTATGGAATTACCATTAAAATACGTATATGAGATTTGGGAGAAAAAAAGCTTTTCAAAAGCGGCGAAAGCGTTGTTTATTTCTCAACCTTCGCTAAGTGCGACGGTTTCAAAGCTCGAAAATGAATTAGGTTTTAAGATTTTTGACCGTTCCAATCGCCCAATTTCATTAACGCAAAAAGGTTCTATCTACATTGATTATCTGAGTGAAATAAAGAAAGCTGAAGATATGCTTTCAAAGCAGTTAAAAACAGCAAATATCACGCAAAAAAGCCTGACTATTGGGGCACGTATATCTTGTGCATCTTATATCTTACCTTCCCTTTGCAAAGAATATAGTAAAAAGTATCCCGATGTTACAATTACTGTAGACACTAACGGAAATCTTGAAAAGCAAAAAAACGGAAATATAGACATATTATTGACGTTTAATCAAAACGAAACTGACAGTATAAGAATTCCCGTGACAGAGGAACGAATTGTGATAGCCGTCAAGAAAGGTATTCCCTTATCCTCCGAACTGCTAAAATATTCAATTTCACATAAACAGGTTGTAACGAAAACGATACCGTCTGAGCTTGAAATTTCTGACGTTTCCCTTTTAAGAGAATTGCCGTTTATCAGACAGGCAGCGTATTCAGACTCATACAAAAGACTTTCCCAAATAATTAAAAATCACAGTTTTTCTCCCCATATATCTGTAAACTCCTTTTCTTTTGATATGAGCTATCGAATAATGAAGGAAGGCTTTGGAGCTATATGTGTTTCAGACCTGTATTTGCTGTCTGAACCTTACGACCAAGATGACGTTTATTATTTTGCCCTTAAAAATCCATATTCGCGCCGTACGATTTACATGCAATACAGCCAAAGCACAGCTAACGACGAAGTAATTCAAAATTTTATTGACCTTTCGCTTTCTTGGTTTAAGAATAATAACATAGATTTGAAAGAATGACGAATTAATAAGACTGCGTTTCTAATGAATACGCAGTCTTTATTTTTTGTAGCAAAACAGAATGTTTTCAAAGGTTTTGACAATAAAAACCAAGAATAATAATACAACGGCAGTATTACATTAATCCGGTAATATTTTCCGATGACTAATCTCACATAATTTGTATTTGTCTTTTGTGAAATATGTCTATCGTTTGAACCAAAATGACCAAATTTGACTTTTTTTCTTGATTTTTTATCTTGACTTTTCATTTTTTAACAGATAGAATTATTTTGGACGATTATTGAAAGTGAGGAAAAGATTATGACTAACGTACTTAAAGAAAACCTTAGTTCCATTTTTTTTGAAAACGATTACATAAAAGTCGTTATTGATAAAATTGGAGGAAAAGTATCCGGTCTTATAAATAAAATGACCGACGAAGATGCTTTGGGAGAAAGTGAAGAACCGTGGTTTACTTATCTTGCTGACAGCGAAAAGAAAATCATTAAGCCCTCTACCCTTTCGATAGATGGCGAAAGACTCAAGGTAGAGTTTGAAAACGGTATCGTAGCTTTTTATATCATTGACGTCAAGGAGTGTTATTTCTCGGTTACACTCGATTCTGATATTCCGTCAGTTGTAGACAGTATAACGCTTTGTAACCTTACTACGAATGCGTATTGGGAGCTTGACAACGAAAATGCTTTTGGTCTGTCTGCAGTACCAATGACAACTACTGTTGAGATTTTCTGTAATCCCGGTGGAGCAAAGAAATATGCAAAAGGTACTACCTACACTTATCTTGGCGTATCACCGAAGGGCTCTAAAATAGGTATTGCTTTCTCAAGAATGACAGAGCATCGCGATCACCTGAAAGCGCTCACAGACGATATCGACCCAACCAAGGGAATTACCTCAAAGCACGGTGGTGCATACACCCTCGACCATACCGATATATTCGGCGACTACGTATTGGTACAAAGAGGTATTACCCCCTACAACGTTGAAAAGACCCTCAAATATTGCAAACAATACTCGGTTGAGCAAATTGATATGCACAGAGGTCCCGGCACCTTTATTCAGGCTGACTTTGACTTCAGGTGCGCACGAACTCCCGAGGAAGAGGAAAATAACACATTTGTTTCTGCTACCACCTTTAAGGAAAGAATGGGAGACAGACTCGTAAAGGGTGGCGTTCAGCTCTCCCTACACACTTATTCATCTCTTGTTCCCTACTGGGCAGAAAAAACACTTTCAAATCCAAAATGGAACAAGCAGCTTGTTATGAATCCTAAAACATGGACACTGAAGGAGGATTTATCTACCGATGCGACTGAGCTGTTCACCGAATGTGACTCTTTGAGCATTCAGTACAATCCTGACCAGCTTTGTCCATACAGATACCTGTACACAAGATTTCTTCTCATTGACGACGAGATTCTCATACTCAACTCGCATTCCGATAAAGGCTTTGGAGATTTGATGAGAGGACAAGCCGGAACGACACCTGCTTTTCACAAGAAGGGTGCTGAAATCAAGCAGTTCTTCTGCTGGTTTGGTATGTTCCAATCAGTTCCTCTTTCCGAACTCTTCTATCACGTAGCCCGTGAAACTGCGAGAGCCTACAACGAGGGTGGCTTTGAGATGATTTATCTCGACGGTCTCGAATCATTTGCACGTCCCGGCCTTTGTGATATGAGGCAGAAATACTATATCTACGCTGAATTCGTTAGAGAGGTTGTTTCAAATTGTAAGGTAGATCCCATTATTGAATACTCTTCAATGTATCCTTCTCTCTGGGCTGCACGTGGACGAGGTGGCGCAATCGACTATATGAAGCGTGGCTATAAGGCTCATAAACAACTGCACATCGAGAGCCAGAGTAAATTTCTTAACTGCTTCTATACAGCGACTGTTGGTTGGTTCCACTATGCGCCTGATATGAACGAAAAATACAAGGACACTCTTGTCAGAACCATGTACAGAGACGACCTTGACCACATGGGAGCACTTGCTCTTGCATACAATTTCGGTACGGTATGTCAGCCCTTCTCCATTCAGATATTGGAAGAGCCGACGAGACTCTCTCACAACTTTATGTACTATGGCTCATACACAAGACTGCGTGAAGCTAACTACTTCTCCCCTGAGGTTAAAAAACAACTTCTTGACGGCAATGAGCACAAGCTCTTCAAGCAGTCTGACGGTAGCTGGGCGTTCAAGGAGATGAAATATCTCAAGAACAAAGTATTTGACACGACCGACAAAGCTCTTACAACCTTCAAGAGCAAAAATCCGTACGGTGAGCAGACTCCGTTCATCAGAATTGAGCAAAGATATTCGACCGACTACTCAGATGCTTTTGTAGTTTATCCTTTTGACGAGACCAAGCCCGTTTCTGAAATTGCCGGAACTTATCCTCTCAAGGACGTATCTATAAAGGACAAAATTGCTCTCAGGCTCAAGGTTCACGGAAATTCTTCCGATACAGATGCAATTCTGATTACCATATTTGGTATAACACCCGGATATGACGAGTCTCGTATCGAATATTTCGTTCCCGTAAACTTTGAGGGCTGGAAGGAAATCATTCTTCTCGAAGCCAACAACGCTGAATACAGCGACTACGTTTTCGAGGGGGTTGAAATTCCCGATTCACCACACAACTTAACCTTCCCATTCGTTCCTAAATACGATGCTCCCATATCTATTATGGTTTCGCTTGCAGGTAAGTGCGAGGGTGTTAAAATCGGAACTCTCACAGCTAACGCTGTTCAAAATGCTTCTATTAAAAATCCCAGCGTAACAATTGGCGATAACACGATCAAGTTTGATGCAGAGCTCAACTCAGCCGATTATATCGAATACTATCCCGAATATGACAAGGCATATCTCAACTACTACACCAAGGTCTATGACGAAGAGGGTAAATGGATGAGAGATAATGCTCACACCAAGGAAATCACATTTACAGGTAACGTAAAAGCACCTGAGGGTAGCTTTAACTACACCTACAATGCCGAGCCTACTACCTCTCTTAAAACGAGAGCTCAGGTAGTAATGGGATTTGCCGGTAACGTTATTGCCAATCCGAGCGATTGGAAGGCGCCTGAGGTTGATATGCCCGATGGAATTGAAAAAGTAACACTTTACTAAGTTAAGGAGGATACAATGAAAACGCTTAAAATCTTTTTATCACTACTCGTTTTAAGCTGTCTCTTATCACTCGGCTCACTTGCCGCAACAGTCGAATTTGAAGACGATTACATCAGCGATAACGAATTTGTTATTGCCAGCTTAAACAGTGTAAGACCGTTTATTTCCGACAAGGACAAAACCGAGTACCTTGAGGACGCAATGTATTGGTTGACGGATATTGCAACCCCATATAATCTCAAATACGTCAGCTTTGTCGGTAATACCACAGGTGGTGCAAGATATGAATACCACTCACTATCCAAAGAGCTTGGCTTAACTGTTCACGCTGATATAATTTCTGCGCTTGACAATGCATGCCTAAACGACAAAGTGCAAAATGGAGAATTCGAGACCTTGAAGGAAACAGCTTCGATTTTAACAGAAGCTAAAATCCCCTATGGTGTTTCACTGGATATGAACGACTACGTGGGTGGTGGCTACAACAGAAACAATATTCTTGCCTCTACCTTCACAATCAATGACTTCGTACCCGATAATTCAATTAAGACCGAATTCTACGACAACAACAACTATGCTATTATTACTACTGTGGGTAAGACCTCGTATATTATCTATCAGCTTGAAGCGTACCCCAGACAGAATATAATTGATTGGTTTAACCAGACCAATGCCAACCATTTAGACAAGCGTGCTATTATCTTCACTACCTCATTCACCGACAAAAACGGTAATATGTATACCCAGCATGACTGGAGCCTTTCGATGAGTGAATGGATAAAAACCTACAAAAACTTTACAACCAAAATGATAAAGACGATGGTTAATACGGGTTCACCTCACGACGGTGAAAACCTTTGGAATGCCTGCTTTGTCAACAACGATAACATTCTCTGCGTGGTTACGTCAAACGACGCCACCGGAACAAATATCGTCACCAACACCTTCAAGACGGCTAATGGATATCCAATCGTTTCAATCCACGCAAATCTTGAAGGCACGTTCTCGGATGCAAACAAAGCTTATCCCCTTTTAATCAAGTTTTCGGAAGAGGATATGGCACTTGACGTACGTTTTGCCGTTCCCTACTATAACAAGGTGGGTGGCTACGTAAAAGAAACTCAAAAGACAATCAAGCTCGACAAGCTTCTTGAGATGCCCGAGCCCGACCCTGTTCTTTCACTCAAAAAGATTTCTTATCAGGCAAACGGAAACAACGTTGCCTACATCAACGGCTACGAGAACAACCTCTTCAAGCCTAACAACAATATGACAAAGGCTGAAGCTTGTACAATATTCGCAAGACTTCTCGCAGGCTCACAGACTATTCCCGAAGGCTTTACATCGAGATTCAGTGACGTTAAGCCTGAAGATTGGTACTATAAGGCTATTGCTTATCTTGATGCAAACGGATACCTCTACACAACAGAGGGTGACAAGTACAACCCCAATGCAAAAATTACAAGAGCCGAATTTGTTGAGCTTGCATACTTCACGTCAAATCTTGAAGCTACAAAGTCAATCAAGTTCACAGACGTTTCTGAAACAAGCAAATATTACAAGGCAATTAAAGCTGCTGCTGCTTCAGGACTTGTAAACGGCTACGGTGATGGCTCATTCAAGCCCGATGCTACTATAACAAGAGCCGAGGTTGTTACGGTTATCAACCGTCTCGTTTCTCTGGTTGCAAACGAGCGTACCGTCAGCAAGGAACACGTTGACAAGGTATTCTCTGACATTTCGGGACATTGGGCTGAGTACAACATTCTTATGGCGTCCAATGACAAAGTATACAGCAAAGACTTCTACAGCATCAATCCTGATACTCTCAAAGAAGACAAAAAAACAGTTTATTTTGAAAACGATTATATCAAGGTTTCAATTCTCAAGAACAACGGTGTTGTTTCCGAGATTATCAATAAGATGACGGGTGAAAACGTTGTTACAGAGTCTGTTACTCCTTGGTTTACCTACATTGTCAACAAGTCAAAGGCTAATATTCAGCCATCATCTGTTGCTATTGACAATGGCAGATTAAAGGTTACCTACAAGGATTCCTCAGTTCTTTACTTCATCATCGACGTTAAAGATTCTTATTTCTCGGTAACTCTTGACTCTAACATTCCATCAGATGCCTCTGCTGTAGTAATGTGTCAGCTTGCAATTAATGCTCCCTGGGAGCTTGACAATCCCGATGCATTCGGCATTTCAGGTATTCCTATGACAACGACTGTTTTGACCGAGGACTATCCCGGTGGCAGCTCAAAGAAGGTCAAGGGTACGGTCAATGCTATCGATGGCGTTAATGCTATATGTTCAAAATTCGGTGTCGCATTCTCAAGAATGACAGAGCATCGCGACTTCCTGAAAAAGATTGTAGACGATATTGACCCCAAATACGGTATAACGTCAACACACGGTGGTCCATACGCACTTGACCACCAGGATATCTACTACGACTACGTTATTGTACAGACCTCTCTCAACACAACCAACGCTGAAGAGACTGCTTCACTTGCTAAAAAGTACTCGGTTGAACAGATAGATATACATCAGGGTAGTACCTTTGTTCAGGGTGACTTTAACTTTACTGCCCTTCGAACGAGGTCGGAGGCTTCCATAAACAAATACATTGATGCTGCGACCTTCAAGAAAAGAGTTGGTGACAAGTTCCTTGAAAAAGGACTTCAGCTCTCGCTCCATACCTATTCTTCTCTTGTATACCCCGGTGCAATTACGCTCCTTTCTGACCCACAGTATCAAAAAGACATTGTAACTGCTGAGCAGACATGGACTCTTCGTGAGAAAATTTCCAAGTCTAAATTGAACCTTAAAACCTATGAAGATGCTTCCGTATTCAAAACAGGTGAAGGTAACATTCCCTACAACGGACACCCCGGAAGCAAATACATTCTTATAGACGAAGAAATTATTCTTATCGGACAGGGCACTACCTCAGGATTTATCAACGTAAAGAGAGGTCAGTGTGGCACAAAGGCTGTTGCTCACGAGGACGGAGCTATAATCTATCAGCTCTACGGTTGGTTTGGTGGATTCCAGCCCAAGCCCCTTTCTCCCCTCTTCTATAAGGTCGCCGAGCTTACTGCAAAGGCTTATAACGATGGTGGCTTTGAGATGATTTATCTTGACGGTCTCGAATCGTTCGGTCGTGACTTCTTTACAACCACCTCAGAAAGATACTATGTATATGCAGAATTCCTTCGTACAGTAGTTTCAAATTGTAAGGTTGACCCGATAATTGAGTATTCATCAATGTTCCCGTATCTCTGGGCTGCACGTGCAAGAGGTGGTGCGATTGACCCTGCAAAGAGAGCCTTCAAGAGCTTTATGAATCTCCACCTCTCAAGCCAAAGCAACTATAAGAATTATTTCTACACTGCCACTGCAGGCTGGTTCAACTACTGTCCCGACTCAACAAGCAGATATAAGGATACCAACGTAAGAAGTATCTACAGAGATGACCTTGACTATTTTGGTTCCCTTTGTATAGGATACAACTTCGGTACTGTTTGCTCGGGCTTCTCGATTAATAACTTCAATGCACCGACAAGACTTTCCGATAACTTTATGTACTACGGTCTTTATACGAGATTGCGTGAGTCCAACTACTTTGCTCCCGAAGTAAGAGAACAGCTTCTCAACTCGGAATATGAGCACAAGGTATTCAAGCAGGCAGACGGAAGCTGGGCATTCAAGGAGATGAAGTATCTCAAGCACAAGGTTTACGACGCAAGTGTTGATTCACTTTCTGCGCAGAGCTTCAATAACCCGTTTGATGAACAAACTCCTTTCATCAGAATTGAACAAAGATATTCAACAGAAGCTAAACAAGAGGACGGTGTTCTCGTTTACGACTTTGAAGAAAAGGCTGCAAACGAATTGAAGGGCAAAAACGCTGTTTCTTCTTCGGTTGACATCGAAGGAAAAATTGCTCTCAAGCTCAAGGTTTACGGAAACGGCTCGCCCACCGATGCACTTCTTCTCACTCTCTGGGGTAAAAGCTCAACACACGACGGACGTAACGACTACTTCGTTCCTCTCAACTTTACAGGCTGGAAGGAAATCGTACTTGTAGAAGTTAACAACGAAGACCACGAGGGCTACGACTTCTCAGGAAACGGAGTTGAGCCTGCAACGTCTCCTCACAACGTGGCATTTAGTTCTACGATCAAATACTCAGGATTCACAGGAATTACAGTTTCATGCAGTGGCGCTTGCACAGGTGTCAAGCTTGATACTCTCACAGCATACACACCGATTGACGCTCCTGCAAAGAATCCTTCGATTACCATTGGAGACAAAACGATCACCTTCAACGCTGAGCTTCATTCTTCTGATTACATCGAGTATTATCCCGATGAAAACAAGGCTTATCTCAACTACTACACTCAGATTTATAACGATGACGGAAGCTGGAAGAGTGATGAAGCGCACACCAAGGAAATTACCTTCTCGGGAAGCGTAACCGTTCCCAGTGGCAACTTCACCTATAAATACAAGACCGAAGCTCTTACAAGCTATCCAACAAGAGCTCAGGTTGTTATAGGTCTGTCCGGCAAGGTTCTTGCTAACCCTGACACCTGGGTTGCACCAACAGTTGATATGCCGGCAGATATTGAAAAAGTAACACTTTACTAAGGTCTATAAACAAAGGGTCAGTAAAAACTAAGTTTTTACTGACCCACTTTTATAAATAATTAGTAAAATGACTTGACTTATTATTCAAATTATGATAAAATTTTCTTGAAATAAATCAAGGAGAAATACAATGAAAACTAAAATTCATTTAGTGCCGACGTTTCATCACGATATAGCATATCTTAAGTCCGAAAAAGACTATCACGATATGGCTACCAAGATTATAAACAGAGCAATTGATATGATGCTCGAATGCCCTGAGCTTACCTATACGGTAGAGCAGGCGTACTTCTTTGAGCGCTATTGGAATGAAAATCCTGATAAGCAAGAATCAATGAAAAAGCTCATAAAAAACAAACAGCTTGTTTTTGCACCCGGAATGTGGGTTGTGCCCGATATGTGTATGCCCTCCGGCGAAAGCATATATATGCAGTCTACTCTCGGAAAGAGGACTCTTAAAAGCCTTGTAGGTATCGAGGAAAGTGAGCTTGACTCAGCTTTTATTGCCGACTGCTGGGGTCACCACGCACAGCTTCCACAAATCCTTACTCAATGTGGATACAAATATTACATTTTCAGCAGATGTATGGACAAAAACTTTGACAAGGAAAATTTTCTTTGGCAGGGCGCTGACGAAAGTGAAATTAAATCTCATTGGTGTTCAACGGGCTATGCAGGTATTCGCTTTATAGGTCCCGAAGAGGACATTAACGCCGCCGAGCTTAAATGGTGTGAGGGCTCTAAGGAGGGTATTCTCTCACTCTTTGGTATGAACGACCCGAGATGCCACGACGACCCTCAGCTTATGCCGATTGGTGGAGATATGAAAATGCCTTCCTGGTCTATGCTTGAGCTTGTACCCGAGCTTCAGCAGGACCCCGAAATGCCAAAGCTCGCGTATTCAACCATTTCAAAGGCTCTTAGTGAGGTTGATTGGGACAAGAAGGACACCTACAAGGGTGAATTTATCAGCTGTCAAAAGGGTAGCTTTACCACCAATATTAAAATCAAGCAGATGAACAACAAGCTTGAAAATTTGCTCTACGCTCTCGAAGTATTATCAGTTATCAAGGGCAAGAAAATCGACCTTATTCCCGAGTGGAAGACAACCCTTAAAAATCAATTCCATGATATTATTTGTGGTACAATCTGCGATAAAGGCATTATAGATGCAATGAGGGAATATGACGAAACAAACGCTTCCTTAAAGGACAAGCTTGCACAGCTTTCAACGTCCGGTAATAAGGCAAGCTTCAATGCTCTTCCCTTTGAGGTGGAAGGCATTGTAAACGATTCATATTACAAGCTCCCTCCCCTTTCCTTTGGCAAAAAAGAGGCTCTTGAAAAAACCGTTACAGAGCTGCCAGAAGGCTTTGAAAATTCTTATTACAAGGCTACCTTCAACGAGCTTGGCTATATTACCTCACTCGTTGACAAGGCAACGGGGAAAAACGTCGTTCAAGACTGCGATATCCCCTTTGGCAGTCTACAGCTACAGGCTGATAACGGTGACAACTGGGTAGAATTTGAATATCCATACGAGCTCGACACGAGTAAATATAGCACCAACGTACCCGACCCATACGACAGAAGGGGTCTCAATCACCCGAATATGATGATTGCAAAAGACGGTGTTACCTCGGTATCTGTCACCAAGCTTGGCGACAAGGGTATCAGAATTGAGCAAAAGGGCGAGCTTAAATTCTGGGTAACAATCGTGCCCTTCACTACTACTATCACTCTTTATAACTTTAGCCCGAGAATTGACTATCACACGGAATTTGACTGCAACGTTCCTCATTTCAGACTCAGGGCAGCTTTTCCAACTGCTCTTGAAGGTGGAAGCGTTCGCCATCAAATCCCATATACTCTCGTTGAGCGTGGAGAGGGACATCAGCCTCTTAGCATGTTTATGGATGCCGAAAAAGACGGTGTCGGTCTTTCTCTTATCAACAGAGGTCTCCCCTCTAACAATACCGAAAACGGCGTTATGATGACAACGTTATTCAGATCGGTTGCAATGGAATACAAATGCGAAAGCAAGCTTTCCTACAATCTGGGTGAGCATATTGCCTGCGACTTTGCTATTCTCCCTCACCCTGCTCATAGCGACAGTGTGCTCTGGGAAAAAGCGCTCGAGTTTAACTGCCCTGTAATTGACACAACTGATGAAATGCTCAACGCCATCAAGGTCGAAAATGCTCAGCTTTCAGCGCTCAGATACGACGGAGAAAATATATTCGTTAGACTCTATAATGCAAGTGACAAAGCAACAACAGCTAAGCTTACTCTCCCCGACGGCATAAAGCAATACACCCTTGCCGACGGCTGTATGTCGCCAATCGGTGAAAAACGTACTTTCGATAAAGAACTTGAACTATCTCTCAAGCCCTTCCAGGTTATTGGAATATTGTTATAAACAACACCAACGGTCTGTAAAAACTGTGTTTTTTACAGACCGTTGTTTTTGACGTATTACAAAATCCCACTCACAATTCTAAAAGAACTATAAGTGGGATTTCTTGTATCTGTTAAACCAAGCCCATATATGAAATAACAATAAGTGCTGTAATGGTAACCAGAGTGTCAATGGTAATACCATAGAACATCGGGGCAAGACCTGCTTTTTTGAAATCAGCCAAGCTGGTATTAAGACCTATTGCGCCAAGAGCCATAACCATCAGAAATTTACTGAACGTTTTAATCGGAGCAGAAATTGCAACCGGAATACAACCAAAGCTATTAAGTAGTGCAAGTGCGAGAAAGCCTAATATAAACCAAGGTATGATTTTTGTAATCTTAACCTTTTCTCTTTGGTTACGGCTTTGAATTTCCTTGCGTTTCATTCGTATGCCTATGTAAGCAAAAACCAATACAGTCGGGATAATTGCAACCGTTCTTGTCAGCTTGACCATCGTTGCAAAATCTCCTGCAATCTCAGAAAATGCATATCCCGAAGCAACAACGCTTGATGTGTCATTTACTGAAGTACCTGCCCAAATACCATACGCAATATCAGACAGACCGAGCAATCTGCCCATAATCGGATAAAGGGCAACCATTATCATATCAAAAAGGAATGTAGATGACATAGCAAATGCAACGTCCTTGTCATCGGCATCAATAACCGGTGCAATTGCTGCAACGGCAGAACCACCACAAATTCCTGTTCCGGCAGATATAAGGTTACTAAGCTTCCAGTTCAGCTTAAATACCTTGCGAATAAAATATCCACCACCAAAGCACATCAAAAAAGTGAAAATCATAACAAAGAAGGTCATCTTTCCGACGTCTACGATAACACCTATAGAAAGAGATGCACCCAAAAGAATGATTGCAAACTTCAAAATTCTTTTAGACGTAAATTTCAAAGCCGGCTTCATCCAATCGGGGTGAAAAAATGTGTTTATAATAGTTCCACCAAATAAAGCTATAATTGATGCACCTATTAAATCGCCCGGTATCAGCCTTTCAATCAAAACCGATGCAACTGCTAATGCAATACAGATAATCACTCCTAAAGCGAATCTTGCTCGTTCTTTTGTAAGTAATCTCATAGTCTACCATCCTTATGTCTAAACTTCACAATATTTTACCATAAAACACTCAGTAAAGTCAAGAATTTCGTCGAAATAATTCGCTTTAACACTGAACACTTTTCTTCACGCTTTGTCCCTCCTCGAGGTTCGACCCCTTCCTTTTATCATATACCAAAAGAAAAAAGCACCCACAGGTGCTTTTTCTTTTGGTGCGAGTAACAGGGGTCGAACCTGCATGAAATTGCTCTCACTAGAACCTGAATCTAGCGCGTCTGCCAATTCCGCCATACTCGCACGTAACGCATAGATTATATCAAAATTAATCGTTTTTGTCAAGTCTTTTATTTGTTTGGCGAGGGCGCTTTATCACAAAAGCCCCTCGCCTTTCATTTACTTAACTATAATCTTCTGGAAGGATTTTTTGCCCTTCTTAAGAATTACCTCTTCATCGAAGGTGTCTCTTGCTACTGCAGAATCAATCTTGTCCATCTTTTCTCCGTTTACGGTGATGCCACCCTGCATCATAAGGCGCTTTGCTTCACCCTTTGACGGAGCAAGCTTAGAAAGCACAAGAAGATCGGAAACAAGGATTTTACCGTCTGCAAAATCAGACTCGCTGATTTCGGTGGTCGGCATATTTTCTGAGCTGACACCACCAGCAAATATTGCCTTTGAAGCGTCAAGCGCTTTATTTGCTTCCTCTGCACCGTGAACAAGCTCTGTAAGCTCATAAGCAAGCTTTTCCTTAGCTTTATTGAGCTCACTACCTTCAAGCTTCTCATACTCGGCAATTTCGTCAAGACTCATAAAGGTAAGCATCTTCATACACTTGATAACGTCGGCGTCATCTACGTTTCTCCAATACTGGAAGAAGTCATAAGGTGTAGTCTTTTCAGGGTCAAGCCAAACGGCGCCCTTCTGTGTCTTGCCCATCTTCTTGCCTCCGCTGTTGAGCAGAAGGCCGAAGGTCATACCAAAGGCTTCCTTCTGGGAGGCGCGTCGGATAAGCTCAACACCGCCGAAGTCGGATCGTAGCCATGTCGTTCTGTGAGCCAAGGAGT
>JAZNRH010000062.1:0-2119 GCA_045590615.1 Eubacteriales bacterium
TATGTGTGTGCCCGTGAATGAGCACGTCTCCGTCGGCAAGGGGTGGGAGAGCGTTTTCATTGTAGATATGTCCGTGTGTCAGGAAGAGCGTTTTGCCTTCAAAGTCGAGTAGCATATAGTCGGCAAGGCAGGGGAAGTTGAGCACCATCGCATCAACCTCAGCTTCACAGTTTCCTCTCACCGATACCACTCTGCCCTTGAGAGCATTGAGCATTTCGATTACTTTTTTAGGGTCGTATCCGTCGGGCAGGTCGTTTCTCGGACCGTGATAGAGAATATCACCGAGCAGAATCAGCTTGTCAGCCTTTTCGCTCTCAAATGCGTCAATCAGCCTTTCGCACCAGAGTGCCGATCCATGTATATCCGAAGCAATAACGTATTTCATAATTCACCGTTCCTTATATTTTTTACTATTTTATCAAAAAAAACAATAAAAATCAATGACATATCAAAAAAAATGTGGTATGATATATACAAAGAGGTGAAATAATTGAACATTTACGATATAGCAGAAAAGGCAGGAGTGTCCATAGCTACCGTTTCGAGAACACTCAACGGAGGACCCGTCAAGGAAAAAACGAGAAAGCTGATAACCGAGATAATTGAGAAAGAGGGCTACGTACCAAACGTTTACGCCAAGACTCTCAACTCTCAGTCTGTCAATATTGTAGGAGTGTTTCTGCCCGACGTCGAGGACATATACGGCTCACGTGCTGTCTCTGTTCTTGAAAAGGAAATGAAGAAGCAGGGCTACGATATGATACTTTACAATATCGGCGATGCAGTAAACGAAATCAGCCGATACGTGTCAATGATGCTCAGCCGTAGAATAGACGCGCTCTTTGTAGTCGGCTCAAAATTTCAGGAGTCTCCCTGCTTAGAGGTGCTTTCAAGGGCTGCAAAGACAATTCCCGTAATAGGCATTAATACCGACTTTGAGCAGGAGGGAATGTACTCGGTGCTCACCGACGATAAGTCTACCGTGTCCAGTGTTGTCAGAATGCTTGCCGAGCGTGGACATAAGCGATTTTTGTATCTTTACGACAGACGCACTCCGAGTGGAATGAAGAAGCTTTCGGGCTTTTGTGACGGAATTGCCGAGGTCGGACTCGAGATTGAAAATCAGATAATGCATCTGTCCAACCGATATTATTTAGATGCCAAGAAGGCAACCTGTGAAATTCTCAAGCGCAACACCGATATCACTGCAATCATCTGTGCTGAGGACGAGCTTGCCGTCGGCGCTGTCAAGGCTTGTCTTGAATGTGGATATTCCATTCCCGACGACATTGTGGTAACGGGCTACGACAACTCGCTTCTCTCGTATTGCCTGATACCTGAGCTCACCTCAGTGGACAATCTGCCCAACGAGCTCGGAGCTCTTGCAGCAGACGTCTTTTCCAAGGTAGTTAAGGGCGAAAAACAACCAAAGAAGCAGATAATAGATTGTAATATAGTAGAAAGAGAGACAACCTGATGAAATTGAATTACAAAAAGCTAAGTGACAAAGCAATATGCCCGAGCTATGCAACCGAGTATTCTGCAGGAGCAGACCTTTACGCTCTGACAGAGGGTGAAACGACGATAGCAGTCGGAGAGACAAAGCTCATACATACAGGCATAGCAGTCGAAATTCCCGAGGGCTACGTTGGACTCGTTTTTGCAAGAAGTGGACTTGCGACCAAAAGGGGACTTGCCCCTGCGAACAAGGTGGGCGTAATAGATGCCGATTACCGTGGCGAAATAATGGTTGCCCTTCGCAATCAATCGAGTGAAGCACAGACTATTACCTCGGGTGAGCGAATTGCCCAGATGGCAATAGTTCCCTTTCTTAAGGCAGAGTATTGCGAGGTTGACGAGCTTGCCGAGAGTGTAAGAGGCGAGGGGGGCTTCGGCTCGACAGGCAGAGTATAGTTAGTAGGATAACAGACAATGGGGATGTAAAAAAAGGTTAGACCACATAAAACAATGAAAACATATGTAAATAAGGATAAAATTTGTTATGCTTATTAAAAAAGCAAACGTTTTATAAGGTAAAAAATTGAAAAATCAATTTTTTCACATTAATTATATTGTTTTATGTTTTGCACGAACTTCGCGACTGCTGTACATAAGTACA
>JAZNRH010000063.1:0-5172 GCA_045590615.1 Eubacteriales bacterium
CACCCTCTGGACTCCCGAAAAACACCAAGAGGCGCTTTTTAGCAAAAAGCGTCTCCTGGACCTCCGAAAAGCAATGTTGTTTGTTTTTGGTTAGTTTTTCTTAATACAATAGCATAGCTTTTCTACCATAACGTTTGCAAAAAAATATTGCACCAAGAGGCGCTTTTTAGCAAAAAGCACCCTCAGGACTCCCAAAAAGCACCAAGAGGCGCTTTTTAGCAAAAAGCGTCTCCTGGACCTCCGAAAAGCATAATTTGTTTAGTTTTAGTTACATATTACCAAAATTAAAGATGTAATTTGTTATGCTTATAAAAAGGCTGTAAAAACTAAATTAGTTTTTTACAGCCTTTTAATGTTATATAAAACAAAAAAGAAAATCGCCCGAGCGATTTTCAATGATATTGCAGACATATTATTTTCGTGAGCAATACTCCAATATAGCCTTACTCATATACTCGGCTGTGCCCTTACCAAAGACGTCAATTTTCGGTGCAAAATCGTCTCCTGCGTACATTTTACCAAGGCATTCCAAAAGCTCATCGTTACATTCGTAATAGTTTTTTGTCATAAAGCGTTGCCATTTTGCCACAAGCTTCATTGCTTCGGGCGAGTCGTATGGTAAGCTATCCTTGTACTCGGCAAACTTATAAACAAGCTCTGCCAAGCCTTCATCAAATCCGTGATTGTCTCTGTCCATTTTCTTCTCTCCTATCAAAAGCAGGGGCTGTAAAAAACGTCGTGTTTTTTACAGCCCTTTTTGATATCAATTACTTAACAAGCTCGATAATTGCCATTTCAGCGGCGTCGCCACGTCTTGGGCCTTTACGAAGAATTCTTGTATAACCACCATTTCTTTCTGCGTATGCAGGAGCGATTTCGTTGAACAATTTTGTTAAAACGTCCTCTTTAGTGATAAATGCAAGTGCCTGTCTTCTTGATGCAAGTGTATTTGTTTTACCAAGTGTAATCATCTTTTCAGCAAGGCTTCTTACTTCCTTTGCTCTTGTCAAGGTTGTTTCTATTGATCCGTTTTCCAAAAGGTATGTTGTCATGCCTCTGAGCATTGCCATTCTTTGGTCGGTTGTACGACCTAACTTTCTTGTTCCCGGCATTTTGTATTCCTCCTTTACTCAGTATTACAAACGGACGTGCGTAATTACTCGTCTTCCTTCTTGAGTGAAAGTCCCATAGTCTCAAGCTTCTGGATTACTTCCTCAAGTGACTTCTTACCAAGGTTACGCACCTTAATCATTTCGTCTTGTGTACGGTTGGTCAAGTCGCCCACTGTATCAATTCCTGCTCTCTTCAAGCAGTTGAATGAACGAACTGACAAGTCAAGCTCCTCAATGGTCATCTCTAATTGAATTTTCTTGACGGTTTCTTCACCATCTACCATACCTACTGCGGGAGCATTTGAGCTATCCGAGAGATTGATAAACAGTTCAAGATGGTCGTTGAGAATCTTGGCGGCAATTGAAACTGCCTCATTTGCCGTTAAAGTGCCATCGGTCTGTACCTCAAGCGTCAACTTATCAAAGTCGATGCTGTTACCTACACGAGCAGGTGTTACAGTGTAATTAGCATTGTAAACCGGTGTGTAGATTGAATCGGTATATATTACTCCGATAGTACCCGGGCCATTCTGCTTATTCTTGTCGGCACTCACATATCCTCTTCCCTGGTCGAAGGTAAGCTCCATATAGAACTTAGCATCCTCTGAAAGTGTTGCTATGTGATGGTCAACGTTGATTATCTCAATGTCGGAGTCGGTCTTGATGTCACCTGCTGTGACCTCACCCTCACCTACCATATCAATTATAACTGTCTTGGGACAGTCGCAGAAAAGCTTGGCAGTAATACCCTTTACGTTCAAGATGATTTCGGTTACGTCTTCCTTAACTCCTGGTACTGTTGAGATTTCATGTAAAACACCATCAATTTTTACACAGGTTACAGCAACACCCGGAAGAGAGCTGAGAAGCACTCTGCGTAAGGAATTACCTAAAGTAGTACCAAAACCTCTTTCAAGGGGTTCAATTTCAAATTTGCCATATGAACCGTTGTCGCTAAGCTCAACGGTCTCTATGCTTGGTCTCTTAAATTCTATCATCATTTTCCTCCTGTTAATCAGTTTTACAAACTATAACTCCTATTACGCTATACGTTGAGTTGTACAGCGAATATAAAAGTATCGGGCTTTTTGATGATATCTCTTATTTTGAGTACAACTCGACGATAAGATTTTCCTGAATCTCGAAGTCAACGTCCTCTCTTGCGGGAAGGGCTACAACCTTTGCTACAAGGTTCTGCTTGTCAACATCAAGCCACTGAGGATTCTTCTTATTGTCAATATTTTCAACAAGAGACTTGAACTTGGGAAGTGATTTGCTTGTCTCCTTGACTGCAATCTCATCACCAAGCTTTACAAGCTGTGAAGGGATATTTGCCTTTACACCGTTGAGAGTAAAGTGTCCGTGACGAACAAGCTGACGAGCATCTCTTCTGCTCTCTGCAAGTCCCATTCTGTATACTGTGTTATCAAGTCTTCTTTCGATGAGCTTGAGAAGGTTTTCACCTGACATACCTTCAGCTGCATCTGCCTTTACGTAGTAGTTCTTAAACTGCTTTTCAAGAACTCCGTAATATCTCTTTGCCTTCTGCTTCTCACGGAGCTGAAGTGCATACTGCTTCATCATTCCGCGACGAGCCTGACCGTGCTGACCCGGAACTGTGCTTCTTCTTACAATAGCGCACTTGTCAGAGTAGCATCTGTCGCCCTTAAGGAACATCTTAACGCCTTCTCTACGACACTGTCTGCAAGAAGGTCCTGTATACTTTGCCATACCTTTTTCCTCCTTCTTTAATTATACACGTCTTCTCTTAGGAGGACGGCATCCATTGTGTGGAATTGGTGTTACGTCTTTGATAAGAGTAATGTCAAGTCCTGCTGTCTGGAGAGCTCTGATTGCAGATTCTCTTCCCTGACCCGGGCCCTTAACGAATACTTCTACGGTCTTGAGTCCGTGTTCCATTGCTGCACGTGCTGCCTGTTCTGCTGCCATCTGTGCTGCAAAGGGTGTTGACTTCTTTGAACCCTTAAATCCGAGTTCGCCTGCTGATGCCCATGCAAGAGCATTTCCATCAACGTCTGTAAGAGTAACGATTGTGTTATTGTATGTGGAGCAGATATGTGCCGCGCCCTTTTCAATGTTCTTTCTCTCACGACGTCTCTTTACAGTCTTTTTAGCCTGTACTTTAGCTGCCATTAACTTGTCACTCCTTACTTCTTCTTATTAGCAATTGTCTTCTTCGGACCCTTGCGTGTTCTTGCGTTGGTCTTAGTTCTCTGACCTCTTACCGGCAAACCCTTACGATGACGAATGCCCTTGTAACATCCAATGTCTGTCATTGTCTTGATGTCATAAGCAATCTTTCTTCTAAGGTCACCCTCTACCACGTAATCGTTTTCAATAGCCTCACGAAGCTTTGCAAGTTCGTCGTCTGTCAAATCCTTAACGCGTGTGTCAGGGTTGATTTCTGTTTGCTCAAGTATTTTGTTTGAAGCTGTTCTGCCGATACCGAAAATGTATGTCAAACCGATTTCGACACGCTTTTCATTTGGAATATCTACGCCTGCTATACGAGCCATTTACTGCACCTCCATTAGCCTTGCTTCTGCTTATGCTTGGGATTCTCGCATATAACCATTACAACGCCTTTTCTTCTGATAATCTTGCACTTTTCGCAAATTTTTTTTACGGAAGGCTTAACTTTCATATCAGTAACCTCCATTGTGTTATGATTTTTATTTTTGTTTATGAATTACAACCTTCTTGTAATTCTGCCTTTTGTGGTGTCGTATACCGATATATCAACGAGTACACGGTCACCGGGTACGATTTTTATATAATTCATTCGCATCTTGCCCGATATATGAGCAAGTATTACGAGTTCGTTTTGGAGCTTTACTCTGAAGTTCGCATTGGGAAGTGTTTCCACTACAACGCCTTCAAACTCCATAACATCGTCTTTAGCCAAGATTGTTTCCTCCTAAGTCGAAGTTTTCAAACTGTTTGTTTCTCAATACTCTGTCTGATTCCGTTATAAAGCATTTTATTGGTCAGCTCGTTTTTCTCGAGCTTTTCGCACTCGCCTTGGGTTAACCTAAGTCCAAGTACTCTGACATGCTTTATTTTCTTTTGCTTTGGTTTTTCTATCCTGCGTTTTCTGCCATCGGCTAAGAAAAGGTGAGTTTCGTTGCTTCCAACTACTGCAAGCACTCTGCCCTCATCTCTGCCACTAACCGAAACAACAAGCGTTCCAACCCCGAGACTCATATTACGCCTCTGTCAAGATTTCGACACCCGTATCGGTAATTACGACGGTGTTTTCGTAGTGTGCGGCAAGCTTTCCGTCGCAAGTCACAACAGTCCAATCGTTGTCAAGAGTTTTTACTTTATAGCCGCCCTGACATACCATCGGTTCTATTGCGATTGTCATACCTTTATACAGTCTCGGTCCATGTCCTGACCTTCCGTAATTCGGAACGTCGGGCTCTTCGTGCAGATGTTCACCCACACCGTGACCGATATAATCTCTGACTACCGAATAACCGTTTGTCTCAACAAAGCTCTGTATTGCCGAGCCGATATCACCGACTCTCGAGCCGTCCTTGACGTTTTTAATGCCCTCAAAAAAGCTTTGTCGGGTAACTTCGATAAGGCGCTTTGCCTCATCTGAAATATCTCCAACGGGGAAAGTGTTGGCGCAGTCTCCGTGGAAACCGAGGTAATATGCCCCGACGTCCACCTTGACTATGTCGCCCTCAAGCAAAACCCTGTTGCCGGGTATTCCGTGTATGACCTCTTCGTTTACACTTATACAAGCCGACGCGGGAAACCCGTTGTAATTAAGAAACGAGGGTTTTGCTCCGTTTTGTTCGATAAAGCTTCTGATCTTGCGGTCGAGCTCCAGGGTAGTGATACCAGGTTTTATATGCTCTCCCGCAAACTTCAAGGCAGCGGCTGTTATTCTGCATGCCTTTCGCATCTGATCGATATCTTTTTGAGTTTTGATGTTAATCATTTTAAATCCAAAGCCTTAAGTGTCAGCGCCGTAGTATCGTCAAGTTCTTCCTGACCTTCTACGTCAACCAGTATGCCACGATTCCTG
>JAZNRH010000064.1:0-9416 GCA_045590615.1 Eubacteriales bacterium
CCTCTGGTTTTATGTGGTCTAACCTTTTTTTACATCCCCCTGTTCGTTATAACGTTTTAGGATCGAACAACTCCACTCCGTTTGCAAGGAGCGTCTTTTCTGCCTTAACCTCGTCATCTGCCTTGAGCACCATAAGCGCCTTGGCGTTATCCTTTCTTGAAAGGAATGCGTACATATATTCTACGCTGATTCCGGCATCGGTTATAAGCTTGAGAATTGACGCAAGACCACCCGTTTTATCATCAATATAAACTGCTATTACGTCGGTTGCCTTTGAAATTACTCCGATTTCGTCAAGTGCAGATTTTGCTGTATCAATATCGTCAACAATTACACGAAGAATTCCGAATTCGGTTGTCTCAGCTATTGATAAGGCTCTGATATTTACACCTTTACTTCCAAGAGTATTGATAATTGCCTCAAGTCTGCCAAGCTTGTTTTCCACAAATATAGAAAGCTGTTTAATAAACATAACGTTCCCCTTTCTTAGCTGAGTTTTCTGTTGTCAATAATTCTCTTAGCCTTACCCTCGCTTCGAGTAATTGACTTTGGATTTACAAGAGTTACCTTAGGTCCTATACCGAGAGTCGAACGAAGCGAATCTGAAATTGTCTTTTCAACTCTTTCAATGCCCTTTACTCCGTCGGAGAACAGAGCCTCGCTCATTTCCACCTTGACCTCAAAGGTATCGTTGTTATTTACTCTATCAACTACAATCTGGTAGTTAGGAGTAATGTCGCCACCCACCTTGAGAAGCACCTCTTCAATCTGTGAAGGGAATACGTTTACTCCTCTTATGATGAGCATATCGTCGGTTCTTCCCTGAGGCTTATTCATTCTCACGTGAGTTCTGCCACACTTACATTTTTCATAGTTGAGGGAGCATATATCTCTTGTCCTGTAACGAATAAGAGGGAATCCTTCCTTTGTTATAGTAGTGAACACAAGCTCACCCTTTGCACCGGCAGGAAGAACCTCACCTGTGTCGGGGTCGATAATCTCGGGAATAAAATTGTCCTCGCAAACGTGCATACCACACTGATATTCACATTCATACGAAACTCCGGGTCCCATAATCTCCGAAAGTCCGTAGATGTCATAAGCCTTGATGTTGAGCTTTTCTTCAATCTGCGCTCTCATTTCCTCGGTCCAAGGCTCTGCACCGAATATACCTGCCTTAAGACTAAGCTTGTCCTTAACGCCCATCTCCTCGATAGTTTCACCAAGATACATAGCGTAAGAGGGAGTGCAACAAAGAACTGTTGAACCAAAGTCAATCATAGTCTGAATTTGACGCTGTGTATTTCCTGCCGAAATCGGAATTGCAGTTGCTCCGATTTTCACGGCGCCGTCATGTGCACCAAAACCACCCGTAAAGAGACCGAGTCCATATCCTACGTGAACGAAGGAATTTTCGTCAGCTCCCGTTGCAGTAAGCATTCTTGCAAAGCAGTCAGCCCACATATCAAGGTCGTTATCGGTATATCCTACGACAATCTGCTTACCCGTAGTACCTGACGATGCGTGAACTCGTCTGATTTCGGACATAGGTCTTGCAAAAAGACCGTAGGGATAATAGTCTCTCAAATCCTGCTTATACGAGAAAGGAAGCTTATGAAGGTCCTCTATTCCGTGAATATCCTCGGGCTTCAGTCCCTTTTCGTCCATTCTTTTTCTGAAAAGCTCTACCCTCTCGTACATATTTTTTACCTGTTCAACAAGACGTTCGCTCTGAAGCTTCTCGAGCTCTGAACGAGGCATTGATTCTATTTCAGGCTGCCACATTGACATAATAAATCAATCCTTTCCAAATTAATATTTATAACCAAGCTCAAACGCCTTGAGATTAGCTTCAAGGAACTTTTCGGGAACTGTGGTCTTTATGGTATCAATCCATTTTTCATACGGGATATCAGTGCTCTTTGCCATAACACCAATAAGTGCAACGTTTACAGCCTTGGTGTTGCCTGCCTCTTTTGCAAGAGCAAGAGCATCAACTACCTTACAATCAGCTGCCTTGGAGAGCTTGCCCTCGATATCCTCAGGATATTTTGCAAGTCCCGAAATAACAGGCATCGGGTCAATCTTCTGATTGTTCACAATAAGCTTTCCACCCTTTTTGAGATAAGGCAAGGCTCTGTAAGCCTCAAGGAGCTCAAAGGCAAGAATTATATCTGCCTCTCCCTTATCAACTATGGGTGAATATACCTTGTCACCGTACTTTACGTAGGTGACAACACTACCACCACGCTGGCTCATTCCATGTACCTCGGAAAGCTTTACGTCGTAGCCCTCGTTGATTACCGTGTTACCGAGAATTCTGCTGGCAAGGAGAGTACCCTGACCTCCTACACCTACAATCATTATATTCTTAGTCATACTATCACCCCATTAATCCTTCTTCTCGATTGCCCCGAAAGGACATACGTTAACGCACAAGCCACAGCCGTTACACTGTGTTGCATCAATTACTACCTTGCCCTCACGAATTGTAATTGCAGGACAGCCAAGCTTCATACACAATTTACAGTTACGGCACTTGTCGGTGATTTCACACACACCCGTATACTTAACCGTTTTAAGAAGTGCGCAGGGACGTTGAGCGATAATCACAGAAGGCTCGTCGCACTCAACCTCTGCCTTGACTACCTCTTCAAAATGCTTGATATCAAACGGGTCTGCAACAACTACTCTGTCAACTCCGACAGCCTTGCAAAGCTCGATGAGATTAACCTGCTTTGTTGCCTCGCCTCTGATGGTCTTTCCCGTTGTGGGGTTGTCCTGATGTCCCGTCATACCCGTAATCGAGTTGTCGAGAATAATTACGGTGTTAGCACCCTTGTTATAAACTATATCAACAAGTCCCGTAATACCCGAATGCATAAACGTCGAGTCGCCTATTACCGAAACGAGCTTCTTGTTAAATTCCTTACCTCTCGCCTTTGCCATTCCGTGAGCTGCACTGACAGATGCGCCCATACAGATTGTCGTATCAACCGACTGCAAAGGAAGCGCTGCGCCAAGTGTATAACAGCCGATATCTCCCGAAACAACAAGACCAAGCTTTTTAAGTACGTAAAACGTTCCTCTGTGAGGACAGCCTGCGCACATTACAGGAGGACGAACGGGAATGTCCTCGGTAGGTGTAATTCCACAAGGAGCATCCTCTGAAAGTACCACCTTCTTAATCATAGCAGGAGTATATTCGCCAAGAAGAGTGAACGCCTCCTTACCAACAACCTCTATTCCAAGAGCCCTGATATGCTCCTCGATTACAGGGTCAAGCTCCTCAATTACATAGAGCTTTTTATAGTTCTTTGCAAAATCAATAATCTTCTTTTCGGGAAGAGGATATACCATACCAAGCTTGAGATAGTCAACCTTGTCGCCAAGAGCCTCCTTGGCATATACGTAGGATATACCTGCCGAAATAACACCAATGTCAGAGCCGTTGGCTTCAACCGTGTTAATATCACCCTCGTCGGCAAGCTTCTTGAGAGCCGAAATTCTGTCCTCAACCACCACGTGACGCTTGATAGCATTCGCAGGCATCATTACGTATTTACCGATGTTCTTTTCGTAGGGCTTGAGTTCAACATTCTCTCTGTCGTGAAGCTCCACAAGGCTCTGCGAATGAGAAACTCTCGTAGAAAGACGAATGAAAACAGGTGTATCGTATTTCTCTGAAAGCTCAAAGGCAAGCTTTGTATAATCTCTGCACTCTGCAGAATCAGAGGGCTCAAGCATCATAATCTTTGATGCCTTTGCATAATGACGGGAATCCTGCTCGTTCTGTGACGAATGCATTCCGGGGTCGTCTGCAACGCAGAAAACAAGTCCTCCGTTTACTCCCGAATATGATACAGTGAACACAGGGTCAGCCATAACGTTGAGACCAACGTGTTTCATACAGCTCATTGCTCTCGCTCCACCGATAGATGCTCCGATTGCAACCTCTGCAGCAACCTTTTCGTTGGGCGACCACTCTGCGTATATCTCTTCAAACTTTACTATTTCTTCGGTTATCTCGGTACTTGGAGTTCCGGGATAGGATGCAACGACGTTAACGCCTGCCTCATATGCGCCACGCGCTACTGCCGCATTACCAAGCAATAATTTTTTCATTTTATACAATTCCTTTCAAATATTTAAGAAAAGCCTTTATTTAATCTCATTTTGCTGAGCTACAACGCTCTCTCCACAGTAAATCTTACGAAGCTTGGGCTTCTCTATTTTACCGGTGGGATTACGGGGAACGTCTGCAAAAATAATCTTGTGAGGTCTCTTGTATCTCGGCAAATCAAGACAGAACTCCTGAAGCTCCTCTTCGGTAAGCGTCATACCCTCTTTTACCTGAACAATTGCAGCAGCAATTTCACCAAGTCGTGAATCGGGAAGTCCTATAACTGCAACGTCATTTATTTTATCGTGCTTTCTGAGGAAGTCCTCTATCTGAACGGGGTAGAGATTTTCACCACCCGAAATGATAACGTCCTTCTTTCTGTCAACGAGCCAGATAAATCCGTCCTCGTCCTCCTCTGCCATATCACCCGTAAAGAGCCAACCGTCGCGAAGCACCTCTGCAGTTGCCTTTTCGTCCTTGTAATAAGCAGTCATCACACCGGGTCCTTTAACTGCGAGCTCACCTACCGAGCCTCTTTCAACAGGCTGCTTGTTTTCGTCAACAATCATCGTCTGCCAGCCGTAGCCTGCCTTACCGATTGCGCCTACCTTGTGCTCATTTTCAACGCCAAGATGCACACAACCGGGTCCGATTGACTCTGAAAGTCCGTAGTTGGTATCGTAAGCATGATTTGGGAAGTAGCTCTTCCAACGCTTTATAAGACTTGGTGGCACGGGCTGAGCGCCAATGTGCATAAGACGCCAAGCAGAAAGGTCATAGTCCTCAAGCCTGATATCTCCTCTTTCAATCGCATCAAGAATATCCTGCGCCCACGGAACAAGGAGCCAAACTATAGAACACCTTTCCTCTGATGCAACCTGCATAATCCACTCGGGCTTGATTCCGTTGAGAAGCACCGACTTGCCTCCAACAAGGAAGCTGCCAAACCAATGCATCTTTGCTCCCGTATGATAAAGAGGAGGTATGCAAAGGAATACGTCGTCCTTGGTCTGCGAATGGTGGTTATTTTCTGTCATCGCCGAATGCATTAAGCTGCGATGCTTATGTATAATCGCCTTAGGAAAGCCTGTAGTACCCGATGAGAAATAAATTGCAGCGTCATCATCATCGGTAAGCTTGATTTGTGGCGCTCTCGACGAACAATATCCTACGAGCTCCTCATAGCTTTCGGCAAAGGTAGGACAGTCCTCACCTACGTAAAGCCACGTCTTTACCTTTTTTACCTTTTGACAGATTTCCTCAACTCGCCCTATAAACTCAGGTCCGAATATCAGAACGTCGGCATCAGCGAGGTCGAGACAGTATTTTATTTCATCGGCTGTATAACGGTAGTTGAGAGGCACAGCCATTGCCCCCGACTTCAGCGCTCCGAAATATACGGGCAACCACTCAAGGCAATTCATCATAAGAATAGCCACCTTGTCCCCCTTCTTTATTCCTCTCGAGAGAAGGAGATTGGCAAAACGATTTGCCTTACAATTAAAATCCTGCCAGGTTATTTCCTTTCGGTAAACCTCTCGTGAATTGGTCTCAATAAGAGAGTATTCACGCCACGAGGTGCGCTGTCTTTCAAACTTTGGATTGATTTCAACAAGACTGACATCGTTTGGATAAATGTCTGCATTTTTCTGAAGTATCTCTGTAATTGGCATTTTTTATTCCTTTCAAATAAACTACACAAGGGTATACGAATTTTCCGTATGCCCTGTGTAATTATTATTTACCAAGTGATTCTTTTGTGTTAACCTTAACCTCTCTTTCATAGCAGGAGAACATATCGTCTGCATCCTGACTTGAAAGCTTGGGGGTAAGAAGGCTGACAATGGGAACCAGAATAAGTCCACCAACCATAGCAAATACGCCCGAGTAGAGTGAGTTGGTAAACATAAATCCAAGGAAGCCACCGTCTATTGTAAAGAGACCGAAGTCCTTAAGAAGCTGAATGATTTCGACTCCTGTGCCGAATATAAAGCTGACTGCAACAGCTGCCTTGGTGGTCTTTTTCCAATAGAGACCGTAGAGGAAGGGAGCAAGGAATGCTCCTGCAAGAGCGCCCCACGATACACCCATCATCTGTGCAATGAAGGTGAAGCCGGGGAACATATCCTTAACTATAGCTATAACAGCTGATACAAGAATGAAGAATACGATAAATGCACGAAGAACGGTAAGCTTCTTCTTTTCACTGAAGCCCTTATTTTTCTTCTCTGCTGCAGGTGCTATAACGTCAAGAGTAAGAGTTGAGCTTGAGGTAAGCACGAGTGATGAAAGAGTTGACATTGATGCAGCAAGCACGAGAACTATAACCACAGCGATGATTATGGGAGAAAGCTCCGAAAGCATTGATGGAATAATTTTATCGTTCATTATCTTTCCGTTGACAGTAATGCTTTCAACCACCTCGGGCTTGAGAAGTCTTCCAAAGCCACCGAGGAAGTAGCAGCCACCTGCAACGAGGATTGCAAATGCCGTTGAAATTATAGTGCCCTTGTTTATTGCCTCCTCGTTCTTGATTGAGTAGAACTTTCCAACCATCTGAGGAAGTCCCCACGTACCAAGAGAGGTAAGCATTACAACGAAGAAGAGGAATACGGGATTTGGTCCTAAGAATGAAGCAAAAGCGCCTTCCATCGTTTCGTTGGGGATTTCTGCAAGTGACTTGTACGCTTCGATGAAGCCACCGTTAGCATTTAATGTTGCCACAATTACTGCAATGATACCAACAAGCATGATAATACCCTGTATGAAATCGTTTATTGCAGTAGCCATATATCCACCGAAGATAACGTACACACCTGTAAGCACAGCCATAACTGCAATAATAACCCAATAAGGAACGCCGAAAGCCATATTAAAAAGGCTGGACAAACCGTTGTAAAGAGAGGCTGTGTAAGGAATAAGGAAAACAAATACTATAAATGATGCCGCAACCTTGAGCCCCTTTGATTTATATCTTTTCTCAAAGAAGTCGGGCATTGTTTTACTTTCAAGATGCTGTGTCATAACTCTCGTTCTTCTGCCAAGGATAACCCAGGCAAGAAGTGAACCGATAAAGGCATTTCCGAGACCTATCCAGGTAGACGACATACCAAAAGCCCATCCGAACTGACCTGCATAACCTACGAAAATAACAGCAGAGAAATATGACGTGCCATAAGCAAAGGCTGTTAACCAAGGTCCTACCGAACGTCCTCCGAGAACGAAGCCGTCAACGTTTGTGGAGTGCTTTCTGCAATAGAAGCCGACTCCAAGCATTACTGCAAAGAATACCACGAGCAATGCGCCCGTAAGAATTTGTGTTTCCATTTTTCAATCCCTTCTTTCATTTTTTTAGAGAGAGGAGCTATCTCAAATGGATAAAAAAATAACGTCCTCTTTAGAAATAAAGAGGACGATTTTTTCAACCGTGGTACCACCTCTATTCGCCACCCTCTTACAAGGACAGCCTTAACGGGTGCAAAAACACCCTCGTTCTATTACGGGAACTCCCGTTACAGCCTACTCGTTACCTTTCGGTGTACTGCTAACAGAATGTATTCAATCACGCAATTGCTTTTTGTCTCGCACCAACCGACAATTCTCTTGAAGCAGATTACGCACCTACTTGTTTCTGCTCAACGCATTTAGATGATGTAACTATTTTACCACATAGTTTCGATAAAATCAAGTATTTTTTTACATCAAATAAAACAAATTTAACACTTTGTTTTTTTGCAATATAGACAAAACTATTTGTATACTCGCCTGATTACACTCACAAGAGGGCATACGAGCAAGCCTGCAACGACGTTGCCCACAGCATGAACTACGTCCCACGGAAAGCCCGCAGCTATCCAAACAAGCGTTTGTTCAAAGCTCAATCCAAAGAGCAATGCTTGAGCAGGGGCGTACAACGTACCATACAAAAGCCCATGCAAAGCGCACACAACGCAATAGACCACCACCGACACCCTTGTCGACATATTGCGAGGCAGTAGCATAACCACCCCCCACAAAACAGTCCAAATATAAAGGTATGGAATCCACCATGCAGAAAAGCCTGCCCACAATCCGTTCAGAAAAACGTACAGATAAATAGGTATAAGCGCTTTTTTGCGAAACACCACCGTGTAGACGGTTGTCAAGGCTGCAAGCAAATGAACGTTGGGTAATATCTCCAAAAGCAGCTTGGACACGAACATCAACGTCCCAAGCATTGCAAAGAGAACAAGCTCCTTGACCCTTAGTTTATTTTGTTCTGATAAGCTCATAATGCTCTCCGTCGGCAATAGGGGTCATATCTGCACCCGTCATAAGATATTCTCCGTTTTTACAAAGCGACCAGTAATATCCGTCGACGTCATAATCTGCCATAATTCCGTTAACCTTCTTGATATAGATGCCGTATTGAGTCTCGTCACCCTCTATCAGCGCATTTTCAATCAACGCTTCACCGAGCATTTCAGCATCGCTTCTGACAGTAAGCTCAATGCTCTTTCCCTCTGCCGATACCTCTACGACAATAGTCTTATCTCCCTGACCGACCGTCGTGTCCTCGGTGTAAATTGCGCTCTCCCAAACAGACGCATCTCTCACACTGTTAGTGCAGGAAGAAACACAAATCAGCATTATAACAGCAAGCAACAATGCCGATACCCTTTTAATTGTTTTCATATACGAAAACCTCCTTTAATTTTTAATAAATAAAGTAAAAAATCGACGAGCCGTCGCTGGCGAATCTCGCCTATGCTTACTTTTTCTAAACTAAAACAAGGCAAAACGGCGAGGTTAATTCAAAGCAATTTCCTATATGATAAAAAACACGCCCCGAAGGGCGTGCTTAAAAAAGTGTATACTTTTCCCATACAACGCTCCTCCATTTGCCCGAAGAGTTTTTACCGAATCACAGTATGGCAAGCATTCCGACTTATCTCAACGAATTACGGTAATGGCTGTTGCAGTGGATTCTCACCACTATTTCCTTACCCCCGAGGGCTTATCCCCCGACAATGAATTTCTTCAATATACTGCGTTATTTATCTTTAAGGTTATTATACCATAAAACCAAGGTCGCAAGACCTTGTGAAAGGCGCAAGCCGTTGCCTTGTCGCAACAAGGCAGTTTTAATGATAAAATGTTCTCAAAGTTAAATACGTCAGTCTTTAATTGCAAAGCCTTGCTTTGCCGATGGCTTCCACGCCATCGCTTTGAGGTTATTATACCATAAAAAAACACTTTTTTCAAGATTTAATTCTTACATTTTCCTTCAAGCCTCACATCAGAACTTGAATTC
>JAZNRH010000065.1:0-8675 GCA_045590615.1 Eubacteriales bacterium
CCTAAGACCGCTTGGCCTCTGACTTTGTAAAAAAACTATATCAGTTTTTTTACAGCCCCTTAATTTTTTCAATATATCTCTCTACGCTGAATTGATGCTGCTTGCTTGAAATTTTCTTGTTGATATCAATACTCCGTTAAGCTTATGCCGAGCCTGCTTGCAATGGCTTCGGCAATATTTTTTATTTTTTTATAATCCTTATTGGCGAACAAAAGGGTATCGGCACGCAGCTTTGGGCTTTGTGGTATCATCGAGTCCGACGAGAAGGTAATTGCGCTCTTTGTGAAAAGTCCTCCCTTATGCAAAAAGACGGTGGCAATATCCTCAAAGGCTATTGCCGTAACGCAATCGGCTTCGGTAACGGTAATATATCCCTCTCCCGTGCCAAGCTTTTTCTTTATAAAGACAAGCCCGTCGTCAATCAGGTCATCAAGAGTAATTTCGGGCTCTTGCTCGGTAGCTTGCTCAAAAGCTTCGGGCTCGGGCTCGGGAAGTGGCTGATAGTTTTCTATTCTCTTACCAAGCTGTTCCCATTCCTCAAGGGTAATTCTCGCACTCCTGACGTCGTCGTTCTTGCCCTTTGTAATAAGTCCTGCCTTTTCCATATAGCCAATCATTATAGACGCCACAAGCTCACTCGTTTCGAGAAACTCTGCAAGCTCGCCCGGAGTGAACTTTCCCTTTATTATAGCAAAGTCGGCTGATTTATCAAATTCTTCTCTGTATTTTTCAGGTACGTTTATCATTTTTTCGCCTTTCGTTATATGTAGCTTTATACATTATAATCTTTTTTTGCATAAATGTCTACCTTTTTTGAAAAAATATTCTATAATCTATTGAATTCCTACTAAACCTATGGTATAATAGCAGATATGTTAAAGAGGTGATTTTTTGAAGGTTTCTACCAGAGGGCGTTACGCTCTTAAAATAATGCTCGATTTAGCAATAAACGACGGTGAATATATGTCGCTCAAGGGCATTGCCGAGAGGCAAGGTGTTTCGGCAAAATATCTTGAACAGATAATTACTATGCTCCTTTCGGCAAAGATGCTCAAAAGCACTCGTGGCAAAAGTGGAGGCTATAAGCTTTCAAGAGACCCGAGCGAATATTCGGTAGGTGAAATCCTGAGGGCAACCGAGGGCTCACTTGCGCCGATATCCTGCGTGGAGGACTCTCCCAACCAATGCTCCGAGAGTTGTCGCTGTCCTACCCTTTTCTTTTGGGAGGGGCTCAACAAGGTCATTAACGAGTACATTGACTCAACGACTTTGGCAGACGTTGTAAATCAAGAAAAAAGTTTGAATAAAGAAGGACAAAATCATGAGAATATATGCAGATAACGCAGCAACGACAAGGGTAAGCAAAACAGCAATTAACGCTATGCTCCCTTATTTTGAAGAAATTTACGGTAACCCGTCATCGCTCAACACGACGGGTCAGCTTGCAGCCGAAGCGTTGGCAAAACAGAGAGAGACGATTGCAGGACTCATCGGTGCAACTGCAAAGGAGATTTACTTCACCTCGGGTGGAAGCGAGGCAGACAATCAAGCCATTGTTTCGGCAGCGAAGGTGGGAGCAAAAAGCAACAAAAAGCATATAATTTCCACTAAGTTCGAGCATCATGCCGTTCTTCATACCCTGAAAAGGCTCGAAAAAGAGGGGTTTGAGGTTACTCTTCTTGAGGTTAACGAAAACGGAATAGTAAAGCCCGAGGACGTTGAAAAGGCTATCCGTGAGGATACGGCACTTGTTACCGTTATGTTTGCAAACAACGAAATCGGTACAATTCAGCCCATTGCTCAAATCGGTGAAATCTGTCGCCAAAAGGGTGTGGTTTTCCATACCGACGCAGTTCAGGCAGCAGGTCACCTTGACATAAACGTAGATGAACTGAAGGTGGATATGCTCTCGGTTTCAGCGCACAAGTTCCACGGTCCTAAGGGTGTAGGCTTCCTTTATTGCCGTCGTGGAATAGTGCTTCGCAGTCTCATCGAGGGTGGCGCACAGGAAAGAGGTAAGCGCGCAGGAACCGAAAACCTTGCCGGAATTGCAGGAATGACGGCTGCCTTCAGCGAAGCAGTTGAAAATATAAATCAAAACGCAAAAAAGGTTATTCCTATGCGAGACAGACTCATTGAGGGACTTGAAAAAATTCCTCATTCGAGAGTAAACGGAGACAAGACCAACCGTCTGCCCGGAAACGTAAATATCTGTTTTGAGGGCATTGAGGGAGAAAGCCTTCTTCTTCTGCTTGACGCCAAGGGAATTGAAGCGTCGTCGGGCTCGGCTTGTACCTCGGGCTCACTTGACCCCAGCCACGTGCTTTTGTCAATCGGACTTCCCCACGACGTAGCTCACGGCTCGCTCAGACTTACGATTACCGAGGAAAACACCATGGAAGAGATGGAATATATCATCAAGTGCGTCGGCGAGGTAGTTGAATATCTCAGGAAAATATCACCCGTTTGGGAAGAATTACAGACGGGCAAAAGAGAATATATACTTTAAGGAGAAAACAATATGTTATATAGCGAAAAGGTAATGGACCATTTTACAAATCCAAGAAACGTGGGAGAAATTGAAAATGCCGACGGTATAGGTGAGGTAGGAAACGTAAAGTGTGGAGATATAATGAAAATTTATCTCAAGGTAGATGACGGAATTATCACCGACGTAAAATTCAAGACCTTCGGCTGTGGCTCGGCAATTGCATCAAGCTCTATGGCAACCGAAATGATTAAGGGAAAGAGCATTGACGAGGCGCTCGAGCTGACCAACAAGGCAGTAGTTGAGGCGCTTGACGGTCTCCCCTCTCATAAGATACATTGCTCGGTATTGGCAGAAGAGGCAGTAAAAGCAGCTGTGAAAGACTATTACGACAAAAATGGCATCGAATACGATAAGACAAAGTTCTGCGACGGAGATTGCTGTCATTGTGGTAAGCATCAAAACGAGGAATAATGAAGCTCAGAGACTTTTTTGAGAGCGAAAAAATACACGAATATTCAATCCTTCCCTTCGATGAGGTAACGATAATTGACGAAAGACGGGCGAACAGACTGTTTAACGGTAAAAATTGTCTCACCGTCGTTCCCTTTCTCATACCCTATCTTGTCAAAGACAATGCAAAATCAAACATTTCGCTCTACGCTCACGCAAAGGATTATCACTATTATTTCAAGGCGCTGACCGAAAGGCTGAAGAGTGCCTTTGGCGACCTTGCAACAGGCTGTGACGTATCTCCCATCAACGAGGTTGACTGCGCAGTAAGGGCAGGGCTTGGTTCAATCGGCAAAAACGGACTTCTTATCAATAAACGATACGGAAGCTACGTTTTCGTTGCAGAAATTTTTTTCAGCGCAGATATGAGCGACCCCATATTTGAAGGAATAAGCAGACGTGAAAAGGGCTCGCTTTGTATGAATTGCAGAGCGTGTGAGAGAGCTTGTCCGAACAATGCTCTCAAGGATAAGACCCGTTGTATTTCATATATAAATCAAAAAAAGAAATTAGACGAGGGTGACGCAGAGCTGATAAAACGCTCGGGCTCTGTGTGGGGCTGTGATATATGTCAGCTTGTTTGCCCCTACAACAGAGTTGCAAAGGAAACCGAAATTGAATTTTTCCGTCAAGACAGAACCCCCCTGCTGACCGACGCTCTGCTCGACGAGATGGTAAAAAATAACAGCTTTTCCGAGCGTGCTTACGCCTGGCGTGGAGAGGCTGTCGTAAGGAGGAATATTTCACTTTGCAAAGACAAGGAAAATGCCCTGCAATAAAGGGCAGAAAAACCGAAAAAGCAAGGCTGTTTTCCGCCTTTCTCAAAAAGCTCTATCCCGATGCTCTCTGTGCCCTTGAATACGGGGGCTCTCCATACAGGCTCATCGTTATGGCAAGGCTTTCTGCTCAATGCACCGACAAGCGAGTAAACGAGGTTTCAAAGCCGTTGTTTGAGCGTTATCCTACTGTATACGATCTGGCAAATGCCAATCAAAAAGAGGTAGAGGACGTTATCCGTCCCTGTGGTCTTTTCAGGACAAAGGCAGAAAGCATTATTGCAATGTCAAGGCAAATCGTCGAAAGGCATAATGGCGAAGTCCCTCAAAGCTACGATGAGCTTATTCAGCTATCGGGAATAGGTATGAAGATTGCCAACCTTATGCTTGGCGATATTTTCAATCAGCCTAAAATTGTGCCCGATACACATTGTATCAGAATTTCTCACAAGCTCGGTCTTATAAGCAAGCCCGATCCCGTAGCTTGTGAGAGGGAGCTGTCACGACTAATCCCTCAAGCCGAGCAATCCGACTTTTGTCACAGAATAGTTTTATTCGGCAGAGATTGGTGCAAAGCGCCCAATCCAAAATGCAATAACTGCCCACTCAACAAAGAACAAGAGAGGAATTATTGAATATGAGTCACAAGCTGTTGATTGTTGACGGTAACAGTATAATGAACCGAGCCTTTTACGGAGTAAGACCTCTTGTAACGAGGACAGGAATTCATACCAACGCCGTCTACGGTTATCTTAATATACTCAAAAAGCATCTGACTGCCCTTAATCCCGACTACGTTGCTGTCGCCTTTGACCTTAAAGCACCGACCTTCCGTCACAAGCTCTTTGACGGCTACAAGGCAGGTCGCCATGCTACGCCCGAAGAGCTTTTGTCTCAAATTCCGATTATAAAAGAGGCAACCTCTCTTCTTGGAATAGCAACGGTATCGCTTGAAGGCTATGAGGCTGACGATATTCTGGGCACGCTGTCACATAAATTCGACGGTGAAAGCTACGTGCTGACGGGAGACAGAGATTCCTTCCAGCTCGTTTCGGAAAAAACCACTGTGATCCTTGCCTCAACGGGCGAGGACGTGACCTATACCCCCAAAGAAATTGAAGAAAAATACTCTCTGCCACCTAAAAAGCTCATTGACGTAAAGGCTCTTGCAGGCGACTCGTCGGACAACATTCCCGGCGTTGCGGGAATTGGTGAAAAGACGGCAATTAAATTAGTGCTCGAGGCAGGCAGTGTAGAAAATTTATATGAAATGCTCGACAAGGGCGAATTAAAGGTGACCGACAGCGTGAAAAACAAGCTGTTGTCGGGTCGTGACTCGGCATATATGTCGAAACAGCTTGCCGAAATATGCCTTGAGGTCGAAGGGCTTCCCACCTTTGACAAGCTCGTTTTGTCCGAGCAGAATTCGACTGCTCTGAGAGAGCTTTTTGTCAAGCTTGAATTCACAAAGCTGATGTCTCGCTTTAACCTTGACGAGCCCACGCCTCAAAGAAGTGACGATGCTCAGCTCTCGTTTGATACGGTTGAGGAAGAAAAGAGCGAAATTAAAACGCTTAGCGAAGTGGAATTTCTGGCTCTTCTTGACGGCGAAAGAGTTCCGATTGACTTTCTCAACGGTGCATTCTATTATGCTAACAACGGAGAAATTTATTCCTGCCCGATAAGTCAGTCGCTTATTCGTGGGCTTGAGGGCAAAAGGCTGTGTCTCTTTGATGCAAAAAGCTTTTGGCTGAGCACAGGTGAGCTTTTTGACTCTCTTGACGAAAAGCTTGTTGCCTTTGATATTCAGCTTGCCTCCTACGTTGACAACCCCGATAGCAGAGGTGACTTTGCAAGAATTGTAATGACATATCTCTCAAAGAGCGTTTCGCCCTTGGCTGAAAGCTCTCCCGAGTGTCGTGCTCCTCTTATAGCTCCACTTTATGAGGCGCTGTCAAAGCGCATTGAAGAAGAAAATCTTGCCTTCCTTTACTATGAAATCGAGCTTCCTCTTGCCAAGGTTCTGGCAGGAATGGAAATGCAAGGCTTTGCTGTGAACCGACAGGGAATTGCAGATTACGGGGTGATACTCAAAGAGCAGATGGACACAGCCGAAGAAAGAGTATGGGAGTTAAGTGGCGAAAAATTCAATCTCAACTCACCAAAACAGCTTGGCGTTATTCTTTACGAAAAGCTTTCGCTCCCTGTATTAAAGAAAAATAAGAGTGGATATTCAACCGATGCAGAAACACTTGAAAAGCTACGCTTCCACTCCCCGATTATAGATTATATTCTCGAATATCGCCGACTTTCAAAGCTGTACGGTACCTATATCGAGGGACTTTTGAAGGTAACGCACGACGATGGCAGAATAAGAACCAGCTTTAATCAGAAGCAGACTCAGACGGGCAGACTCTCATCAACAGAGCCCAATCTTCAGAACATTCCCGTTCGTACCGAGCAAGGAAGCAAGCTTCGTGATTTCTTTGTGGCAGAGAGCTCAAACGTATTAATTGATGCAGACTATTCGCAAATCGAGCTTCGTGTTTTGGCTCATATATCCGATGACGACAATCTGATTAACGCCTTCAATTCAGGCGCAGATATTCACTCGGCAACGGCATCGCAGGTATTCGGAGTGCCTCTTGACAAGGTTACACACGAGCTGAGAGGCAGAGCAAAGGCAGTCAACTTTGGTATTGTCTACGGAATGGGCGACTTCTCGCTTGCAGGTGACCTTCATATTTCTATGAAAGAGGCACGAGATTATATAAACGGTTATTTTGCCACATACCCCAAGGTCAAGGAATACCTTGATACCACGGTTGCGTTTGCAAACGAAAATGGATTTGTTACTACTCTTTGGGGCAGAAAAAGATATATTCCCGAGCTTACGGGAACAAAAAAACAGCTTCGCGCATTTGGTGAAAGGGTAGCTAAAAACTCTCCCATTCAGGGTACAGCAGCCGACCTTATTAAACTTGCTATGGTAAAAACAGACCGTCGTCTCAGACAAGAGGGGCTTGAAAGCCGTCTCATTTTGCAGGTACACGACGAGCTGATTATAGAAGCGCCCCAAAAGGAAGCTGACTACGTGGCAGGGCTGCTCAAAGAAGAAATGGAAAAGGTTGCCGATATGAAGGTTAAGCTTTCGGTTGACGTCGGTATTGGAAAAACATGGCTTGAAGCCAAGCAATAAAGGAGACTGATATGAGAAAAACTTTTAACTATCAAAGAGAAGAAAAAATCAATCCTAATATAGGAATTATGAGCTTTCAGCATTTCAACGGAGAAGAAATATACTCCGACATCGTTGTAAAACCCGAAAACAATATGACCGAAACCGAGAACGTTGAGTGCTATCCCGTACCCGATTACGTTCCACAAAACGGCAGACAAGAAGGCTATTATCCCGATGCCTCGGTTGTATATATCCGTTCTCTCTGGAAAGAATTTGAGCCCGAGCAGGGTGTATATAACTATGATTTTATTGAGGATTTCCTCAGAAAAGCCGACGAGCATAATCAGACGGTCTGCTTCCGTCTCATAGGACATTCAACAAGAGCCTGCGACGACGTTCCTGATTGGCTCAAAAAGCTCATTCCCTGCCCCGAAAGACCCGAGGGCAAGAGAGTAAAAGACTCTCCTACCGACCATTTGTACGTCGAGCTTTTCTGCAAGGCTATAAGAAAAATCGGTGAGCGCTTTGACTCCGACCCAAGACTTGCCTACGTTGACATTTCAGTCCCAGGTGCGTGGGGTGAGGGTCACAAGCTCGAGCTTTTTGGAGACGAGGTAATATGGGAGATGTTCGAGACCTATATCGAAGCCTTCCCGACCACGACTCTTATGGGTCAGGTTGGTCTCCCACACCTTTTACACAAAACACGTGAAAGAAGGAAAATCGGTGTCAGAGGCGACGGATACGGCTCACCACATCATACCGAGGAGCTCTATCCTCCAAAAATGGAAAAGGTTGCTGATTTCTGGAAGGACTCCCCCATCTCATTTGAGTCGTTCTGGTGGATTGGCGAATGGCAGAGACAGGGCTGGGACTATGACAGACTCATCGAGCTGTCACTCGGCTGGCACATCTCAACCTTTAATGCAAAGAGTATTCCCATTCCGTTTGAGTGGAAGGAAAAAACAGATTATTGGAACTCAAAGATGGGCTATCACTACACTATAAAAGAAGCAGATTTCCCCGAAAAGACAGACAAGCCCTTTGAGGTAAAGCTTTCAATGGCAAACGTTGGAGTTGCTCCCATTTACGATAAGGTCGCTTTGAAAATAAGACTTAAAAACAGCGAAAACGAATACGTTTTCGACACAAATGAGGACCTTTTGAAATGGCTGCCGGGTGACTACAACACAACCACTACTATTGATACTAAAGGCATTGCCTCGGGAAGCTACTCTCTTCAGGTGGGTGTAATCTGGGAAGGCAAAACCGTCTACCTTGCAACAGATGCAAAGCGTGACGAAAACTACTACGTTCTTGGCGAAATAGTAATTGGACCAAAGGATGCTTTTTAGCAAAAAGCACCCTCTGGACTCCCGAAAAGCATAATTTGTTTAATTTTAGTTATATATTACTAAACTTTGTTAAGCTTATAAAAAAGGTGATCCCTCATAAAATCAAAGAATGCTTTTTAACAAAAAGCACCCTTTGGACTCCCGAAAAGCATAATTTGTTTAGTTTTAGTTATATATTACAGTTTTGCAAGATGTACAAAACGAAATACATAATGAATAACAAAAAAGGGGCTGTAAAAAAACTGATATAGTTTTTTTACAGCCCTGTGCGTTCGGGGATAGGAAAAAAAGAGGTAGATTGCACGATACTGAAGCGCGTCGCTGTACTTATGTACAGCAGTCGCGAAGTTCGTGCAAAACAT
>JAZNRH010000066.1:0-17789 GCA_045590615.1 Eubacteriales bacterium
GTTTGTTTTCTTCTCTGGAATTTCCGAGACCTTTCTCTTTGTTCAGTTTATTCAACCTTACTTTGTACATGTCTCGTTGTTTAATTTTCAATGTCCAATTTCCGCCGTCCCTCGTGGACAGCTTTGTTAGTATAGCACAACGGTTTTGATTTGTCAACACTTTTTTTACATTTTTTTCGATTTTTTTCAAAAAAGCTGTTTTGTACAAAACCAATCATTTTACAACCCTGTTTTTGTGCAATTTAACTACTCGTGCTCGGAGAAACAAAAAATCGCCTTGTAATCAAGGCGACTCTCTGTCGAAATAAGACTTACGCGTTCAATGAATTGAGCTTCTTTGTAAAGAGACTCTTTCTTCTTGCAGCTGTATTCTTATGCATATGTCCCTTAGCTACTGCTATGTCAATCATCTTGACTGCATCCTTGTAAGTTGCAATAGCAGCATCTTTGTCTCCAGCCTCAAGAGCCTTTTCATACTTCTTGATAGCAGTCTTCATAGCTGACACATACATCTGATTCTGAAGTGTCTTCTTTTCAGTAACAAGAACACGCTTCTTTGCTGACTTAATATTTGGCATCAGATACACCTCCTTAAATTACAATTGACCCTCGCCAATTGCATACTGTCCTATTCAAGTACAAATGATATCACAAAATTCAAAATAATGCAAGTACTATTTTCAAGTTTTTTTATTTTTTTAATAATTTTTAATATTTTTGTGCAATTCAGGGCAATATATAGATATATTTTATTGAAAGAGATTTTTTCTAAATGTTTATACCAAGAACCGATTTGGCTGCCGAAGCCCACGATATTGCCTCAAAAAACAAAAAGCATATAATTGACGGCGTTATATATAATGAAGAAAACTTAAATGGCTTTACACTCACAAGAGTCGAAATACTCAACCGTAACGGAGAAAAGGAAACAGGCAAGCCAATCGGAAAATATCTTTCTCTGAGCGTTGACAAGCTATGGGAAAAGGGCATAAAAGATTTTATTAATGCAACCGTCACCCTCTCCGATATGATAAACGAGCTTGCAGGTGATGGAGACAGCTTATTGGTTGCAGGGCTTGGTAACGTCTCGCTGACTGCAGATGCATTAGGTCCTATGTCAACCTCTCACGTAATTGTAACGCATCACTTAAAAGAGCTTTGTCCAAAGCTCTTTGAGGATATGAGCTTTTTTGACGTTTCGGCTATCTGTCCCGGAGTATTGAGTCAAACAGGAATTGAAGCCAAAGAGTTTATAAAGGGAGCTGCCAAAAAACTCAATTCCCCTACCGTCATAGCAATTGACGCGCTTGCCTCGAGCAGTATAACGAGACTTGGTACTGTAATCCAAATTTCAGACAGTGGAATTGCTCCGGGGTCCGGAGTAGGAAATTCGAGAGCTCCTCTTAACCGAGACACGCTTGGTGCTCCCGTGATTTCAATAGGAGTGCCCACCGTGGTTGATGCCCTCACCCTGACGGACAACGTCATTGAGATGTGTGGCAATAAAAGTAACAGGCTCGTCAACGAAAGGGCTGACGAATATAAAAATTTATTCGTAACTCCAAAGGATTGCGACAAAATAGTAGCTTATATGTCAAAGGTAATAGGTTATGCTATTAACAAGGCGTTTCATTCAAAATTAAGTCTTGAAGAAATTCTGTCAATTTCGAACTAAAGAAAGGATAACCAATGAAGGAAAAATTTTCTATAATAAAAAAATTTATATATTTCTACCTTTCAATACCTCTGTTCGTCCTTATGCTTTTATCTATGGGCGCCGGGGCAGTCTACAACACAGAGGTTTCCGACGTTGAATATGATATGCCCTATGACGTTGAAGAAATGCAAATTATCCCGTCGAGTGAATTAGAGGGTGAGGCATCAAATCCCGATGGCAGTTATCCGATAGTAGCAAAAAATTTATCAAAGGATTACGACATTCTCAACTCTACAAATGAAACGATAGACGAAAACGAGCTATTGAAAATAAAGCTGCCAAATGAAAAATCGCCCACAGTTCTTGTTGTACATACTCACGGAACGGAATGCTACGCTCAATCTGAGCACTCATTTCCAAGTGCTGACAAGGACGGCTACTACGGATATTACACCGATGACGAGTATACAAGGAGTACTGACACCACAAAGAACGTAATTGCCATCGGCGACGCATTCTGCCAAACGCTTGCCGAAAACGGAATTTCGACAATACATTGCAGAATTATGCACGACAAGGACGATTACAACAGTGCATACGCCAATTCAAGAAAGAGCATAAAGGGATATCTTGAAAAATATCCTTCAATCAAATATGTAATCGACATACACCGAGACTCGCTCGGTGGTGAGGGTGGCGAAAAAATAAAAACGCTGTCAGATAGTGGCTCGGCTCAGGTTATGCTCGTTGCAGGCTGTAACGGGAACGGGGTCATATATCATAATTGGAAGGAAAACCTATCATTAGCTCTGAAATACAAAAAAGTGATGGACGATAACGAACCATCACTTTCAAGACCTATATATCTGAGGTATTCAAGATATAATCTTGACCTCATAACCGGGAGCCTGCTACTCGAGGTAGGAAGCTGTGCAAACACCTTTGAGGAAGCGCTCGAAGCTGCAATTTTGTCGGCTGAGTGCTTTGCAAAACTATTGCAACAGGAAGTCGACGTCTCCTGAAACGAGACCGAGAGTGGTATTGATAATCTTTTCTGCGTTGGAAGAAAAGTTGATGCCGATTTTTTCAAGGTACTGCTTATTATCGGAATATACGCTGACACTTACTATATCGTTACCCTTTATAGTAAGCGCACACTTGATTCTCCAGCCACTTCCCTCCTGAGAAAGCTTATTTGTATAAACTGAACCGTCCTTTTTGTAAGAAATAAATCGCATAAGGGCTCTCATAGTATTATCTCTTACGTCTGCAAGCAGAACGTCTGCCATATTATCAATGATAATCGTTCCCTTTTGGGTTATTATATAACACTCGCCACCCTTCGTACCCTCATAGGCAGCAACCGAGCCTGCATCAAGGAGCTCTGAAAATGCTTCGGAAAAGTCAAAATGATTGACAGCTCCCTCCCACATAATAACCTCTGTGAGAGTATCGAAGTCAACCTCCTGACCAAGCTTTTCGAAAAGCCTGAACAAGTAGAGAATATATAATTTTATTTCATTTTTCTCGGTAATGACGGTGCGACGTGGCATAATTTCACTCCTATTTTCTTTTTACTTTAATATTGTATCACAAAATTTGACATTTTGCAATTGATATGTTATACTTTTTACAGAAATTATTTGGAGGTAAAATATGGTAAAGCACGTTATTATATGGAAGCTTAAGGATGAATATACACCCGAGCAGAAGGAAAACATCAAAAAGGACATCAAAAAAAGTCTTGAGGCGCTCAATGGAAAAATACCGGGAATGACCGAGATTAAAATTCACATCGAACCACTTAAATCTTCAAGTGGAGAGCTTCTTCTTGACTCGACGTTTGAAAGCGAAGAGGCGTTAAAGGGATATGCAGTACACCCTGACCACGTCGAAATAGCTAACACCAAGGTCAGACCCTTCGTTGACGTGAGACTTTCACTCGACTATGAAATTTAATTTTTTTTTTGCAAAAAATGATTTTTGGTATTGCAAAACCAAAAACATTGTGATACAATAGAAAAAAATCACAAGGAGACTATTTCCGTGTTAAAGTCAGTTATGTATACAACCGAGCGATTTTATTACTTTACCACTAATATGAGGTAAGGTCTTTCGGTTGTGCTTTTTTTACGGAGAAGTTTTATTGCAAACTCTTTTCACCCGTAGCCGACCGGCTCGGGTGATTTTTTATTACGGAGGAAATTATGATTGTAATCCTTAAACAAAACCCCAATGAAAATCAAGTTGCTCATCTCAAGAGCTGGCTTGAAAGCAAAAATATAAAAATTCACGAAAGTGTCGGTGACTCACACATACTTCTCGGTCTTATAGGAGACACCTCAAAGCTCGATATTGACCTGATATCAGCGCTCGATATAGTTGAAAACGTTAAGCGTATTCAGGAACCCTACAAAAACGCTAACAGAAAATTTCACGCAGAAGACACTATAATAAAGGTAGGAAACACTCAAATAGGCGGTGGTACTCTGACTATTATGGCAGGTCCTTGCTCGATTGAGAGCGAAGAGCAGATCATATCGGTTGCAAAGAAGGTAAAGGAAAGTGGCGCGACAATTCTCCGTGGAGGAGCTTTCAAGCCACGTACCTCCCCATATTCCTTCCAAGGACTCGGAGAAGACGGCATAAAGCTTCTTACAATGGCGAAAAAAGAAACAGGCTTGCCAATCGTTACCGAAATTATGGAAATGTCGCAGCTTCATTTATTTGACGACGTTGATATCATTCAGGTTGGCACGAGAAATATGCAGAACTTTAATCTTCTTCGAGAGCTCGGCCGTCAGAACAAGCCTGTTTTGCTAAAACGTGGTATGTCAGCCACCTATGAGGAATTGCTAATGAGCGCAGAATATATTATGGCATCCGGAAATGAGAACGTTATTCTCTGTGAAAGAGGTATCAGAACCTTTGAAACCTACACAAGAAACACTCTCGACATTGCGTCAATCCCCGTCTTGAAAAAGCTGTCTCACTTTCCCATAATAATTGACCCAAGTCACGCAACGGGAAAATCAGCTCTCGTTTCACCACTTGCGATGTCAGCAATTTCAGCAGGTACTGACGGTGTAATGGTAGAGGTGCACAACGACCCTGAGCATGCCTGGTGCGACGGCCCACAATCCCTCAATCCACAGGCATTCGACAAAATGAGCAAAAAGCTTATTGCTTTACACGATTTTTTGAAAACGATAGAGGACTAATATGAATATCGGTTTGGTTGGACTCGGGCTGATTGGCGGCTCGATGGCAAAAGGAATAAAAATAAAGACAGGACACTCGGTATATGCAATTGACAAGAATGACGAAACTATGCTAATGGCAAATCTGTCAGGCGCAATGGACGGAGAATTGAATGACAGCACTATTCCGTTATGCGACGTCATTTTTCTGGCATTGAGACCTCAAATTGCAATCACGTGGCTGAACGAAAACGCAGATAAAATTTCGACAGAAGCAACGGTGGTTGACTTTTGTGGCGTAAAAAGAAACGTATGCCGTGAAATGAGCAATATCGCTGATAAAAGGGGCTTTACCTATATCGGTGGACACCCTATGGCAGGTAAAGAGCGAGGGGGATTTAAGAATTCGACCCCTGACCTTTACGTTGGAGCTTCGATGATTCTCGTGCCAAATGACAAGACTTTTCCCGAAAAGCTTGAAGAGCTTAGCAGTCTTTTTTACGACGTTGGTTTTTCGAGAATAGTATATACGACTCCCGAGGAGCACGACAGAATTATCGCATACACCTCTCAGCTTGCACACATAGTTTCAAGCGCATACATAAAATCTCCCGAAGCTCAAAAGCAACGTGGTTTTTCTGCAGGAAGCTTCCGTGATATGACCAGAGTTGCATATCTTGACGAGGATATGTGGACCGAGCTGTTTTTGGAAAACCCCGACTTTCTCATCAAAGAGCTGGATATTTTAATCGAAAATTTATCAGAATACAATTCGGCTTTGAAAAACGGGGATAAAAACTTGTTGCACAGACTTTTGAAAGACGGCAAGGAATGTAAAATCAAGGCAGGTGGAAACTGATGAATAAAATTAACGTATTGAATTCCTATAACGTAACTGTAGGAAACAATACTCTCGAGGATACCGATAGCATCTTAAAGGCGTTGAATATCAAGGGCAAAATAGCAATCGTCTCTGACAGCAACGTTGCTCCGTTATATCTCAAAAGGCTTGAGAGCATTATAAAAGACTACTCCCCCGTACATTATATTTTCCCTGCAGGCGAGTCCTCTAAAAACATCGCAACCCTTTCGAATATACTTGAATTTTTTGCTGAAAGTGGACTTACGAGGCAGGATACCGTAATTGCTCTCGGAGGTGGCGTTACGGGTGATATGTCAGGCTTTGCAGCAGGCGTATATATGAGGGGAATAAAATACGTTCAAATCCCCACTACCCTTTTAGCCTGCGTTGACTCCTCGGTGGGAGGAAAGACTGCAATCGACCTTGAGGCAGGAAAAAATCTGGCAGGACTTTTCATTCAGCCACAAGCCGTTATATGCGACACCTCTCTTTTATCGACCCTGACCCCGAAAATCTACTCTGACGGAATGGCAGAGGTAATAAAAACTGCCATATTGGGAGACAAAGAGTTATTTGAATTTTTGGAAAACCCATTCGGTGATGCAAACGAATATATTGTTTCTCATTGTGTTGCATACAAATCGAAGATTGTGACCGAGGACGAATTTGAGATGGGTGTTCGTAAGCTGTTAAATCTCGGACACACTCCTGCACATTCAATTGAAAAGCTGAGTGGCTACACTATTTCACACGGAAGTGCCGTTGCTATCGGACTTTCCATAATGGCTCGCTCCTCATACGAAGAAGGGCTTATTGATTGCTCACTCAAAGACAGAATTATAAATCTTATTAAAAAGTATTCTCTGCCAACAACTACTCAATACTCTGCCAAGGAGCTGGCTGATACTGCTTTTTATGATAAAAAAAGGCAGGGTGACAAAATCAGCCTGATAAAAATCAGAGGAATTGGTGACTGCTTTATCGAGCAGCACCGTCTTAACGAAGTAGAAGATATTTTTGCAAGAGGTATGTAATGATAATCAGAATTGAACCCACCCATCTTTCAGGCAGGATTGATGCAATACCGTCAAAATCGGATGCACACAGAATACTTATCGCAGCCTTTTTATCCGATGAAAAAAATGACATTTTGCTTCAATCAAGCTCAAAGGATATTGACGCGACAATAGAGTGTATCAAGGCTCTTGGCGCAAAGGTTGAAAAAAAAGGCAATCATCTGATTGTTGAAAAAGGCAGCCTTCCCAAAGAAGCAGTATTGAATTGCAACGAAAGCGGCTCGACCTTCAGGTTTCTTGTCCCCGTCGCCTCTGCAATCTGCGAAAAAGTCAGCTTCAACGGAGGTGGCAGGCTACCCGAACGCCCGATAAAAGACCTACTCGACGCGCTGCGCTCTAACGGAACAATCTTTTCGTCTGACACCCTTCCCTTCACCAAGACAGGAAAGCTTTCAAGTGGTGTTTTCGAGCTCCCCGGGAACGTAAGCTCTCAATATATAACAGGACTTTTACTCGCACTCCCTCTTCTTGACAAAAGTTCCGAAATACGCTTAACAACAGCGCTTGAGTCAGCACCGTACGTAGATATAACGATAAACACGCTAAATCGTTTTGGAATTGAAATTGAGAGACGCAGTAATTCATTTTACGTAAAAGGGAATCAAAAATATAAATCTCCGAAGGTTATTACCATTGACGGAGATTGGTCTAACTCTTCCTACTTTTTGGCAGCAGGATTAATCGGAGATAAAGTGAGCGTCAACGGACTTGACGTCAACTCTCCTCAGGGAGACAAAGAGATAATCAAAATATTTGAACGGCTTGGTGGCAAGGTCGAAATCGGTGAAGGTATTACTACCTTTCCCTCTCGGCTGAAGGGCTGTGAAATAGATGTTTCTGAAATTCCCGATATGTTCCCCACCCTCGCAGTTTTAGCAACTGCAGCCGAGGGTAAAACGAAATTCGTCGGAACTGCAAGGCTAAGAGCCAAGGAGAGCGACAGAATAAAAACAACGGCTTCGCTCATCACCTCGCTTGGTGGAAAAGTCAATATACTCGACGACGGCGTGGAAATCGAAGGCTCTCGCCTTACGGGTGGTTGCGTTGACGCTGAAAACGACCACAGAATAGTAATGGCAACAGCGCTCGCATCTATTCTTTGCAGCGAAGAGGTCACAATCAACAAAGCTGAAGCCGTAGCAAAATCATACCCCTCTTTTTTTGAAGATTTTAAGAAGCTCGGAGGTAAATGTAATGTCATCTGAATTCGGAAATAAAATAAAGGTCTCTGTTTTCGGGCAATCTCACGGAGATGCGATAGGCGTCGTTGTAGACACCTTCCCCGTTGGCGAAGAAATTGATTTTGAAAAGCTATATGAATTTATGGAGAGGCGAAAGGGTGGAAGGAACGCTCTTTCTACGCAAAGAAAAGAACCGGACCTTCCTGAATTCCTATCGGGAATATATGAAAATAAAACCTGTGGGACTCCACTTTGTGCAATAATTAAAAATCAGGATACGCGTTCAAAGGACTATTCAGAGCTTCTTGACAAGCCACGTCCATCTCACGCTGATTATACGGCTTTTATTAAATGGAACGGCTTGGCAGATATGCGAGGTGGTGGACATTTTTCGGGCAGACTTACAGCCCCCCTTACAATCGCAGGTGGAATTGCGAAACAAATTCTCGAAAGACGTGGTATCTACGTTGGCGCGCATCTTGACAGCGTAGCAGGTATTAAAGACGTGCCGTTTGACGAAAACGCCGACGCCATGCTCTTTGATGCCATTGCAAAAAAGGATTTTCCCGTCATCAACGACGAGCGTGGTGAGAAAATGAAAGATGCAATCAAGACGGCGTCAAGCGAGCTTGACTCGGTTGGTGGAACTATTGAATGTATGGCAATCGGTGTTCATGCAGGACTCGGTGCTCCTATGTTTGATGGAATTGAAAGCAGATTGGCATCGGCAATATTTGGTATTCCTGCCGTTAAGGGCGTCGAATTCGGCAAGGGCTTTGAGGCATCTCTTATGAGAGGCTCTGAGCACAACGACCCATTTATAATCGAAAACGGTGAAATCAAAACGGCTACCAACAATGCAGGTGGAATACTCGGTGGAATAACAAATGGCGCTCCCATAATTCTCAGAGTCGCAATAAAGCCCACCCCGTCAATTGCAAAGGAACAACAGACGGTAAGTCTTTCGAAAATGGAGAATACTACACTATCAATAAAAGGACGGCACGACCCTTGTATTGCTCACAGAGCAGTACCCGTTATCGAAGCTGTCGTTGCTTTGATAATCCTTGATGAATTGGAGAATAACAATGGAAATTAACGAAACCCGAAAGAGAATAAACGAGGTAGACGACAAAATTCTTGAACTTTTTCTCGAAAGAATGGAGCTGTCAAAAGAGGTTATTACATACAAAAAAGAACACTCCCTCCCCATCGTTAACAAGGAAAGAGAAAGAGAAATACTCAAAAAGGTAAAAGAAAAAGCAGGCGATAAAGAAGAGTATGCTTATCAGCTCTTCGTAAAGCTGATGGATTTGTCCAAGGCTTCACAAAGAGAATATATCACAGGCGACACCAAGGTGAAAAAGGAAATAGAAAAGGCGCTTTTGCCTGCAGAGGTTACCTTCCCAAAAATCGGTACGATTGCATGTCAGGGTGTTGAAGGGGCTAACTCCCAGATTGCCGCTGACAAGCTTCTCCCACGTGGCGATATTATGTACGTGAAGAGCTTTGAGGCAGTTTTTGATGCAGTTGAATCAGGATTTTCACAATTTGGTGTGCTGCCTATCGAAAACAACACTCACGGCTCGGTAAGAAAAGTGTATGAGCTTTTGCAGAAAAAGCACTTCCACATAGTGCGCGCAACCTCACTGAACATTCATCACGAGCTATTGGTAAAACCGGGGACAAAGCTCGAAGAAATAAAGCTCATTCGCTCTCACGAGCAGGCGATTGGACAATGCTCCAAGTTCTTGGCGTCCTTAGCTCCAAACGTAAAAATCGAAGCCTGCCCGAATACTGCCATGGCAGCAAAGGAGGTTGCCTCTTCAAACGGAAGCATTGCTGCTATTGCCAATCACGATTGCAAGGAGCTCTACGGGCTTGAGGTTCTGAAAACGGATATTCAGGACAATGACAACAACTACACAAAATTCATTCTCATAGAAAAGGACCTGCAAATTTATGCAGGAGCAAATCGTATAAGCTTGATTTTGGCTTGTCCGAACACTCCGGGTGCGCTTGGTGATATTTTAGGTATGTTCTCATCGCACGGAGTAAATATGCTAAAGCTGGAAAGCTGTCCTGTAACTGGAAGAACCTTTGAATTTATATTCTATATTGAGCTTGACGCTTCGGTCAGAGAGCATGGCGTTCTCCCGATGCTCGAGGAGCTTGAGCGCACCTGCGACAGCTTCACGTTCCTCGGAAATTATCCCGTAATATGAAGTTCTTCGGATTAATCGGAAGGCATCTTTCACATAGCTACTCGAGGCTTATTCATTGTGAAATGGGATGCTCCTCATACCAGCACGCAGAGCTTGAGCCTGACGAGCTTGAAAGCTTTTTCAAGAGCACGAAAATCGGTGGAATGAACGTAACAATTCCGTATAAGCAAGACGTTCTTCCCTACCTTGACGTGATTTCTGAAGATGCAAAGGAAATAGGCTGTGTCAATACGATTGTTACCGACGGCAACAAGCTCGTTGGACACAACACCGACGCATTTGGATTTTTGTGGATGGCAAAAAACGCGGGAATTGAGCTTGAAAACAAAAAAATCATCATACTTGGTGGAGGAGGCGCACAGCTCGCAGTAAGAAGAGGTGCAGCCCTGGCAAAAGCGCGCGAGGTAATTACTATATCAAGAAGTGGTGAAAACAACTACGGTAATTTGCACCTTCACTATGATGCCGAAATAATCGTTAACGCAACTCCGGTGGGTATGTACCCCGACTGCGACAATCAGCCAATAGACCTTTCTGATTTCACAAGGTGTGAGGGCGTTCTTGATTTAATCTACAATCCATTCAGAACCAATCTCTTGATACAAGCCGAAGAGCGAAAAATTCCATTCTCAAACGGACTTTCAATGCTTGTGGCACAGGCAAAAAAAGCAGAAGAGTATTTTGGAAACGACACTCTCAACGATAGTGATATTTCGAGAATAATGAAAACCATTGCCGGGAAAACGAGAAACATCGTTCTCATCGGTATGCCGGGAAGTGGAAAATCAACAGTCGGAAAAGCCTTAGGCGAACTATCGGGCAAAGAAGTAATTGATATAGATAGCGAAATCGAAAAGACTGCCAAAATGACAATACCCGAGATTTTTGCAAGCGTTGGCGAGGTTGAATTCCGTCGCCTTGAAAATGAAGAAATAAAAAAAGCCTGCAACGGCTTTGGTAAAATCATCATAACGGGTGGTGGTGCAGTTAAAACAGAGGCAAACTATCTCCCACTCAAGCGTTGTGGAAGAATATATCACCTCGAAAGAGAGGTGGCTCTTCTGTCAAGAACGGGCAGACCTCTTTCGCAGGGCAATGACCTGAACGCTATGTATAAAGAAAGATTACCTATGTACGAGCGCTTCAGAGACACCGTAGTTGACCTTAATGAAAATGCCGAAAAAACGGCTGAAATTATATGGAGGGATTTTTGTGAAAATTCTTGTAATTAACGGTCCTAACCTGAATATGTTAGGTATAAGAGAACCCGAAATCTATGGCAGCCAGACCTTGTCCGACCTTGAAAAACTCATTCGCACGAGAGCAATTCAACTAAATATTGAAGTTGAGTTTTATCAATCAAATCACGAGGGCGCTATAGTCGATAAAATTCAGGAGTCGTACAAAAAGGTTGACGGCATAGTCATAAATCCGGCAGCATATACACACACCAGCGTTGCCATACTCGACGCCGTAAAATCGGTTGCTATCCCCACCGTTGAGGTTCATATTTCCGACCCCGATTCAAGAGATGAGTTCAGAAAAATCTCCTACGTGCGTCAGGCTTGTATTGCAACGGTTAAGGGCAAGGGCTTTGACGGATACGTCGAAGCTGTTGATATACTTTATAACAGAGGCAAGATATGAAAATAGTTATCGCAATTGATTCCTTTAAGGGAAGTATATCGTCAGCAGAGGCAGGCTCTGCCATTTCCGAAGGTATACGCAAAGCGATACCGTCAGCCGACGTAACCGTTTGCCCTATTGCAGACGGTGGTGAAGGAACGGTAGAAGCACTCACACTTGGACTTTCGGGCAAAATTCAAAGCGTGGAGGTAACCGGTCCCATCGGTGACAAAGTCACTGCAAGCTACGGAATTGCAGGTAATACGGCAATTATCGAAATGGCTTCGGCTTCAGGCTTGCCACTTGTTCCAAAGGAAAAGAAAAATCCACTTTACACCACAACCTACGGCGTTGGAGAAATCATATCCGACGCTATAAAAAAAGGCTGCAGAAGCTTTATTATAGGTATAGGTGGAAGTGCCACGAACGACGGTGGTGCAGGCATGCTTCAAGCGCTCGGTTTTGAGCTGCTCAACGGCAATGACGAACAAATAGAGCTCGGCGCAATCGGACTAAAAGAGCTTTGCAAAATCAAATGCGACAAAGCAATCCCCGAGCTCAAGGAATGTACCTTCAATATAGCTTGTGACGTTACAAATCCTCTGTGTGGCGAAAACGGATGCTCTGCAATTTTTGCAAAACAAAAGGGCGCTACCCCTGAAGCTATTGCCGAAATGGATACGTGGCTTGATAATTATGCCACACTCGCAGGCTACGACAAGAACACTCCCGGCGCAGGCGCTGCAGGTGAATTGGGATACGCGTTTCTTGCCTTTTTGAACGGAAGGCTTGAACGTGGAATTGATTTAATCCTCAAAGAAACAAGACTCGAAGAAACACTCGCTGATGCTGATTTTGTCATTACCGGCGAAGGTAGACTCGATTCGCAAACGGTTATGGGTAAAGCACCGTCAGGCATCGCCTGCTTAGCCAAAAAATACGGTATACCCGTAATAGCTTTTTCGGGCTGTGTCACACCCGACGCTGTGATATGCAACGACTGTGGGATAGATGCGTTTTTCCCGATACTGAGAAATGTATCAACGCTCGACGAAGCACTTGACACCGATAATGCAAGAGCAAACCTGTCAAGCTGTGCAGAGCAGGTTTTCAGACTAATAGATACTGTGAGGAACAAAAAATGAAATCTATAAAGCACTTTATTTGGGATTTTGACGGAACTCTTATGGACACCTATCCATACACTCTCAAATATCTGAAAGCTGCTTTGTGCGATTTTGGTCAAGACGTAGACGAGAGCGAAATGTTTGAAAAAATGATGCTCCGTACCATTACGTACACGATTAATTATTATGTTGAAAAATTCGATATCCCCGAGCTTCGTCAACGCTTCAACCTATATTATGCAAACGAAAAAAACGAAAACATTCTCCCCTTTCCAAACGTTGTAGAAGTACTTGACCGTATTAAATCCAACGGTGCAAACAACTATATTTTCACCAACAGAGGCGACTCAATTTACCCCTTGCTCGACAAGTGCAATCTGAGAGATAAATTCACCGAGATAGTAACCTCGGCTCATCCAAGCTTCGTTATCAAGCCTGCCCCCGACGCTATTCTTTATCTCATGGAGAAATACGGTGGCACTCCGAAGGACACTGTCATGATTGGCGACAGAATTTGTGACCTGGGCTCTGCTGTGAGCGCAGGCTGTAAAACAATTCACCTTTTCACCCCTGCCCTGCCCCAATACCCTTCGTGCGATTGGAGAATAAACAACTTTAACGAAATGCTTGATATGCTAAAATAATAATTAATATTAGTTACTGTTTTTATGAAAATGCGTTGTTCAACAAAACGGGGAATAAAAAAGCAGATTGCAATAATATGAAAATTGTGGTATAATTCAATTGTAAAATCAAGTTATGACAGGAGGAAAAATAATGAAAAAAATATTTACAACAGTTTTGTTGATTTGTCTTATGCTATCCTTAACAGCATGCAATCAAGAGGAAAATAAAACAACCGATGACAGTCAAGAAATCACTTCAACAGAAAATTCTACTGACGATAATAACTTGTCAACAGAAGCTATTCGAAAAAACCTTCGTGAAAAATGTGACGGAACCTTTAAGGATGCTAAAAGAATATTTGAAGCAGAATATTCCGGCAAAGAGTTCTTATTAGAATATTTTTTCACAGATAAAGAATTAGAAACCATCGAGGTGCTTGAAGACAACGGAAACAACCGAGTTTATTATGAAACCTATGACAAAGGTTGGGTAGAAATAGTATCGTTAATAGGTGAAGTCGGAGACGAAAAAACTTATATAGGCGAAAAAGACCCCTTTGTTAAGGATTTCGTCTGGGAATAAAAGAAACCCTTAATAAACAAATACTGAATACCATTGACAGCTTTCAGTATTGTTCTTGTGCTTACATAGTGTTATAGAAAGAAGCGAGGTGAAATTCACCTCGCTTTGTCTGTCTAAAAACAAAGTTTTTTACAAGCCCTATTTTTGTGAATTTTTCGTTAAGTCTCTTGACACATTCACTCTAATGTGTTAGAGTATATGTATACTCTAACGCATTAGAGAAAGGAGATTTTATTATGGATACACCGAAAGTATTTGAAAGTGAATACCGTTTTTGCCTTATTCTGTGGAAAAACGAGCCCATCAAAAGCAGTAAGCTCGTAGAGCTATGCAATGAGCAGCTTGGTTGGAAACCAACGACCACATACACCGTCATCAAACGATTATCAGAGCGTGGCATACTAAAAAACGAAAACACTCTCGTTACCTCTCTTGTAACTAAGGACGATGTACAAGCAGCAGAGCTTAACGAAATGGTAGAAAGGACCTTTGAAGGCTCATTACCTGCCTTTGTTGCCACATTTACGAAGCACCAAAAAATTTCCGAAAAAGAAATTGACGAACTTCAGCAAATGATTGACCGTTACAGGAAAGGAGATTAAATATGTCCGAATTCTTTCTTAAAGTCATTAATATGAGCATTTCTTCAATCTGGATTATACTTGCAATATTATTACTCAGAATTATATTAAAAAAATCTCCAAAATGGATAAACGTTTTACTTTGGGGTATTTGTGCAATACGTCTTCTCTGTCCTTTTTCAATTGAAAGCAAAATAAGTCTAATCCCAAGCACAGAAGTAATTAACCCTGATATTATGTTGGATAAAGCACCTGAAATTAACTCTGGTATTCCTATGGTCAACCGTGTGATAAATCCAATAATCACGACTGCTTTTGAACCCACCTCTGCCACAAGCGCTAACACCTTACAGCTATGGATTTCTACCTTTGCAACAATTTGGATTGTAGGAGTTATCCTTCTTTTCACCTACGCCGTTACGAGCTACGCAGGGCTAAAAAGAAAAATCAATACGGCTGTTTTGCTTTGCAAAAACGTCTATCAAAGTGAAAACGTTTTGTCACCATTTGTGTTTGGAATAATCAAACCGAAAATCTATCTGCCCTTCAATATAGGTGAACAAGAAGCAAAACACGTTATTGCTCACGAAGAGTCGCACATCAAATGTATGGACCACTTGTGGAAGCCTATTGGCTTTTTAACCCTCGCAGTACATTGGTTCAACCCTCTCGTATGGCTTGGATATATTTTATTCTGCAACGACCTTGAGCTCGCCTGCGACGAAAGAGTTATCGGCAAACTCAACGACAACCAAAGAGCATATTATTCACAGGCTTTGCTCTCCTGCTCTATAAACCGACACAAAGCCTCGATATCTCCCCTTGCCTTTGGGGAGCTTAGCATAAAAAAACGAATACGTTCGGTATTAAACTACAAAAAGCCTTCTTTCGGGATTATTATTGTAGCGCTTATTGTAACAATTGCATTGGCTATATTCTTTTTAACAAATCCATCGGAAGAGTCAATTTCAAATTTCGGGGGCTCTGACGGACCACAATCTGTACACGCAACAATTGACGGTGTGGCGTATAGTTACTCTTGTATTACTGAAAAAGACAGTGCTTATATCTCCCTTGTTCCCGAGACGAAAAAATACTTTTTCAGCTTCTCACTTTTTAGCAGTTATTATGCAATGGGCACTTACGAGGAAACTGACGACGAAATAATAATGAAAACCGATGACGGAAATTATACTTATACCTTTATTAAAGACCAAGACAACTTGATTTTTGACGCAAGCAATTCTTCACCTATGCCAAAATATGCTTATTCCTCAGGGGCAAAAGCCGAAATTTGCCTTCCCGACCAAGCCGTTTTCAAAATGTTAGAGGTATCACGTTTGTATATTGATAAAGCAACCTTCGACGTTGACGATGATGGTAGAGAGGAAGAGTGTATCATAAACTATGGTCCTACCTCGGGACTATTCACCTTTACGCTGACAATCTCAGAAAACGGAAAAGAAGAATATTTTAATACATTCAACTCTCCATATTACGACTTGAGCTTCGTAGAAAAAAATAACACCTTGTTAATTCAAGGCGTTAACTCAGATTACGGTGACACTCCCGTCTTATTTTCCATTTCCTTCAAAGACGGCAACGCAGTTTTGACAAGCGATAACAACGAAGCCCTCTCTTATTGGGGCGAACAGGGAATTGAGTCGAAATATAATTGATACATTGAATATTTCGTAGAACAGACTCTTCTGTACGGATAAAGGCGTTCATTGACTTCCGAGAAGCAATGAGCGCCTTATACCTGTCAACTGCTTTAATCTGTATCTCATTTCAACATCTTTCTACAATAACATACTTTCCGGCAGTATCATCACCGTCCACTTTGCTTTTTATGATATCGGCGAAATTATTCAATGCACGCTGTTTTGCAAATACGCTATCGTCAGTTTCATATTCATCCACAAGCATTCCTGTATAAATCTCCTCAAATCACAAATACTAACAGCACATACTTGTAAATTAAGGAAATTTTAGTATATATGAAAGCAACAAGAATAGTAAGCCGATAGATGCTGGTGTTATTAAAACACCAATGATTTATACAATAAAAGCGAGGTGAAATTCACCTCGCTTTTGATGTGTACGTTATTTTAACAAAGTGGCAACTTTTTCAGGAAAATCCAAATAGTTATCTATGGTAATGTAATTAAAATCCGACTTATAAACCGACTCGTCATTTCCACCTAATCCGTAATCGTCGCCGATATATACTACTTCGCTATGTTCTAATCCGTTTTCCTTACAATATAAATCAAGTGCATAATACTTATTATAAGGTTTTGGTGCCATATCGAAGGAAGAAGAACCACCAACAAAAACACAATAATCACTAAATGTGTTTGCTACATCATCATATATTTTTCTGCGCTTTTTTCTGTCAGGGTCAAAGGATAATTTATCCTCTTGATTTGCTTTTGTTCCTATAATCGGGAATGTAACACATCCTGACGGATGATATTCAACCGATTCACCTGCGTACTCCAAGAATCCATATTTATTTCGAAGAGATTTTATTTTTTCGGCTACAAGTTGTTTATCACAGTCGACAACAATATCTTTTACAATATCTATCTCACCTGTTTCGCTGTTATATTTTCCATATTGCATACCGTAGTTACCAACAATATCAATGGGAAACTTTTCTAACTGATTGAAAATTCGCATAACTTGACCTGCACCCACCATAAGCAGCTTGTATTTTTTTGAAAGCTCTGTAAGAACTGCTCTGTGTTCAGCACTTAAAGGTGTTTTATGTTGCGTTAATGTGCCGTCAAGATCCATTGCAACAACTTTTATATTCTTATACATTTTTCACCCCCGTAAAAATTATAGTAAATCCATAGAACAGTATATCTGTCCTTTAAATCCTTTGCATAAAGTAGAGCTTTTTCTATCTTTTCCTTGCCGTAGAGCGAATAAAACTCTTTTACATCAAGACCAACTAAGCTGAGCATATCAGAAATATCCTCACTCGCAGGCATTTCTTCTAAAATTTTTCTTATCTCGGTTTCTTTTTCAAGATAA
>JAZNRH010000067.1:0-8841 GCA_045590615.1 Eubacteriales bacterium
GAAGTTTCAAGAGGTAATTTTTGTTCATATCAAGGCATCTTTTCCGAAGTAATACTTTATGTATTACAAGGGAAAGTAACGAAGATAGGGACGAAAATCACCCTTGAAACCGACAAGAGTTCGGCTCCCTTTGGCTATAGCGCTTTATGTTTGAAAAGAGATGTAGCTATGACAAAATTTTTAGAGAACAAGAAAAACAGCTTTTTATTGTTTCTTTTGGTATTCGTTTTGAATTCCGTAATGTATATGACTAAGAATATGTTTTCTTCGTCAATGGCAATTATTGTTGAAGACGGCTTTATGACTAAGTCTCAAACGGGCTTAATCAGCGCAATGTTCTGGCTCTTTTACGCAGTCTTTCAGTTTGTCGGAGGCTTTGCTGCAGATAAGATTGCACCACAGAAGCTTATTTCAATTGGCTTGATTAGTGGAGCTGTATCCAATCTTATAATCTATTTTAATCATAACTATTGGGTGATAATTGTCGTTTGGTGTGTCAATGCAGTTTTCCAATTCGGACTTTGGCCTGCGAGCTTTAAGATAGTATCGTCTAAGATTTGTAAGGAATTTGTCGATACGGCTATTTTCTGGATACTTTTTACAACAAGCCTCGGACAGACACTTAGTATGCTCGTTGCCTCTCTCACCCCGAATTGGACAATCAATTTTATGATTTCGGCAATTTCGTTGATTGTGGTTTTAATAATATGGATTGTATCTTATCCTGTTCTTGTATTTAAGATTGCTATGACTGAAAATGTCGTTGTTAATGAGAGAGCGACGGAAGTGAAGCCAACTGTAAAATTGAGCACGGTTATGACGAAAACAGGGCTTATAGTGATAATGTTTGCATATTTCATAGTGAATACACTGTGCAACGGTATAAAGCTCGTTACACCGAGTATGCTCACAGAGTCTTATGAAAGTATTCCTGCTGCAATTGCTACGAGAATGAGTATTACTCTTGTTTTGTTTGGAGTAATCGGTATGCTCTTTTCGAACGTCGTAAGAAAAAAGATTACCGGCAACGAGGTGAAAGCTTCATTATTGTTACTGAGCATAGTAGTACCCATGCTTGTTGGTTCATATTTCGTAGGAAACATAAGCTACGTTATTATTCTTGCATTTTTATCTGTTGCCATTACGATTATACAGGCAACTTCTCCGTTTTTATGTACATATATCGTTTCGAGATTTATAAAATTCGGGCTTGTAGGTACCGTTACGGGAATAGCGAATGCCTTTGCCGCCTTTGGCAATGTTGTTGCATCCTACGTTTTTCCGAAAATGTCAGAGCTTATGTCATGGAATATGGTTGTGCTGTTCTGGGTTGCAATGGTCGTTGTCTCTGTAATTTCGCTTGTTTTAGTGCTTCCGAGATGGACAAGATTTATTAAAGATAAAACTGTGATATAAATTAAAAATCTCCGTATTTTCGGAGATTTTTGCTTTTGATAAATAAAAATTCGATAAAGTATTGACTGCGATATCTGACTGTGCTACAATCTTTTAGGATAGTCAAAAGGATAAGTCGGTATATAATTTCGGCGCAGATATTTTAAGAGCTATTGAAGATACGAAAAAGCCTCTTTGTTTCCTGTGTGTATTAGGTGGTATCAAAATCGTTCTTACCTTCTTATTTGTTGCTGCTTTTGATTTTGGAGTTCGCGCAATTGCTGTTTCCACCGTAATATCTCAGCTTATTTCTGCTATCCGTTATCATGGGTAATAACACTTGCGATTAATACGGTTTTGTTTGTCTATTATTTCAAAAAGGAGTATCGGAATGAAAGTAACGCAGTTTGTTGAGAATAATTCAAGCTTAATGTATAAGATGTTAGAGGAACTGTGTAAAATTCCTGCCCCCTCGCATCACGAGGAAAAGAGGGCAGAATACTGTAAGAGCTTTCTTGAGGATATTGGAGCCGAGTGTGTGTATATAGATGAGGCTCTTAACGTTGTATTTCCAATGGATTGCGAGGGTAAGGATAATATATTGGTTTTTACTGCTCATACCGATACGGTATTTCCCGATACAGCTCCAATGCCATATATTGATGACGGTAAAAAAATTTATTGCCCGGGAGTTGGCGATGATACGGCACATCTTGTAGGGCTGTTGATGATTGCCAAATATTTTGTTGAGCAAAAAATAAAAACCGACGGTGTTTTGTTCGTATGCAATTCGTGCGAAGAGGGCTTGGGAAACCTGAAAGGGACAAGACAGATATTCAAGGATTATGAGGGACGAATTGGCAGATTTATCAGCTTTGACTCAAAGCTGAACGTGATTGACGACAAGTGTGTCGGCTCACACAGATACGAGGTTGAGGTGTTGACCGAAGGTGGACATTCTTACAGCGCCTTTGGAAATAATAATGCTATAAATGAGATTTCAAAAATCGTAAACGCAATATACGATATAAAGGTTCCTGAGAAGGATGGTGCAACGGTTACCTACAACGTGGGCGAAATCAGAGGTGGTACGTCGGTTAATACGATAGCTCAGAATGCCACTATTCTTTGCGAGTACCGTTCTGACGATGCCGATTGTCTTGATATTATGAAGGCTCGCTTTACCGAGATTTTCAAAAAGGCAAACACCCCTAAGGTAAAAGTGAACGTAAGGTGTATCGGAGAGCGCCCCTGCAGTAAGACCGATTATTCCAAGGTCAAGAGGCTCGTTGATACAGTAAAGCCCATAATAGAGGGTGTTAGCAAGCATGAGGTACAATTGAAAGCAGCCTCAACCGATGCAAATGTCCCGTTGTCTATAGGCGTACCTGCTATTACCATTGGGCTTTGCGAAACAGGAAATGCTCATACGAGAGAGGAATGGGTCGAAAAGTCGTCTGTTCCCGTTGGCACAGAGATTGGAATAAGAACAGCGTTAGAGTTGATAAAACAATAAAGGAGCTTTGAAAATGAAGTTTACTGCTGCAGGCGATATGATTATCCAAAAGAGAATATGTCAGGATTATGAGGGCTTTGCCGAGCTTTCGGAATTTATAAAGCAGGGCGATGCAAGGTTTTTCAATCTTGAAACAACTCTTAATTACGAGGGTGAGGCTTGTGCCTCACAGTTCAGTGGCGGCACTTATCTGAGGACTAATCCTGAGGTGCTCGACGATATAGCCCCATTTGGCTTTAATATGACGAGCTTTAACAATAATCACGCAATGGACTATTCCTACGACGGACTTGAAATGACTCTTCAGGCACTTGAGAAAAGAGGGCTCGTTCACAGTGGCGTAGGAAGAAATATGGCACAAGCCTCAGCTCCGAGGTACCTTGAAACTGCAAATGGAAGAGTGGCACTGATTGCCCTGAACACAACCTTTGACTCCACTATGATGGCAGGGGATAGCTCACCGAGAGTCAAGGGCAGAGCAGGAATAAACGGACTGCGTATCAATAGCTACATAGAGCTTCCAAAAGAAGATATAGATTATATCAACAAGATTGCCGAGCTGACAAATATCAATGTTCAAAAGAATATCGAGCGTAAGGAGGGCTATCACCCCGAATTGCTCGATGGCGAGGCAGAGCTTGGGGAAATGAAGTTTAAGCAGGGCGATAGCTATAAATACGTTTCAAAGCTCGACGAAGAGGATATGAAGCGTGTTGAAAAATCTATTTTTGAAGCCAAGCTTCAGGCAGATTATATTATAATTTCAATTCATTCTCATCAGCTCAGTGGAGACAGGAAAGAGAATGTGTCCGAGTTTTTGGTTGAATTTGCTCGCAGATGTATTGATATGGGAGCAAACGCAATATTAGGTCACGGTCCCCATCTTTTGAGACCTATTGAGGTATACAAGGATTGTCCTATTTTTTATTCGTTGGGTGATTTTGTATTACAGCTTTATGATGTGGAATTTGCACCGAGTGAATTTTTTGCCAAGTATGCCTTGCCTTCTGATGCAACGGTGCACGAGCTGTTGAAAAAACGCTCAGATAACTTTACGAGAGGTCTTATGACCGACGTCAGAATGTTTCGCTCGGTAATACCCTGTTGGGAAACCGAGGGCACGAAACTGACCAAGTTGACTCTGCTTCCCATAGAGCTTTCGATGACGGGAAATAAGTCGGTAATCGGACTTCCCAGAAGATGTGACGGTGAATGGATTTGCGACTATCTGAGTGAAATGTGTAAGCCCTTTGGAACCAAAATAACACTTCAAAAAGACGGAATTTTATCTTGTGAATGGTAGGGGGTAGTGCTTTGACGGGCAATAGAAATATATCCTTGGATTTGGTTAAAGCTATAGCTGTTTTGGGAGTTATAATGGCTCATGTTTGTGGAGCATTTGTAGTCAGCTTTGGCAATACGACCACTGAGTTTTTCTGGGCTAATATTTTGGACAGTATTTCAAGAGCCTGCGTTCCACTTTTTATTATGGTGTCGGGTGCGTTGTTCCTTGATGAGACCAAGCCGTTTTCGCTCGGAAAGAGTCTTGTGAATATGGCTGTTCTGATAGTTGTATGGTCTGCCTTTTATACGTTTGCGTTTGACGTTGTCGCACTAAAGCTTGCAGGGCAGGTAGTAACCTATGAGGGAATAGTGAGCTCTCTTATGAGTGGGCCGTATCACATATGGTATTTATATATGTCTATTGGACTTTACCTTGCAACTCCCATATTAAAGGCTTTTGTTAAAAAAGAAAACAAAAAGCTCGTTCGTCTTTATATAGTAATCGCCTTTGTTGCGCAATTCATTACTACTTATTGTGACGTGGCGATGCTTGAAAGATTGAATTTGGGCTTTTTTACAGGCTATATAGCATATTTCCTTTTGGGCTGGTATGTTGTGCACGTAGGAGTAAAGTGGAAACCTATACTATATTTGTCCGGTGTTGCTTCAATTGCCATTACCGTTGTTTACGTTCTCAGAACGGGTGACTATGATACGGGATATTCAAATTTCAGCCCCTTTATCTTCCTCTATTCGTTTGCTGTTTTTACATTTATTTATCAACTTAAGGTGAAGAGCAGGAGAATTGTTCTGCCTTCGAGACTTTCATTTGGCGTTTATATCACGCATGTTGCTTTGCTCAACGTTTATACAAGTTTATTCCCATATAACGCCAACCCCTTGGCGTATATAATAATTGCATTTTTAATGGTTACGTTACTGTCGTTTCTGTTATGCTACCTTCTTTCAAAAATACCGATTTTGAAGAAGCTGATAAGATGCTGACCGACAATAGATAAAAGAAGAAGCTTATGAAAAAACAAACAATAAATCATATAAAAAACATTATTACCCCGTGTCTCTTTTTGTCCTTGATTACAGGTGTTTTTACCGGAATGGTTATATTTATATTCAAGCTCGCCTCGTCAAAGGTTATAAGAGCTTCGGGAGAAATTTACCAATTCGTAAGAGACAATCCAAAATATTATTTGCCCTTTCTCGTCGGCGTAGTGCTTTTGGGAGTTTTGGTGGCAGTTATTCTGAAATGTGCCAAGGATTGCAGGGGAGGAGGAATTCCAACAGCAGTTGCTTCTATAAGTGGACTAATTCCTTTGAGATGGGTGCAGAGTATTTTCGTTGTTTTCGTTTCGTCTATGTTTACGTATATAGCCGGAGTGCCACTCGGTAACGAGGGTCCGAGCGTACAGATGGGTACTGCTGTAGGAAAGGGAACGAACGGGCTTTTGGCAAAAAAGAATAAAGCGTTGGAGCGTTACGTTATGACGGGTGGTGCTTGCAGTGGCTTTGCCATTGCGACGGGCTCGCCTATTGCAGGAATCGTTTTTGCAATAGAAGAAGCAAAAATGAGACTCACTCCTATGATTTTTATGGTAGCCTCAATGTCGGTCTTTTCGGGCATGGTTGTTACAAGCTTACTTTCATCACTTTTTGAGGTTGACGTCAGCTTTTTTGACTTTGTCATAACCGAAGCACTACCCTTAAGATTTATATGGGCAGCTATTGTAGTTGGGGTTGCGTGTGGATTTTGCGCAATCGCTTTTACTAAGCTTTATTCTTTGGTAAAGAAACTTAGCTCAAGGCTTTCCGGCAGAGTGTTTTTCTTTGTTAAAATCAGCGCTGTATTTTTATTCACAGCAGTATTTGGAATAATAAGTCAGGATTTTATAGGTTCAGGACATTCTTTGATTGATAAGATTGTTCACGGGGAAGCAGTTTGGAGTGTTTTGATTTTTGCCTTGATTATCAGGGGCGTGCTGATGATTTTTGCCAATACCGAGGGCGTTACGGGAGGACTTTTCGTTCCGACCCTTGCATTCGGTGCAATAATTGCAGGGTTGATTTCTTACGTTCTCGTTGAATGTGGCATAATCCCTGAAATTTATAGCTCGGTGTTGATTGCAATAGGTATGGCGTCCTATCTCTCGGCTTCGTCAAGAACACCGATTACTGCTATCCTTTTTTCGCTTGAATCGCTTGGAGTATCGAATAATATTCTGCCCTTGGTCATAGGTGTTTTAGTTTCTTATCTCGTAATAGAGAGCTCGGGTGTAGCCTCCTTTAGCGATACCGTTATAGAAGCTAAGGCAGAAAAGGCTCACAAGGGAAAAATATCCGTAATAATTGATACTTATATTACAGTGCAGGAGTCGGCGTTTGCAGTTGGTAAGGAAATAAGAGACGTGCTGTTGCCACCTACCTGTACAGTTTTATCAATAGACAAAAATCGTTCCAATGAAGATACCGGCCTTATGTACCTCAGTACAGGCGACGTGTTACATATTCATTATCAAACCTACGAGCCCGAAGAGACATTCAGCTCTCTCAAGGCTATATTCGGAGAACAACAAGAGGACTCTCGCACCACCAAGCATTTCGGTAATGCTAAGCATATCGTACCAATGGCGTAATTAAATAAAAGGGGATAAAAAAAAACGCGAGCCCTCAAAAAACCAGAGGGTGCTTTTTAGCAAAAAGCCCCCTTTAGACTCCCGAAAAGCATAATTCGTTTAATTTTAGTTACATATTACTAAAATTAAAGATAAAACTTCTTCCTTACAAAAAAGCAAATGTTTTTAGCAAAAAGCACCCTCTGGACTCCCGAAAAGCATAACTTGTTTAATTTTAGTCACATATTACTAAAATTAAAGATAAAACTTCTTATGCTTATAAAAAATCAGGCGTATTTATAAGGTAAAAATTGAAAAATCAATTTTTTGCATTAATCATATTGTTTTATGTTTTGCAGGAATTCGCGACTGCTGTACACAGGTACAGCGACGCGCTTCAGTGTCGTGCAATCTACCTCTTTTTTCCTATCCCCTAACGCACAGGGCTGTAAAAGACAAATTCAGTTTTTTACAGTCCTTTTTTCTTTGATGTGGGCAAGGTTGAGCAATAGTGAACAATTGTAAATGTTTGTAAAATCCTATTGCATTTTTGCCTTTTTAAGCTATAATTTTCTTGAGGTGAAAATTTTGAGAAACTTTTTTAACAAAATGCTTTACAGACTGCAGATATTTATGCAAGGCAGATACGGAGTTGACGAGCTGTATCGTTTTTTGTTCGTGGTTTACGCTGTACTGCTCGTTGTCAATGCCTTCGTTCACTCAGCCGGCATATACATTGCGCTCTGGGTTTTGCTCATATACGGACTATTCAGAATATTGTCAAAGAACATTTCTGCAAGGCAGAAGGAAAACGCCAAATATCTCATTATTAAGAGCAAGCTTAAAAAGAAGCTTGAGCAATTAAAGACGAGGGCGAAGGACAAGGAGCACGTCTACAAGACCTGTCCTCATTGCAGGGCGACACTCAGATTGCCAAGGCGCAAGGGTAAGCACACTGTCAACTGTCCGAGATGCCACAAGGAGTTTGGCGTAAGGGTTTTCAAAGGGAACTGAGGTCCTCCTTGACCCATTTTTCCCAGCTCGACTCGCTGACGGTAGGCGAATTGTAAAGCGCTGTAATATAAAACGAGCGCAGACTGTTCGGAGGGGTCTCCATTCGGCGAACAGCCTCGTGAAGATACTCTATGTTGCTCTTGTTAAGAGTCAGATATCTTTCTCTGACAAGCTCGATGGGTACGTTCTCGGAGTTAATTCTGACGTACCTGCCCGTTGAGGACATAACGTCAAGCATCAGCTCGATTTTTTCGTCGAGCCAATACTTTGAAATATATCCGTCCGAAATGATGGCGTCGTAGCTTATGCTCTCTTTTAACTCAGACTCATAAGCTCTTCGCTTTTTTACAGGCTCTGCCTCTTCGACTCCCTCCTCTTTTGATAGAAGGATGGAGTCTTTCTTATTTAAGTCATTCTTATTTATATTATTCTTATTACGTTCTACTTTTTTAACTTCTTGAAATCCTTTTTTTGCACTTCTTGAACTCTGATTTTCCAACTCCTTGGACTCCTCTTTTAAGAACACTAAGTCTGCCTTGCCCTGACCTCTTTTCTTGCGTTCTATCAAATCTGCCACCTCAAGCTCTGCAAGGGTTTTTATAGCTTTGTTGTTAGAGCAATTGATAATTTTCCTTATCTCAGAGATTGTGAAAATAACGTACACACGTCCCTGCTCGTCGCAAAAGCCGTTTAGCTTTGAGAGCTTCATTCTTGCGCAAATATGTCCGTAGAGTATCTTTGCATCGCATGTCATATTACTGTATTCGTCTGTGAATAACTGTGTGGGTACTTTAATAAACGTTTTGCTTGTCATATTTTTTATTCCTTTCTTTTGGTTTCTAACTCTATTATATACTGACATTGACTGACATACAATGACATGTACCTGACAACTTTTATTCAAAAGGGGTTGTAGCCTTCGGACTCCCGAAAAGCATAATTTGTTTTATTTTTTACTAATCATAACAAGAAGGGCTGTAAAAAAACTGATATAGTTTTTTTACA
>JAZNRH010000068.1:0-2352 GCA_045590615.1 Eubacteriales bacterium
ATAATAATTGTAGAGAGCTTTTACGAGATTTGAAAGCTTACCGTCGTTATCGCCGACTTTGTTCTTAACGTAATTGAGTGCAGAGTAGGAAATCTCGCAATCGTCCGACACAACGAGTGTATAGTACTCGTCTAAATCCTGAGCTGCAATATCGACTATATCAACGTAAAGATAGGTCGTATCTCCGTCCACCTTGTATTGTGGCTCAAGGGCTACACCATTTACTACGAAGGTGTTTTGTGCCGTCTTATCGGTCACCTTGAAATAGTGACGGATTGTCGTATTGTGCTCCAGGAGAAGCGACGTTCCGTAGAACTCAAGTCCGTTGAGTGTACCGGTCTTCGACGACTCTTTAACTGCGTTGATTGCTTCAAGGTCAGCCGTTACGTCGGAGAGTGCTTCACCATCGTTGAAGTAGCTGTCGGCATAATCAATATAGCTTTCAAGCGAATTAACGAGTGCCTCTGCCTTGGCAAGCTCGGCATCGGTCTTTGCAAGCTCCTTGAAGCTTGAAATGTAATTCGGCACGCTCAATTCATCAAAATCAAAGGTCTTATCTTCATACACAAGTGAGGTCTTTATCGTTGCCTTTTTAACGTCCTTGAGGTCTATATAGATAATCGCATAATACATTTTCTTTTCCTCGTCATAGGAAAGCGAATACCTTTCAAGACTCTCGGTTTTTGTGTCGCTTATGATCGACTCTACAACAGCCTTGCTCGCATCAATATAATAATCAAGGGTGAAATAGGTCTTAACACCGATTGAGCCGTCAAGTATGAGACTTGCACCGTTAAGTGCAGTTTTAATATCAATAAAGGAAATATTATTATTCTTTGCGTAGGTCTCAGCAGCACTGCCTGCGTAGCTGTAGATTGTGAGATTTGTGCAATTTTTGAACGCAGAAGAACCTATGCTTGTTACGCTGTCGGGGATAGTAATACTTGTGAGGCTTTCGCAATTATAGAACGCAGAAGAGCGTATGCTTGTACACTTGCTTCCTTCTTCAAAGGTTACACTCTCAAGACTCGTGCAACTTCGGAACGCATTATAACCTATGCTTGTTACACCCGAGGGGATAGTGATGCTCATGAGGCTCGTACAATTTTGGAACACATAATTGCCTATGCTTGTTACACTCGAGGGAATGGTGATGCTCTCAAGGCTCGTGCAACCAGAGAACACATAAGGTTCTATGCTTGTTACGCTTGATGGAATGGTAATGCTTGTAAGGCTTGTGCAATTATAAAACGCTCTAACATCTATGCTCGTCACACCATCAGGGATGGTGATGCTTGTAAGGCTTGTGCAATCACGGAACGCATAAGAGCCTATGCTCGTTAGACTTGAGGGGATAGTGATGCTCGTGAGGCTCGTGCATCCATAGAACGCCCAAGAGCCTATGCTTGTTACACTCGAGGGGATGGTGATACTCGTGAGGCTCGTGCAATTAGAGAACGCCCAAGAGCCTATGCTTGTTACACTCGAGGGAATGGTGATACTCGTGAGGCTCGTGCAATTTTCGAACGCTAAATTGCCTATGCTTGTTACACTCAAGGGAATAGTGATGCTCGTGAGGCCCGTGCAACCAAAGAACGCACGAAGGCCTATGCTTGTTACACCCGAGGGAATGGTGATACTCGTGAGGCTCGTGCAATTTTCGAACGCTAAATTGCCTATGCTTGTTACACTCGAGGGAATAGTGATGCTCGTGAGGCTCGTGCAATTATAGAACGCCTGAAAGCGTATGCTTGTTACACCCGAGGGAATAGTGATGCTCGTGAGGCTTTCGCAATTATAGAACGCATCAGAGCCTATGCTCATTACACTCGAGGGGATGGTGATGCTCGTGAGACTCGTGCAATTATAGAACGCATAAGAGCCTATTCTTGTTACACTCGAGGGAATAGTATAAGACGTTATTGTGCTTTTTGCAGGATATTGAATAAGGGTTGTTTTGTCCTTGTCAAATAATACTCCATCAACGTCACAATATTTTGTATTATTCTCATCCACTTCTATTTCTGTAAGACTCGTGCAAAAAGATAACGCATTAGAGCCTATGCTTGTTACACTCAAGGGAATAGTGATACTCGTGAGGCTCGTGCAATTATAGAACGCCTGAGAGCCTATGCTCGTCACACCCTCGGGAATAGTGATGCTCGTGAGTCTCGTGCACCAATAGAACGCATAATCACCTATGCTTGTTACATTTGAGGGGATGGTATAAGACGTTATTGTGCTTTTTGCTGGATATTGAATAAGGGTTGTTTTGTCCTTGTCAAATAATACTCCATCAACGTCACAATATTCTGTATTATTTTCATCCACTTCTATTTCTGCAAGGCTCTC
>JAZNRH010000069.1:0-1763 GCA_045590615.1 Eubacteriales bacterium
GAGAGGAATGAAGTAGTCTATATGGGGCTTTTCAGAAGTGTAGGTATAAGTATAGATTGCAAGAAGCAAAGCATCGTTTTCAGAGCCGTTTCCGTGTACTCTGATTTTCAAGGCTCTGTTTACGCTGAGGTCAATCGAGTCGAGCTGATATTTCTCGGTGTATTCGGTAACAGGCTTGTTTTCGTCGAAGCTATAGACCTTTACACCGTCTTTTGCATCGGTTGAATACCTGTGCTCAATTCTGATAAACGGATTTTGCTTGCCATAGGGGTTGACGATATCGGAGCTTGCAAAATTCTTTTCTGCAACGTCGTAAATCTTCTTCTTGGTGTAGCTGACTTCCTTGAATGCCCAGCTTCCGTCTGGCTTCTTAAAGAGCTTGTGCTCATTTCCGTCGATAAGTGCCTTTCTTACCTCGGGTGAGAAGTATCCACCCTCGCGAAGAAGGGTATAAGAGCCGTAATAATAGAAGTTATCTGCAAGACGAGCCTTTTCTTTAAGGAGCTTGATAGAGAAGGGCTGACATACTGTGCCGAAATTATAGGCAAGTGAGAGCGCACCCATGTGGTCAAGGTCGTCACGGTACATTGTTCTTATAAGTGTATCCTTGTACTGCTCGTCCATATCGGGAGCGTAGCAGAACCAGCCTGCAGTAGCAGTGTAGAAGCAGTTGAGGAATTTTTTCTGTTTTTCTAAATGGAGTCTCTTGAAATTCTTGTAGCTTCTGCTTGCATAGTCAATAGCACCACCTCTTGCTCTGGCAGCCCAAAGACAAGGAAAGAAAGAGGAGAATTCGATCAACGGATGAACCTTACAGTTAGAAACTACCGTACGAACGAACTCTGCGTAGATATAGTACTTTATTCTCATATCGCAAAGACCTACGTGTGCAAAGGATTCGAGACCGTCGAGATAAATCATCTCAAAGCCACCGTCATTGTAGGCGTTAGCCGTTCTCTTGGCTATTTCGTAAAATAGCTCTGAAAGGGGAACCGGCTGGAACATACCAAACCAACCACGAAGCTGTCTGATAACAGTGCCCTTCTTGTGAGGCTCAGCCTTTGAGCCGTACATTCCTCTCGTTACAGAGGGGAATCCTGTCTTTTCAGGCTTGCTTACAAGTACGATTTCGTTATCAATTAAGAGACACTTTGTGTGAATACTGCCATAAGGTACGTCGAGTCCTTCTATATACTGCATATTCGTAGCATCGGTTTCCGTCTTGATATCTGTGTCACTTTCGCTAATGTCCTCGGCAAGAGTCCAGGTGTCGTCACCCATAACAATCTGGTTTACCCACTTGGGAGTCGCAAGAGTGCGTTCTGCCCAGTAAGGAACGAGAGAAGAATACGTGTGGAGTGATAACTGTATACCGTTCTCGGTTGCCCTGTGAGCGTATCTTTCATTAAACTGTTTAGCCGAAACAAAGATGTCCTTTTCCTTTTCCTCGGGGGTCTGAGCACACCAGAAGTTGAAGTCAGCCTGAGCAAACGTTCCACCACCCTGATGCATATCAATCTGTTCTACAGAGAATTTTTTGCAAAGCTTTACGGTCTCGTCAACCGTTTCGGCTGTAAAGTCATTGAAGAGAAGTACGTAATCGCCGAAAACGTCCTTATTGTCAAGTGCAAACGCACCACCGTGTGTAGACCTGATTCCCTTCTCGGGGTCAATATCGTTGGTAAGTACCTTGAGGTGGTCGCGATGTTCTGTCATTCTTGAGACTGCGACACCGAGCTTTGAGCCCTTTACTGTTACGCCGA
>JAZNRH010000070.1:0-11230 GCA_045590615.1 Eubacteriales bacterium
AATAAAAAAGTCGCCTTCGGCAACTGATGTTCGCTGACGCTCACGATTTTAATAGGTAGACTTTATTTGTTATATGCAAATTGCGATGCAATTTCCTATATAATAAAAAAGCGACGAGCCGTCGCTGGCGAATCTCGCCTATCCTTACTTTTTCTAAACTAAAGCAAGGCAAAACGGCGAGGTTAATTCAAAGCAATTTCCTATATAATAAAAATTACGGTGTGTAAATATAATTTTTACACACCGTATTAATTTTCTTATATTACTTTACGAGCTCGTAAGTATCTCTTGCTATCATAAGCTCTTCGTTTGTAGGAATTACAAGAACGTGAGCTGTTGTATCTGCAGCAGAAATATCAACTTCAAGACCGTTGCGCTTTGCAAATTCGTTCTTTTCGTCGTCAATCTTAACGCCCATAAATCCGAGCTTCTCTGCTACTCTCTTTCTATATGCAGGATTGTTTTCACCGATACCACCGGTAAATACAACTGCATCACAGCCACCCATTGCTGCAATGTAACCACCAACAAACTTGGTAAGCTGGTGACAAAGCATATTTTCAACGAGCTTGCATCTCTCGTCACCTGCTCTTGCGCCCTGCTCAATATCACGGTTGTCACTTGTCTTTTCAGAAATACCAAGGATACCCGACTCCTTATTGAGCATCTTATCAATACCCTTTGCAGTCATATTTTCCTTCTCCATAAGGAAAGGAATGATTGCAGGGTCGATGTTACCGGAACGTGTACCCATCATGATACCCTCAAGGGGAGTCATACCCATTGTTGTATCAAGGCACTTACCACCGTCAACTGCAGCAATCGAAGAACCGTTGCCAAGGTGACAGGTAACAATCTTTATATCTTCAGGCTTCTTACCAAGCATTTCTGCTGCGCGAAGAGTTACGTAACGGTGTGACGTACCGTGGAATCCGTATCTACGAATTCTGTACTTCTCATAGTACTTATAAGGAATTGCATACATATAAGCGTAGTCGGGCATAGTCTGATGGAAGCCTGTGTCGAATACACCAACCTGAGGAATATTGCCCATAATTTCCTGACAAGCCTTAACACCTGTAAGGTTGGCAGGGTTATGTAAAGGACTGAGCACGCTGCATTCCTTAACAGTCTCGATAACCTCGTCGTTGATAATAACAGACTTAGCAAACTTATCTGCGCCGTGAACAAGTCTGTGACCAACTGCTCCGATTTCCTCCATTGAAGCAATTACGCCGTGTTCCTTGTCGGTAAGTGCGTCAACAACAAGCTTTACTGCATCCTCGTGGTTCTTCATCTGAACATCAAGAACGTAATCCTCTTTTCCCGGAACCTTGTGCTTGAAGTTGCCACCCTCAATACCAATTCTGTCGCAAAGACCCTTTGCAAGTACTGCATCGTTAGTCATATCAATAAGCTGATACTTGAGCGATGAGCTACCTGCGTTGATAACAAGTATTTTCATATTTTTTCTCCTATTCATTATTTGTTTAGTTCATAAATAAGAGTATATCACATATTTTGAGATTTTGCAAGTAGTATGAGAAATTTATCCATCTATCAGGGATTTTAATTTTGTACAAATCTTTTTCTCCATTCTCGAGACCTTTACCTGACTCATTCCGAGAATACGTGCTGTTTGTTCTTGTGTGAGGTTTTTGAAATATCTGAGGGCAATCAGTTTTCTTTCCTCTGTGTCCAGCTTTTCTACTGCTTCGAATAATGCAAAACGTTCGATACTGTTTTCTACGTCATCTACACCGACGGGAATTGTATAATCGTTACCGTCCTCCCCTTCCACAACAAGAGGTGAAACGGGTTGAACTGCAGAAAGAGCAAACGAAACGTCCTCTTCGCTGAGTCCAACACCTTCAGCCGTTTGGCTAAGAGTTGGTGAGCTACCGTGCATTTGCTCGTAATCCTCTACAAACCTGCGTATATGCATTGCGTTAGTTTTTGTCTCACGGCTTATTTTTATTAATCCATCGTCTCTCAAAAAGCGCTTAATCTCGCCGTAAATCATCGGAACTGCATAAGTGCTAAGTGCCGTATCATAGCTGAAATCAAAGCCTCTTATAGCCTTAATCAGCCCTATCATTCCAAGCTGAAATAGGTCGTCAAAATCCGTTCCCCTGTCAAGAAAACGTTTTGCAATACTCTTGACAAGAGGCGTGTTTTCGCGCACAAGCTCTGACAAAACCTCTTCGTCTCCGTCGCGCGCAAGCATTATTCTTTCCTTTGTATTTGAAAAGTTGTTCATTTTTCAACATTCAGCCTTTTAATCAAGGTCACCGTTGTTCCCTTCCCAAGCTTTGACGATACCGTCATTTTATCCGAAAAGCTCTCCATTATAGAAAATCCCATTCCACTTCTCTCGTTCTCTCTGTCGGTTGTATAAAGGGGCTGTCTTGCAAGGCTGACGTCCTCTATTCCACAACCTTTATCCTTGACCGTAATTTTAAGCCTTCCACCTTCGCTATATGTAGCCTTGAGCTCGATTACTCCGTTTTCGTAATTTTTATATGCGTGTACGATACAGTTAGTAACTGCCTCTGATACTGCAGTTTTTATATCTGCGACCTCCTCGACGCTCGGATTGTAGGGCATTATAAAGCCCGTTATTATTATTCTCGACAGCCCCTCATTTGAGGATACCGACATAAATTTAGCTGAAAGCTTATTGAGTATTTTTTCTTTCATTTTTCCACTCCCTTAATTTTTATAATTTTATCTACCCCTGCCATTGATATTATTTTCATTATCTTTTCACCCGGGTTCGCTATTTCAAATTCAATGCCAAGGGCAAGCGTCTTATTATATCTGCCCAGAATCAAACCCAGCCCCGACGAATCCATAAAGCTCGTTCTTGAAAAATCAAATACCAGCTTTTTAGGAAGAGTTGAAATCAGCTCTTCGTCAATTTTTTCTCTGATGCTTTTAGTTTCGTGATGGTCAAGCTCTCCCGTTGGAGCAACCACCAGCATATCCCCTATTTTATTAAATTCTGCTCCCATATTTTTTCCTTTCCACAAAAAAATATATCCTATGGACCTTTCAATCCATAGGATATATCATTTATTATAAAATAATTGTCAATTTGCGTCGGCTTACTTGATTTTTTCAAGCGCTTCAACAGTATCTGCAAGCTGAGCCTTGTACTTCTCAAGCTTTTCTTTTTCTATTGCTACAACCTTTTCAGGAGCCTTAGAAACAAACTCTGCGTTGGAAAGCTTCTTTTCAAGTCTTGTTACCTCGCCCTCAAGCTTGGTCTTTTCCTTGGTCAGTCTTTCCCTCTCTTCTGCAAAGTCAACCATATCGGCAACGGGGATATAAAGCTTTGCACCGTCTGTAATGAGAGTAACGGCACCATCGTCCGAATAATCAGAAACAATCTCGATACTTGTAACAGAGGCAAGCTGAGTAAAGAAGCTGAGTGAACTGCTGAAGAGCTCCTTATATGGAGTATCAACAAAGAGCTGTGTCTTGCGTGATACGGGAACCTTCATCTCTGTTCTTCTCGTTCTTATAGCCTTGATTGCACCTATAATCTTTTCAAAATCTGCGCTCTCCTTGGTATACTTCATACAATCACAGGACTCAGGCCACTTTGAAATCATAATGCTTTCGTCATCATGAGGAAGAGTGAGCCATATTTCTTCTGTGATGAATGGCATAAATGGGTGAAGGAGCTTAAGAGTATTTGACAGCACGAAGGAGATTACCTGCTGTGCAGTCTTATTTGTTGCGTCCTCCTTGTTGAACAAGCGAGGCTTTACAAGCTCGATATACCAATCGCAGAAAATATCCCAGATAAAGTCATAAAGCTTTGCGAGAGCAACGCCAAGCTCGTAGTTATCAATATTGGCAGTTACCTCACCAACAAGTGTGTTGTACTTATCAAGCAGCCACTTATCCTCTATCTGAAGCTTAGATGACTCGGGAAGCTCAAGCTTTTCGATATCAAGATTCATCATTACGAATCTCGCTGCATTCCAGAGCTTGTTTGCAAAGTTACGAGCTGCCTCTACTCTTTCGGGATAGTAACGCATATCATTTCCGGGTGAGTTTCCGTTAGCAAGAGTAAATCTCAATGCATCGGCACCGTATTCCTTGATAACTTCAAGAGGGTCAACACCGTTGCCGAGTGACTTGGACATCTTTCTTCCCTGCGAGTCACGAACAAGACCATGAATAAGTACGTAATCAAAGGGCTTCTTGCCAACCTGCTCGATTCCCGAGAAAATCATCTTACTTACCCAGAAGGTAATAATATCATAACCCGTAACAAGAACGTTTGTGGGATAGAAATAATCAAGGTCACTTGTCTGCTCGGGCCAACCGAGAGTCGAGAATGGCCAGAGAGCCGACGAGAACCATGTATCCAATACGTCCTCGTCCTGACGAACGTTGTGGCTGTGGCACTTAGGACACTCGGTCACGTCGTTTTCACTAACGGTAATTTCACCACAATCGTCGCAATAATAAGCAGGAATTCTATGTCCCCACCAAAGCTGACGGGAAATACACCAGTCCTGAATGTTCTCCATCCAATTGAGATAATTCTTTGAAAATCTCTCGGGGATAAACTTGATATCACCTTCTTTTACTGCTGCAATAGCAGGCTCAGCAAGAGGTGGCATATGAACGAACCACTGCTTTGAAGCAAGAGGCTCAACGGTTGTACCACAACGGTAGCAATGCGCAACGTTGTGTGAATGCTCCTCTGTTTTAACGAGGAAGCCTGCTTCTTCAAGGTCCTGAACAAGCTGACGTCTTGCATCATATCTGTCCATTCCCTCATACTTGCCACAGTTCTCGTTAAGGTGAGCGTTCTTGTCAAATACAACTATATTCTCAAGATTATGACGCTTACCAACCTCAAAGTCGTTAGGGTCGTGACAAGGTGTGATTTTAACACAGCCTGTACCGAATTCCATATCAACGTACTCGTCGGCTACAATCGGGATTTTTCTGTTTATCAAAGGAAGGATTACGTTCTTGCCTACAAGGTGAGCGTATCTTTCATCATCGGGGTGAACTGCAACTGCAGTATCACCAAAATAGGTTTCGGGACGGGTAGTTGCTACAACAAGGCACTCGTCGCTGTCCTCAATGGGATACTTGATATGCCAGAAATTACCGGGTAAATCCTTATATTCAACCTCGGCATCTGAAAGTGCCGTAGCACATTTAGGACACCAATTTATAATTCTGTAGCCGTGGTATATAAGTCCTTTTTCGTAAAGAGAAACGAAGGTCTTTTTAACAGCCTTTGAAAGCTCGGGACTCATAGTAAATGCTTCTCTTGACCAATCGCAAGAAGCACCAAGCTTCTTGAGCTGATTTATAATCGTTCCACCGTACTTTTCCTTCCAATCCCATACTCTCTTGAGAAATTCATCTCTGCCAAGGTCGTATCTTGTCTTTTGCTCATTGACTCTGAGATATTCCTCAACCTTAATCTGAGTAGCAATTCCCGCGTGGTCTGTTCCGGGAACCCAAAGAGTATTATATCCCTGCATACGTTTTGTACGCACGATTATATCCTGCAAGGTGTCATCGAGAGCATGACCCATATGGAGCTGACCCGTAACGTTTGGTGGTGGAATTACAATGGAAAACGGTGTTTTTGAATGGTCGTCAGAAGGCTTGAAATACCCTTTAGACTCCCAATTCTCGTAGAGTCTGTCCTCAAACTCCTTGGGGTTATATGTTGTTGCGAGCTCTTTTTTCTCGCATTTACAATTGTTACACATTTTTTAGTCCTCTTTTATTATCTGAATTTATTCATTACAAGTCCCGTAATGAGCTTGGGATAGAAGTAGGTAGATTTCTGTGGCATCTTGTCGCCTGCAAGTGCAACGTCCTTCAGCTGATGAATTTTAGTTGAATTCAGAATAAACGTGCACTGTGACTTTCCACTCTTAACCGAAGCTATTGCCTCGTCAATGCTTCTCGTATACGTCAAATTCTTCTGCTGAGCCATATTTTCCTTATCAATCGCAAATACAGGCTCGAGAATAAGTGAGTGCAATGCTGTAACGTCAAGAAGCTTATATGCTTCAGAATGGTCTTTAACAACCTTTGATACTGCATCGCGAGACTTGAGCGTTAAACGATAGTAATAATCCTTGCCTGTGTAAAATGCAAAGGTGGGCATTTCGTTTACTATCTGCTCCTTGATTTTATCTATACCGTCAAGCTTTTCAACTTCAAACAACTCGGAAACCTTGTCAATCACTTCGCTTTCATCAAAGCTGTCAAGGTCCTTGACAAGTCTGTGAGTAGGAAGAATTACGAGTCCCTCGTCGTTGATATCGGCAAGAAACATCATAATATATCCGGAGAGGTCACCCTCTTCATACTCACCCTTTTCTGAAAGGTGATTTCTGAAATTAAGGGCAGTTTCGTATCTGTGATGTCCATCAGCTATATAAAGCTGCTTGCCCTTGAAGGCTTCAACGATTCTATCAATTACGCTCTTATCGTTTTCTATCCAGAGCTTTTGCACAATTCCGTCCTTTGCAACAAAATCAACCTTTGGCTTTGAGGTCATTATTGCTCTGACTTCCTTGTCTATTACCTTTTCGTCATCGATATACATAGAATATACCTGACTGAAATTACAATAGGTTTTACTCATAAGATTAAATCTGTCCGCCTTAGCCTTGGAAAGCGTTTCCTCGTGAGGAAGAACAACGCCCTTGGAAAATTCCTCAAGCTTCACAAGACAAATTATACCGTGAATTTTATACGAGCGTCCTTCACACTCAAAGGCTTCCTCGTAAACGTATAAACCGTCCTTTTCATCCTGAGCGACTATATTATCCACAAGCCACTTATTAAGAGTATTGCCTGCCTCTTCATAAGGGTGCTCGCCTCTTGGTAACTCAAGTCTGATTATATTGTTTGCACTTGAAGCAAGAAGGGCCTGACGCTCATCCTCTGAAATAATGTCGTATGGTGGACATACGTTATCAACAAGCGCTCCCGCCTTTTCGGTAAAGCGTAAAGCTTTGAATGGTCTTATATCTGCCATAATATACCTCCGTAATCTCAATATCTTATATATTGTACAACTTTTTCCAAAAAGTATCAATAGTTTTTTATAAAAAACTTTATTTTATTTTATAATTGCCGACGAAAATTTCGGATTTTAACACTTTTGTTAAAAAGGGGCTACTTTTTTCAACGTTTTTAACAAATAAGTAGAAAATACACAACTTGCTAAAACCGTCTTGAATTGAATGGCTTTTTGTTATATAATTTGTATGTAAGGAGAGTTGTTATGTACAAGCTAAACGTTACGAAAATAACCGATGACAATGGAATAGAGCTCAATATGTACGGAATTGACAGTGAGCATTACTCTTATACCTGCATATCAGCAGATAAAGAAAAGGTTGAACGAATTTGTTCTACGTGCAACGAGCTCGGGCTCAGCGAAATACATCTGCTCTATATTATTGAAGACACCATCAATCAATGAGCTTTCTGTACTCTCTTGGTGAAACGCCGACAAGCTTCTTGAAGGACGAGCTGAAATACTGTGGGTCGGAAAATGAAAGATTTGCCGAAATGTCAGAAATCGAGCAGGAGGTCTGTCTGAGGTACCTCTTTGCTATTTCTATCTTAGCCTCCATATAGTATTGATATGGGGTCTTTTTATATTTGTCCCTGAAGGTGTTTATAATATGATTTTTTGAGTATGACAATGATTTAGCAATATCGTCAAGAGAAAACTCTCCTTCTACAAGATAATCAATTTTGTTCTTTATTTTTTCGGCTAAGTCTTCACTTGCCTCTGTTTTCCTTGAATATATGAAGAGTATGATTTTCACAATTTCGATTGTTATTTCGCGATTGATATCTTCGTAGCTAAGCGTATCGTCAAAGGCTACGTTAAAGATTTTTTCAAACATATCAGCAACGTCACAATCCTTGAACAAATACGTATTATAGGGCAAATAAAGCTCCTTAAGCTTGTGAGCCAAAGGTCCTTGAAAAGAAACGAAATACTTTCGCCACGGATTATTTTTATCTGTATAGTATTTATGGCAACTACCCTCTGTCAGCAAAAAAACGTCTCTTGCACCCGGATGTAGGACCTGACCGTTAATCTCAAGAGTACCCTCCCCGTCCACAATATACTCCAAGGACATAACGTCACTGTCGGCCCTTTCTGTATAAAACTTATCGTCGCATATACTCTTTCCCACGAAATTAATTCCAAACGGGTCGCCCTCTTTTACAAACTGATAAAACGAACGTAATATATCGTTTCTGTTCATTAACATTTTGATAATTCCAACTTTCTTTGCAATTTATCCAATATAAAGTAACTCTTTATGTGATATGTTTATATTATCACATAATATCAAATATTGCAAGTATAAAAAATTTGGGGCTGTAAAAACTAATTTAGTTTTTTTCAGCCCCTTATTGTTATTTCTTTGAAATTACTATTTCAGCATCAAAGCACCTTGAACCTGTCGTGACATTCATTGCAGAAAAATAATATGTATTTTCCTTCTCAGAATATGCATAGACAAGCTGCAATTCTTCGCCCAATTTTGCTTCTGTAAGATAATCAAGCCTGACAGCCGAAACGTATTCGTCCTCTTTAATTCCACCAATTGCATCAAGACATATATCGGGATATCGTGTATTATTCATGTGAGAATTTTCGTCTATATCGGTAAATACAACCTTATATCCGTAATAAGATTTATTCAAATCATCAGGAAATGAAAACCTTCCTTCAATTTCAAACGAGCACAGCTCACACACCTCTGTAAAACTGTCCTCCAAAACACTCGGTCTGCAAAGCCTTCTGGTATTTACGTCAATGAGTGCCCAGTAAGAGCTTGCTTCAGCAATCAGCTCGCCTTTACTCGTAAGAGTATAATCTCGAATGAATGATGCACCTTTTACCCTTCTGTGAACAGTTTCAAGCGTTAGCTTTTCATTCTTGGTAATCGGTCGATAAAATACAGACTTCATTTTAGCAAGAACAAAAACCAAGTTTTTTTCGAGCAATGCATCGTAGGTTAAGCCAAGCTCATCGAGATTTTCACCTGCAATTTGCTGAAAATATTTATAAATTGATGACACCTTATGTGTCCTGTTGAAAACAACGTCGTAGCTGCAAATTTGTAAATCTTTTTTATTTGACAATATAATCACCTCTTTGTATATGTTATCACATCATCCAACTTTTGTCAAAGATTAATTTTTTGTATTGATTTAATACAAAAAGTATGATAAAATATTCACGGGTGATGAGATGAAATACACTGATGCTCCAAGCTATTTGAAATCTTTTGTAATGCAAAAGAAAATTATTGAGAATCGCTCGGATTTAACCGTTAACGAATACTGCCTTGACCTCTGCAATTTCTTTAGATTTGTGTATGCCAACAAAAACGGATTAGATGAAGCTGACGTCGATATTTACAAGCTTGATGCAAAATTCATTTGCAGTATCAAAAGCGAAGATATTTACACTTATATGCTACATATTGCCTTAGACAAGGGAAATCAACCTTCGGCGCGCGCTCGCAAGCTCGTTGCTATTCGTGGCTTCTATGCGCATCTGAAAAAAGAGAAGCTGATTGATGAAAACCCGGCATCAGATATTACCTCCCCCGTCGTTAAGCAAGCCCTTCCAAAGTATCTCACACTCGGTGAGTCAAACTCACTGTTGGAGGCTATACAAAGTGACAAAACCTCTACCAATAAAGAACGCGATTATGCAATTATCGTTTTGTTTTTGAACTGTGGAATGAGACTTTCCGAGCTTGTTGGTATAAACATAAACGATATCAATTACTCAGAGGAAAAGCTTGTCGTAACCGGTAAAGGAAACAAGCAAAGAACAATTTACCTTAACCGTATGTGCATTGATGCATTAAACAGTTATATGAAAATAAGACGAAACATTACCTGTAAGGATGCAAACGCTCTCTTTGTCAGCAGAAACAATAACAGAATCAGCAACAAAACTGTGCAATGGACTGTCCAAAAGTATCTGAAGCTTGCAGGACTTTCGGGCAAAGGATTATCCACCCACAAGCTTCGACATACTGCAGCAACGCTCATGTATAGCACAGGTCAGGTTGACATAAGAGTGCTCAAGGATATCCTTGGACACGAACAGCTTAATACCACACAGATTTACACACATGTCAGCGACAAGCAGATGAAGCGCGCAATTGAATTAAATCCACTTTCAAAAAAGGACAGTGAGGAATAAATCATGAGAAGCATTATTGAAAACAATTCACATTCACTAACCGAACGGGTTTTCAGCGAAATTGAGCAAGCAATTCTCTCGGGCGTATACTCGGTCGGTGATCAGCTTGTAGAGTCAAAAATATCCTCTGAATTAGGAGTCAGCAGAACCCCCGTAAGAGAAGCATTAAAGCAGTTAGAGCTTGAAGGACTCGTTACAACTATTGCAAACAAAGGCACTTTCGTTATCGGAATATCTACTCAAGATATACTCGACATTTACACTATCCGTGTTGCAGTAGAAGGAATAAGCTCTCAGCTTGCAGCAGAAAGAATTGACGCTGAAGGCATTAAAGAGCTCGAGAATCTCGTTGACCTTCAGGAATTCTACGTAAACAAGGGAGATATTCCTCAGATACTACAGCTCGACAAGAAGTTTCACGAAGTAATTTATGAAATTTCCGGAAGCAGAATATTAAAGCATACCCTTGCATCCTTTCATAATCAATTGAAGAGAGCAAGAGAGTCTTCGCTTCTTACTGCCGGAAGAACGCTGACTGCAGTAAAGGAGCATCGCGATATTTTCGAAGCAATTGCCAAAGGCGATGCTAAAAAAGCAAAGGACCTGACCGAACTCCATATAATGAACGCACGTGACAATATTTTACTTATACTAAAAGAAAACTCAACGACATAAATTTTGAGATACAAATTATGTATAGCCGAAGGGAATCGAACTATTATCGCCGAGAAAAGCCCTTTTCGGTCTAAATTTTCCCTTGTCGCTTGGAATACGTGTAGTATTCCTGCACTTCGCTGAAAAATTTATCCTCGAAAATTATCTTCCCTCGGTTCGAGGGAAGTTTCAAGAGGTAATTTTTGTTCATATCAAGGCATCTTTTCCGAAGTAATACTTTATGTATTACAAGGGAAAGTAACGAAGATAGGGACGAAAATCACCCTTGAAACCGACAAGAGTTCGGCTCCCTTTGGCTAT
>JAZNRH010000071.1:0-19054 GCA_045590615.1 Eubacteriales bacterium
CACAAAGTACTCGGTTACCTTCTATGAGTACGATCCACTTATGGGATATAAGGTTAAAGATACGGTGAGCAACTTAACAAGTGGCTCTACCGTTTCGAGAATCCCCGAGATGACAAGCGCTATTGGTGGCTACGTAACAGGCCCCGGTAAAACTCATGAAGTTGCAAATGACTTATATGGCACCAACTATATTCATCCAATCTCTTACGTTTGGGCATACGATAACGGAACAGATATAGTTGAATTCACAAGCTCCACCAAGGTATACAAGGACATCAGTGTTTATCCCTATATCAAAAAGCTCAACACCACCCTCAAGCTTGATAAATTCGAGCACGTGAACAACGGTGAAATCAACCTCTGGGTATACTATGACAACTCTCGTATAGCAGATTCAATCAAGGATGCCCTCTGGACTAACAAAAATTCTATCCTCTTTGCAATTGACGAGGCAGGAATTGAAGACACTATTCTCCAGAAGCTTGACGCGAAAAAACTCGTTGACACAAACGGTTGGATTTACAATCAGAACCAAAGACTCACTCTTGTAGATATCATTGGTGACAGCAAGCTTGACAAATTTGTACACGACTCGGCTAAGGAATGTGTTGAAAAAGAGGATATTGTTCACTACCTTGAGCTTTATCTCTCTAACTCCAACAACGCTACCGAAGCTAAGGATATGACAAAAGAGCTTATACATCATGCAGAAATTAATTACCCTGAATCTATAGAAAACGAATTCAAGCCCGGAGTCAAAGCATTCCTCAACGAAGATGCTTCACTCCTCAAAATTCAATTCAAGAAATACGCTCATACCCTTTCAAACGTTGAAATCACCGAAATAATCGAGAAGGACACCGAGCATATTGAAGAGTACGTTAACTCTGTTATGCTGGAGCTCAAAGCACTCTTAGAGGCAAGAAAATTTAACGAGCTCAACGCCAAAATTGACCAATATACCACAACTGTCCCTGACATTGCCTCAAATACAGATTTTGCAGTTTGGGAAAATACTATTCTGATCGCGATAGAAGAAGAATCAATCAACGTTATCCTTGCATCAAGAGACGACAACGTAGAAGGTGACGATTTTGACTTAGCACTCGACAGTGTAGCCGGAATTATGCTCAACTCTACCAACAAAGCAAACACTATCGACAAGATTGTTACCCACCTCTTTGCTAATGGAAACGGAGCCCTTCTTGACGATGCAATTGACATCGCAATCGACGACGCAGTTGCAAACGAGCCTCTTCGCAACGCGATAATCACAACTATCACAAATTATATCCTGCACGAATCCGTACCTCACCCTGAAATCAAGGACGAGCTTGTACACGCAGTAGTTGACGTATTATACCTTGATACAATCAATCAGTTTACCACAGAGCTTCGCACCAAGGAACAGTTTACAGTTTACAACGAGCTCACTGATGCACTTGCAATGGCTATGTATGACAAGTTCCACGGTATGTCGTTCAACGACTTCGTTAACGACATATCTCTTCCTGCAGGCTTTGACAAGTTGATGTCTATCGACTTCGTTGCCAACCTCATCAGCAAGCTCTACTATGACACGCTTCCTCCTTTCCTTGTACAAGTCAAGGCTCAGCGCGAGGCATACGAGGCAGACCCATCGCAGACCTACTACATTGACTCCTACGTAACTCTCAGAATCAACCCTGTCGTTGACCTTATTAACCCGATGTACGATAAGTTCAGAGGTGTTCTTGAAAACAAGCTTGATGACAAGGAAACCTACAAGAACAATCCTTATGCTAAAAAGCTCGTAGAGCTTCTCTCTCCCGAATATCTTCTCAAAGCACTTACCGTAAGCTATGACGCAGACGTTTACAGTGGATACGCTGTTCCTACGGCAGAAGAGCTTTACACCATCATTTACACAGTAGTCGTTCTTGCAGATGATGCAGGAAAGTGGTGCTTTGATAACGTTGAAGAAAGCAAGCTTGAGGCTGCGATAGACGCACTTGAGGACAAGGCAATTGAGTATATCAACTTCATTATAGATGTTATTGCAGACTATAAGGAAAACGGTACAATTCCGAGAGTTGACGACCTTCCCGACGGTAAGCTCAAGGATATTGCTAACGAGTACGGACTTCAGAATATAATAGACAACACAGAGCAAATACAAACATTGATCAACAAGCTCATCAACAATGCCGCGTTCAATAACGCAATTGACAAGTTCTACAACTCGTCACTCAGCGAGCCTATTGTAGGAGATCGTTATGACGATATCAAGGAAAAGCTTGACGTTATGTTTGAAAACTATCTCGACGAAAGCTTTAACGTTGACAAGTTCTTTGAAACCTTCTTGGCTGAAAAGCTTGCCAACTCTAAGGTTGCTGAGAGCGACAAGAACGTGCTTGACAAGTACGAAATCACAAAGGCTGATAACTCAATTACCATCACGAAAGAGTTAATTAAATAACAACTATGAAATGGGCAGAGCTTCTGCCCATTTCGCAACAATAAAAAGGAACACCTATGAAACACTTTTCTAAAGTATTGCTCGTATTAATTCTGCTTTTGACCTCTGTGTCACTCGTTTCGCATGCATCGGATTTTCCCGACGTACCACGTGACGAAACAGAGCTTTCAAAGGCGATTTATACTCTCCACGACGCAGGAATTGTCGGTGGCTACGAGGACGGCTGTTTCCGTCCGAATAACCTCCTCACAAGAGCCGAGCTTTGCAAAATAGTAAACTATATTTTTGGCTATAACACCCCGTCGGCTGAAAATTTCAAGGATGTAAAAGAAAACGATTGGTTCTATCACTACGTGCTTATAGCAAAAGAGGCAGGCTACATAAAGGGCTTTGAGGATTCCACCTTCAGAGGAACATCAACTCTCACACGTGAGCAGACCTGTATCGTAATATGCAGAACTGCAGGGCTCTATGATATTCCAACCTCGGTTGAAGTGAAAGACCCGATTTCCGATTGGGCAAAAAATGACGTTATGAAGGTCATTGCCAACTACGTTATGTTTGTTGACAGCGACGGAAACTTCAGAGCCAAGGAGAATATAACTCGAGGAGAGCTTGCAATGGCGCTCGACGGATTTGTAACGGACCCCGTAACTCCCGAGCAACCATCAGCTCCCCCTTCTTCTCCTTCTACTCCCACTCTTCCATCAGCTCCCGTCGGTAAATATACTGTAAGGTTTTACAACGGTGACGGAAGTCTTATGAGCAAGCAGACGGTCGATGGTGGAAATGCGGCAACGCCACCGGAGAAAATACCTACCAAGGCTGACGACAAGGAATGGAAATATCTTTCATTCACAGGCTGGAACAAGGATTTCTCGCGCGTTACCTCAAATATGGACATATACCCTGTTTTTGAAAAGAAGGCTATAGAATACAAGGTAACGCTGAACTACGGCTTGGGCACAACGGGTACTATGCCAAGCTCAATAACCGTCACCTATAACGAGCTGTTAGCACCACGTCTTCCGACAACCGACTTTGAAAACGGAGATAAATACTTTGCAGGCTGGTACGTAGGAAGCGAGCTGATTGACACAGAACGCTACTCCGACCTTCGCCATACTACTCTGACAGCAAAATGGGTAAGCGACTTCACAGTAAACTTCTACAACGGTGACGGCAGCCTTATGAAAACGCAGAAAGTTAAATATAATACGTCTGCTACCCCACCAACAAAAGAACCTACAAAGTCAGAGGACAATGAATGGACATATGACAAGTTCATAGGTTGGGACAAGGACTACACCAATGTAACGTCAAATCTCGATATATATCCCGAATTTCAAAAATCTGCAAAAAAATACTCCGTTGTCCTTGATTACAACGCAACAGACTTTTCAGGAGAAGCACTTCCCTTTATTACTCTGACATATAATGAAAAGATTTTACCAAAGCTCCCCGTTGACTTGACTCACCCCGACAAAATCTTTTTGGGTTGGTATGACGGAGAAGAGCTTATTGACGATGAAGTATTCTCAGACCTTTCTTCTAAAACAATCACTGCAATGTGGCAGGACATTATCTACACAGTAACCTTTTACGACGGTGACGGCTCGGTTATGAAGAAAGAAGAGGTGGCAAGTGGAAAGACTGCAACAGCACCTACCAAGCTACCACAAAAAGATAAAGACGAGCGTTACACCTACACCTTCGACGGTTGGGACAAGTCGTTTACAAGCGTTAGATCAAATCTTGACGTTAATCCTAAATTTAAGCCAACGGCAAGATTATACACAATCAATCTCAACTACGGAAGCACGACTACGGGAACAAAGATCCCGAGTATTCTCGTTACCTATGACGAGCCGTTAATCAAAAGGCTACCCACAACCGACTTTTCAAACGGAGACAAGCATTTTGGTGGCTGGTACTTAGGTAATAAAAAAATCGATACGGAGAGGTACTGTGACCTCGACTCATACACTCTTACTGCAGGGTGGTTTGATACCTTTACCGTTAACTTCTATAACGGTAACGGCGATATTATGAAATCCGAACAGGTTGAGTACGGCAAAAAAGCTACTCCCCCAACCACAACGCCCACCAAAGCAATGGACAATGAATGGATTTACGGCAAGTTCACGAGCTGGGATAAGAGCTTTGAAAACGTAACATCCAACCTTGATATTTACCCTGTATTTGAAAAGAGTGAGAGAAAATATACAGTAAAGCTTGACTATGGAAAAGGCACTTCGGGCACTATGCCCAAGAGCATCTCGGTAAATTATAATGAAGTAATTTTACCAAAACTTCCGACAACAAGATTCTCAAACGGAAGCAAGCACTTTGCAGGCTGGTACATAGGAAACGATCTGATTGACACAGAAAAATATTCAGACCTCACATCTGATACCCTTACTGCAAAATGGGTTGACACCTTCACTGTTAAGTTCTACAACGGAAACGGCACTGTTATGAAGACACAACAGGTTGAATACGACAAAAGTGCTACAGCACCTACCACCACTCCCACTAAAGCAAAGGACAACGAATGGATTTACGGCAAGTTCACGGGCTGGGATAAGAGCTTTGAAAACGTAACGTCCAACCTTGATATTTACCCTGAATTCGAGAAGACCCAGAGGACTTACACTATCACTCTCAGCTACGGCAGTGGTGCGTCGGGCAATATGCCAAAAAGCATTGAACTGACCTATAACGAGCCTTATGCCAACAAGCTTCCGACAACGGACTTTTATAACGGCACGAAGATTTTTGACGGCTGGCGCTATAACACAACAAGGATTGGTGAACAGCTTTTTAGCGAGCTGAAGGCGACCTCCCTCACGGCAAGCTGGATTGACACATATTTAGTAACCTTCTACGACGGTAACGGTAAGGTGCTCTATGAAGAGAGAGTAGCAAAAGAAGAAGCTGCAAGCGAGCCTCTTGAAATACCGACTAAAAAAGAGGACAACGTTTACTCCTACGAGTTTATTGGCTGGGACAAAAGCTTCAGCAGGGTAACGACTAATTTGAAAGTCTATCCAAAATTCGAAAACATAAAGAAGCTATATACGATTGCCTTGGATTACGGTGATTGGTTAGACGGCTTGGCTCCCGAAACAATAGAAGTGGGCTATAACGATTACCTCTCAGACGGACTTCCAAGCACTCTGAAATCAACAAGCAGTTACGTATTCTTCAAGGGCTGGGCTTTGGGCGACGAGCTTATAACAACCGAAAAATACTCCTCTCTCACCCCATCCTCACTGAGCGCAGTCTGGCTTGACAACACCACGATCATAACAGAATTCCAGACGATTATCAGCGATTATACCAACCTCAACTCACTCTCAGCAAGCGAAAAATACGTGCTTGCACCGGTTATTCAGGCAATATCCTATGCACTTGAAGATGCATTATCGGGAATTGAAGTAACTAAGGCGTACATTTTGGAAACACCTGATTATAAAAGCAAAATCAGTGACGCAAATAAACGCTACACCGATATGACAGAAAGCGAAAGAAAGAGCTTCCCTCAATCAATTATCAATAACTTCAATAACGACACTGTAAAATACCTTGCTGATTTGTTTGATATTGATATCGACGAGTACTTAAAAACCTAAAATAAGGGGCTGTGAATAATTTTTCACAGCCCCTTATTGACACACTACGTTATATACATTATAATATAATTAGAAAAGCAATGTAACTTTTTTGCGTAAAATACGCTTATATTCTTAGACGTAATCAAGTAACAACTAAAACGGAGGAAAATCCTATGAAAAAATTATTGCTTACTTTGTTGACACTCACTCTCGCTTTTGCTCTCGTATCTTGTAACGACAAGCCAATAGACGAGTGCCCCACACCTCCGATTACAGAGGGGGCTCCAATCCAGAGTGAACGGGTAGTTGAATTTATTCTCAAGCCCTTTCATCTTGATTTTTCAAAATATTCTCTTGAAAACGTTGAGGGCTATGTCGACAAATATTATAAACTCTCCTTCCCTGTTTATCGCAACGATTATCCAATTTATGATGCAGGTATAGCGTACGACGTGACGCCGGAATTGAAGGCCGATATCATAGAGAGCTTCAAGAAATATCTCGCTCTTGCAATCCCCGACAAGAGCTTTAGTGCAGAAGAGCTCCCATTTGATGAAAAATTCATTTGGAAAGCTCACCTGAGCTACGACGGACTTGAGTTTTTTGCTACCATAAACGATATATCAATTTCAGGTGATTTTTCGGGCTACGAAAATATTCTTGATATTCCCTACGTTAAAGCCGGACTTGACTATCTTGGAATTAAAGAGCCTCAAGTATGCGCTTACTCGGAGAAGCAAGCTCCAAACACAGTCCACACAATCTATAAAATTACCGAAAATGCATCTATCCCCTATGAAATTGACAAAAAAATCATAAACGACAACTTTAGATATATTGAAGTCAAAGATACTGATATCAATATAGTTAATAAACGTTACGAGGAAATCAACAAAGAGCAATATCTTGGCTATGAGGGGCTTCTAAGCCACCTGTACGACAGATTCCCCGAATACAAGGGTAAAGAAATAAAGACACAAATCCATTATAACAATACGATAGACACCGGCTATTACATTCCTACTATTAGGTTTTACGTAGAAGGTGAAGAAAATTTATATACCGAAATTGACGTAATATACAATCAGGCGTTTGAGCACACGACGGTATTTGGCACTCTCTCGGGCACAGACAACGTAAAGCTCATTGACGACAACGGCAATGAATATAACGTTAAGCTTTTCTTTGATGTACCGTCATTGCAAGAAGGCAGATACAAGGTATCAGGAATGCTTAGCAAGGATACTGACACCCTGTACGTTGACGATTATTACGGCTTTACTCATATAGAGTCAAACGCCCACACCGACAGCTTCGATTTTGAGTATGAAATAAAGTCGACTACAATTGACGAGCTCTTCCAATTATCACCTGAAGAAAAGGCAAAGGAATTTTTATCGGCAATTTGCCTGAAGAATAGAGAAATCATCGACTGGTACTTTTGGGGCAACAGCTACGACGAGTTTCTGAAGGCTGACGTAGATGCCACCATTATAGGAATTAGCAACCCCGATATCCCCGGTGTAGACGCTGAGGTTGACGTCTTGTTGAAGGTGGAAAACTCCGAAACCGAAATCTTCCCCAACGGAGAAAGCTTCTTCACTCTCATTATTGGCGAAAGTGAGCTTGGACAAGTATTATATTTTGGCAAAAGCGAAAACAAAGACTATTATTATCAAGGCTACGCAGGTACGGAATATGCAAGCGAAATTCCAGAGGAATTCAAAAAAGCGCAACGCTTAGCTGAAGTATATTCTTCGTATATTTCAACCGACAAAAACGTTTCCAAAATGACGCTTGATGAATTAATTTCAGGTGGCAATATATTCAACAAAATCTTCCACGCAATGATACACTACTTTCCAAAGGGAATGGAGGTTGACGGTGAATTCAACTATTACGCAACAACCTCGGAAGCTTTTCTGGATTGCCTGAAAACAACCTTGGGATATGGTGATGACGTTTTGAAAATGTTTGAAGATGAATTCAATTATAAATACCCAGCCGACGAAAATGGTATAAGCTACGTTGAATGTGCTCACGGAAACAACTACGTTGCAAAGGCATTGTCCGATTTCAAGGAAGTGGACGGCAAAATATACCTGACCTATGAGCTTTTTGCCGACAGCATTTTCGCACTGAAGTCACAAGAGCTAACCTTCGTATTTGAAAAGCTTGACGATGCACTGAGCATTGTTGACGTGACGTCTAAAAAGCTAAACGACTACGAAGTATTCGGACATTCATTCTGATAAATACACAAATGGGACTGTAAAAAAGGTGAGCTCTCATAAAACCAGAGGGTGCTTTTTAGCAAAAAGCACCCTCTGGACTCCCGAAAAGCATAATTTATTTGATTTTAGTTTTATATTACTAAAATTAAAGATAAAACTTGTTATGCTTATTAAATTATAAGGTAAAAAATGAAAATCAATTTTCCCCATTAATTATATTGTTTTATGTTTTGCAGAAATTCGCGACTGCTGTACAGGCTACAGCGACGCGCTTCAGTTTCGTGCAATCTACCTCTTTTTTCTGTCCCCTAACGAACAAGGCTGTAAAAAAACTTTTAGTTTTTTTACAGCCCTGTTTCTTTTAATCCATAATAATAAGTGCCATAAACTCGAGTGGGTCGTAGCCAACGTTCTTTATGCCGTGGCTATGACCACTTGTCGTATTAGTGTAGTCTCCGGCGTGGAGAGTTATGATTTCTCCGTCATCGTTATATTCGGCTGTGCCCTTCAGAATGTAAAAGCTCTCGCTTTCTCCCGTATGAGTATGATAGGCAACCTGCGCTCCGATTTCCAAGACCACCTTTGCGTACATTCTGACCTTGCCACTTGTAGTCTTGGTACTTATAACCTTATCAAATTGAGCAATTCCATTTTCAGGAGAAACCTTCTTAATAATCTGTCTTTCATTTTTTCTTGAAACACTCATTTTTAATTCTCCTTTCAATTTACAACAATTGACGTGCCCAACGTCGCAACGCCCCACTCGTTCTCTACAACGCTTGTGGGATTGGATTGAATAGCCGATGCAATTATATCAACCGAGAGTGAATACCCTTCAGGAGCGTCTCCTATCAACCCTACTCTTTCAATAAAGATAGCTGTCGCTTTATCCGGTTCTATGGGCTCTGTATAATACCAAAAGCCATCATCACCAAATTGCCACAAGTCTTCTCCGAAAACTATCTCGTAGTTGACGTCTTTTTGTGGTTGTCTTGCAAATATTTCAACGCCATTGGTGTCAGAACGCCAATTAATGATTATCTGTGCCCTCACATATGCCGAAGTGTTTCCTGTGTTTTTAACCGAGACGTCAGTCTTTTCAACACCGTCAAAGGTATCAAGTACCTCGCAGGCAACAACGCCCTTGACAAAGTTATTCTTAACAGGCTCGGTCTTATCGGAAAGGTAAGAAAGAGCGGTTTCCGTTCCCACCAAAACAACGAGCGCTACGGACACAATAATTGATATCCATTTACTTTTTGATTTTCTTGAGATATTCAACAAACCGCCTCCTTTCTAATTAATCGAACACATTTCTTATATAAGAGTTTCCGTCCAGCCACTTATCACGAGTTCTTGAATTGCTAAAGATAACAGTATTTGCATCTTCATCAATGGCAAGAGTTATCCTCTTTTCGATCTCATCGGGAGTATATCTCCACGACCAATCAGCCTGCTCGGTCACGATATATTCGCCTACAGGCAAGCCTGCTATAACAGAATAGCCATTTTCCATAATGACGAAGGTCAAATCTATCTCTTCCGTCGTAGTATTTTCAATACCCCTCAGTCTGAAGATAAATGCCTGCTCGGTGTCAAACGGTTCGTGTCCCGATTTTATTACAGTGAGCTTTGTCTCGTTGGGAACAAAGAGAGCGAAAAATTCAACGCTGCTCGGCCATATTTCATCAGATGCCTTAATCGGAGTAAGCTTAAAGGTCTCAGCATCAACTATTGATGAATCTGCCTCTATAGTGCAATCGGCGTCTGTATACCAACCTACAAATCTGTAACCCTTTGACGAAAGGGGAACAGACCCCTGAGGCATACCACTTATCGCCAGCACGTTCTCCGAGCTACGACTCAGCGATCCACAGCCATGAGGTCCTACAATCTGATATTTAATTGAGGAAACTGACTCAAGATATATAAACTCTATAACGTTACGAATATCGTTTGTGGAGATATCTATTGCCTTGACCTCATCACTTGATAACACGTAGCCACGGTCTCGCAAGTCAACTGCCGTTTCAATGATCTTATCACCAAAGAGTGCTGTATCCTGCTTTCTTGGATATATCTCCTCACCTGTTTCACCGTTCTTATATACAACACTATAATTGTATGAATATCTGTCGTAATAGAGCTCGATAAGCATACCGTCATCACTCAACGTTGCAGTAACACTATTTTCTTCAACAGGAGTAACAACACCATCAATTGCAGTAAGTGCTCTGTTGAAATAGAAGCCTGCCATACTAAGAGCATCAACCGTATAGGTCTCGCCTATTATACCTACGGTCTCCACAGACCTGTACTCTCGATAACCGTTAGTGCTTATATTGTGAATATAGTGAACAACCTTATAATACGCATGGATCTCGTCATAGCTATAATAGAAGGTAATAATGTTCTTGTCGAAAATTCCATCTTCATCACTATCAGTATCATCAGCAGATAACACGAGTCGCTTTTGATATGCATCCGGCATAGTATTATCAAACTTCGTGTATATCTCGGTTACAACCGACAGAGTGTTGTCCATAACTATCTTATCAGGGCATAACCTCTCACCCGTCTCGGCATCAACGTAGCGCACTGCGTATGGCATTGACGGTGCATAAGTATAATAGAATGTAAATTCATGCGTTCCGTCAACACTCATAACAATGGTATGGCTATTTACCATTGGATAATATCCCGATTGATATGGCGCATACAAGTCACTTCCTGCCTTTGCATCAAAAGTCTTGTTGTAACCTGCAATAGCGCTGCCCTCGGTGGGGTCAGCTACAGGTTCATCAGTTCCATAAAGAAGATATTTAACCTTGTAATCTACCGATACGTGAGAACCCCACTTGGCGTAAATATCAAGGTCGTCTACGACCGTAATACCCGAGAAAACAAACGCCTTCTCCTTGACCTCTCCGTTAACTACATCCTTATAAAACCAACCTTGGAAAATATAATTTCCGTTAGTTATACTGCCGGATGGTTCTATTGCAAACGCACCGTGGTCAACAATCTGCTCTTCTGCAACCTTTTGAGTCAAGGATGAGTCAAGCCATACGTTAACCTTATGCTTATTTGGAGCCCACTTTGCATAAAGAAGCAGGTCTCCCTCAGGCATTGTAAGCGTCTGCCAGTCAACCTCGGTTCCGTCAAAGCAGCCCGATGAGGTGTACCAGCCACCAAAGGTATATGCACCCGGCTCAAGCTTTGAAGGATATTCCGGAACGAAATTGTATTCCTCAAGGCTTGCACCATACATTATTCCGTATTGTTCTTTGTCGTCCAAAACCTCGCCATTATTACTGAAATCGAGATAATGGTCGGTTATTCTGTTGTAATAGAATTTTACAACTTTTTTTGACTCGTCACCGGAAATAGATATCTGATTTCCCGAAAAGGCGGGAGATGACTCGTACTGCTCAAATCCAACTATGTCAAAAAAGTCCTCTGCCTTCGTAACGTAATTGTATTTTGCCTTAATAACGGTTGATAGCATATATACCCTGTTCTTATAGGTAACCGTCTCGGCTCCCTCCGGAAGCTCACTATCCGGTAGCACCTCAAGATAATACTGCATCGTATACGGAACATGGGATGCCTGATTTAAGGTAAGAGTAAAGCTATCAGGTGGCATTGTGGTTATATGAACAAGTACCTGATCATAGAAAGAGGAATCCGAAGGAGACCATCTCTCACCATTGTCGTACACAACACCGTTGTCATCAACTATCGGCCATATATTCTCAATTGACTCTCCGTATTTTTTGTATATTTCTTTAACAACGTTAGTGCTTGTGGCTCTTGTACAAGTCGACGAATGAGTATGGTTTTCTGTAATAGAGCAAATCAGCCTATTACAAGAGTCACTATGCTCGTGTGATTTGTTTCCACAGGAATAAAGGTAACAATTATCATCGTGAGCGTGAATAAAATCGGAATAACAATCAATTCCATGACTATGAGCGGTAATAGGACAACTACATAATTCTGTGTGAGTATGTTCGTTTTTACCACAGCTTCGGTCAACAATGACACCCGACGTCGCAATTCCGGTATACCTGTACCACGTTCCTTGAATGTATATATACTTGACATTCGAATAGGATCTTTTATATATATATCCATCCTCAGGATTAGCAGGCGCTCCGTTGGGAGCGTTATTTTGCTGCGCTCCAACGCCCGACCAACAATTCTTATTGTGAGTATGGGCTTCTATTTTACAAGAACAGTCATAGTTATGGACATGCTCTTCTAAAGTACAAATAAGACAATCGTCAGTATGCTCAAGATGCACCGGTATTTCACAATTGAGGTAAGCAACACACTCGTCTGTATGAATGTGAGTATATCCACAGATGTAATCGTAGCACCCTTCTCCATGTGTATGCTTTGGCTCTATGGTACACGCTCCCGTCGCTTTTATCATGAGCTTATAGTGGCTTCTGGTATAATATACGTTTACAACGGTAGAACCGTCACCCTCTACAAGCACCCCCTTTTCGGTCTTGTTTTCATTGAAGGTGAAATATTCCTCGTCATCTATACCGTCAACCTGAGAAATCAAATCAAGTCCGTTCACAAGAGTTCCTGAAAGCGCTCCAAGTCCTTCCAGCTGTCCCCAATATGAATATCCGTTATCATTGGCATTCTCTTTCCAGAATACCATAGTATAAGTAGTCTGTGTAGTAGACCAACGAGCCTTGTATCGCAAATTTGCCGCAGGAACAGTAATCGTCGTTCCCTCTCTTATAGCAAACTCACTCCTCTGCGCTTCGGTTGGCGTATGTCCACCGTAGGAAACAAGCTCCCAGCCTTGAAAAACGTATCCGTGACGAATAGGAGAATTTGCTCCAACTATATCGCCAAACCTTGTATATATAGGCTCGGTTCCATAACCTCCATTCATATCAAAATCGACAAGATAATAATTTCTATCATATCTTATCTCAACAACCGTACTTCCGTCTGCCGCAACATCAAGCTTTTCATAGGAAAGCGCCTTGAATCCCGGAAGCTGTGCCTCTGTAAAAGCAAGCCCGTCAGGCACAAGTGAGCCTGTCAAAGCATAGCTTGTAGTTATATAGTCATAGGAGAGTGAATACTCGTCGTTGTGAAGATTCTGCAAATGGTGATGTATAGAGAATTCCACCAATGCAGGTCTGTAAATAACGTTAACAACTATGTCCTCGGTAACACTATCGATGTCAAAATTAACAGTTGAGGCATCCACGTATTCACCGTCAACTCGTCTGTATGGGTCGTATCCCACAACAGTCGGACTTTTAACACTTTCAATAAATGAACTTCCATTTGCAACGGTTGCACCATAAGGCTCAAATGCTATAGTATTATTATCAAACAAGTAATTAATGACAATAGAAAAATTAACGAATTCCTTATCGTCATCCTCGGTCAAATTCTGAACATCCTTGTTTGAAGTCTGCTCTTCGGCAAGTGTCACTGCATTCTCCTGAGACGGAAAGGCAATTCTGGCAAACGGACGACGTACTATCATAGACACGGAATCAAGATTGTCCTTCGTCTCTACACCAACAGTTTCCTCCTCAATGGGAATCTCTTCTTCCTCGGTGGGTGTTTCCTCTTCCTCGGTAGGTATCTCCTCTTCCTCGGTGGGTATTTCTTCTTCCTCGGTGGGTACTTCCTCTTCCTCGGTGGGTGTTTCTTCTTCCTCGGTGGGTATTTCTTCTTCCTCGGTGGGTACTTCCTCTTCCTCGGTGGGTGTTTCTTCTTCCTCGGTGGGTATCTCCTCTTCCTCGGTGGGTGTTTCTTCTTCCTCGGTTGGTATTTCTTCTTCCTCGGTGGGTGTTTCTTCTTCCTCGGTGGGTGTTTCTTCTTCCTCGGTTGGTATTTCTTCTTCCTCGGTGGGTGTTTCTTCTTCCTCGGTGGGTGTTTCCTCTTCCTCGGTTGGTATTTCTTCTTCCTCGGTGGGTATCTCCTCTTCCTCGGTGGGTTCTTCCTCTTCCTCGGTGGGTGTTTCCTCTTCCTCGGTGGGTATTTCCTCTTCCTCAGTTGGTGTTTCTTCTTCCTCGGTGGGTATCTCCTCTTCCTCGGTGGGTTCTTCCTCTTCCTCAGTGGGTATTTCTTCTTCCTCGGTGGGTATCTCCTCTTCCTCGGTGGGTGTTTCTTCTTCAAAGATTTCGTCCTCAACCTCCACATCTTCAAAGGAGTCATCAGGAACACAACCTATAAGATGAACGGCAAGAACGTTCGTTATATATTCATTATCTCCCTTAACAACGCATCGGATATACGAAATATGATTATCATCAGCAAGACTTTCCACAAGTGAATTAGAAACTGCAATGTCGGATGAAGTCTGTCTCGAAATATTTATCCACGTATCATCGCTTTGTGGATGCTTTATCTGCCATCTGTAATTAAAATTCGACTCTTCATCACAAATAGCAGTAACTGTAATCTTCTCTCCGTCTGCAACGAAGATTTCATCAACCCTCGCTCCATCAAGGGTAATATAAGCATCAAAATCATATGATAGGACGGGCAGAGTGTACTGTGCAATCGTGTTGACCATCATAGATAGAATTATAGCAAAACACACCACTCGCTTTAACAAAAGTCCTATTCGATTCAAGTACATGCCCTCCTTTCAAAAAAATAATACTGCGCAGAGAGATGTTAAAAGCTGAACTTTTAGCACCTGTCTGCACCCTGCTCTCACTAAGCAGGCTGCAAAAAATCAGCAAAATGTTCAGGCAAAGCTCCGACCATTGCATCAAAACAAGATTCAAAGCCAAGCGTCTGAACACCAAATCCACAAATATCAATACGAAGATCAGAAAATTCAGCCATCTCTACATTAGTAAAATCCGGCGAAAAGTGCATACCATTAAAAATCGTTACACATTCTCCGTGCGACATAGGATTCAAAAAGAAAACATAAATATCATATCTACTCTCTTCGCGACAAGGTACCTGAAGCATCGCAAAGCGTTCATTATGAATAACGTTTTTTATGCCGTTCCATTCTCCGAAATGAACGTCTCCAAAATTATTAGCATCATCCAGAATGCCACCACTAAACAACATCTCAATATCTATTTCGTCATAATCATCTGAGATTCCAATAACGCGATGAATATCACCGTCGCCATCCAAAATAGAAATTTTAGCTGCGATATATGCATCGTTCGTTCCGGTGTTTCTGATAGTTGGGTCCTTGTAAATGCTCTGTCCGGGATATACAATTCCGTAGTCATGTATAGTACCTGTACTTGTGCCCATTATTTCCGGCTTGTCAGGGTCCTTTACAAGATTTCCCTCCGAATCGCGTTGTACTGCCGATTCATACAAAACTATTTTTACGCTTCCCGAAGTAATCGTACCACTGACCTGCACCTGAGATGTGAAATACGCATAAGTCGCCTGAGCGAAAAGAGCTATAGCAAGTAAAAGCAGCAGAAGTTCTGAAATAAGAATTATTCTTGTTTTTATCATGCTTCATCCTCCTCCGACTTAATAATTTCCCATGCTTTTTCAGGTGTGGATATTGTCTCATATTGAATTGCGTATGCAGAAAAAGTAATTCCCAAATCGTGATTGATAGCAGCGAGCTTTTCTTCAGTAACAGTATCTTTCACCAAAACTTCGTTGTTCTTCAACACGGAGTATACACGATCCCCTGCAACGCATTTGTTAACCCTTCTCCAATAGACGTTTTCCACACCCGAAAGGGCTGTCCATCCGTCTGACATTGAATAGGTTATAAAGGTGTCAAGCTCGTCGCGATACTCTACCTTGAAAAACAACCAACATTCCTCACTGCCTTCTTTTACCGTAATTCTCGGGTCCTTTTCTAAAGCGCACCCGGGAACGAGCGTATACTGCACCCCTGTACTCTCGGTAAGCTCAATCTCTATATTTCCTGAAACAAAAGTATTGATAATGGAGCGGGACCTTGACAAGAGCAATCCTTGAGTTATTCCAACCCAAACAACTGACATCATCAATATCGCCACGATAATCAATAACGTTCTCTTTTTAACCACAGTCCCACCTCCTTATCAATAAATTCTAAAAATACTTATACTTAAGGCTCTTGTGCAGGTACTTCAAATACAGTACCGCTTTCGAAAGTGAATCGTCCGACGATTGCATTCCACGCGTGCTGATATCCGGCAAGTCCGTCCTTGAATGTTTCATATCCTTCGGTCTGAATTGCAAAAGCAGTAAGAGTTACCTTTGCTCCACCGTAATCTGCAACAACTGCTCCTTCGCTAATTGAGAAGGTATCAAAGATTTCATAGGTTTCTTCCGTAGCACTGCCTACAGCTTTAATCTGCAAGTTTTCAGGGTTTTCAGGAATCTCGCCCGATGGTGAGTTATCGGTTCCTATGTAAAGGAAAAGCTCTTCACCTGTAATTGCATTTTGTTTTACAAGCTGCCAACCCTTGTCAATTATCTGCTCTCTCATGGTATTTGAAGGATCTTCAATCTCGGCAATTCCGTTTTTAACCTTAACAAAGAGGTAAGATTTAACACTACCGGCCTTAACAGTAATTGCAGGGTCCTTGATATAAGTCCTGTTAGGAACAAGCATATAGCTGTTTCCGTCAGAAGTTCTATCATCGCCGTCCAAATCATTGCCATTCTCGTCAGTCTTGGACTCAAACATCTGGATTCCTACGTCACCAACCGTAAAGGTGTTGGATACAGCAGATGATGAAGCAAGAAACGCAAGAGTTCCGAGTATACTTGCTGCAACAAGCAAACCTGCCGAAACAACGAGAACAGCCGAAGTAATAAGTTTCTTTTTCATTGTTATTCTCCTTATAATTATTTTTTTATATCTTCATCACAATTCTCACCAGGGGTGGTGTAAGAATCGGAGAAAGAGCTTTGTGAAGTGAGGGAGCCGTCGTGCTTTTTATAGCCCGTCACAATATCTAATATAAACGAAAGCACCAGCAGAACAAAGATTACACACACGACGCATATAAGTCCTGCAGGATTTTGAAAATATTCGGCAACGTATCCGAGATATGGAATGGTATATATTGGCTTTCCGATTATGTTGGAAACAGGTATCATTCCATCGTTAACGTTGTTGGTCAGCCCCTGAGTTACGAAAAACATATCCCGAGGGTTTTCAGCATCAATTATCTCAACTATTTCATGAGTTATAACCGAGCCGTTTTTAACAAAGGTCAGAGGGTCGCCCACAGAAAGCTCCTCGGGAGAAATCTCCTTAACGTATATGACCGAACCCACGTGGTACTTTGGCTCCATAGAACCCGAAAGAACGGTAAAAGGCTTAATTCCAAAAAGCCTTACCCCCACTAAAAAAAACGCCAAAATAACAACTATTATGACAATCAGAGTAATTATAACGTCATATAATTTTTTGATTTTTTTCAGCAATAAAATCGCCTGCCTTCTATACGTTTACACAAGTATGACATTTTAAGTTATAATATATATTTTACTACTGTTATTCAAATATGTCAATATCTATACCATACAAATTTATATGCAAAATTCATTTTTTTATATACACATTACGAAAAACATTTTATCCATTCTATAAAGAACGAATTTCACTGAAAAAGCAAGTCTTCTGACTTGCTTCAATCTGTTGAAAACACCCATCAAGTGGAATGATATTCAAACCGTTTTTTAACTCTTTTATCTGTCCACTAATCTTGACAAGTTTCGGTAATAAGTAAAATCGACATTCCTCTGACGAAGAATGTCGATTTTTGGCAAAGGGGAACAATAAAGATGCATCAAAAAAAGCTTTGCGTAAGCAAGGCCACTTTAACCTTTTCCCTATTCACTATTACTTATTACTTTCCAAAAATCGACAAGCCTTTTTAGGGAATAGTGAAGAAGGAAGAGGTAATAAGTAAAATCGACATTCCTCTGACGAAGAATGTCGATTTTTGGAGGCGCCACCCAGATTTGAACTGGGGCGTAAAGGTTTTGCAGACCTCTGCCTTACCGCTTGGCTATGGCGCCTTATGGACCGGATTCCGGGGCTCGAACCCGCCACCTCGACCTTGGCAAGGTCACGCTCTACCAAATGAGCTAAATCCGCGTTTTGTTTTATATATTTTTGGCGACCTGGATGGGACTCGAACCCACGACCTCTAGCGTGACAGGCTAGCGTTCTAACCAACTGAACTACCAGGCCACATTGGCAGGGGCAAAAGGACTCGAACCCATGACACCCAGTTTTGGAGACTGGTGTTCTACCAACTGAACTATACCCCTATGTAAGTCAAAAAAATGGTGGACCTTCAGGGACTCGAACCCCGGACCGACCGGTTATGAGCCGGTTGCTCTAACCAACTGAGCTAAAGGTCCAAATTTCAGTGTTAGTAACAATAAGCTGTTACATCAGTGTAACAGCTTATTGTCAGTTATGTTAGCGACGACCAATTTTCCCGGGCAGCTTCCCGCCAAGTATCGTAGGCATAGATGAGCTTAACTACTGTGTTCGGAATGGGAACAGGTGTACCCTCAGTAAAAAAATCACTAACTACAAAGTGCATGTTATACACTGAAAATCGAATAGAGAAAAGTGAAACTCGAAAGAAGAGTACATGATGAATAACTTCTTCAAAAGAAGTTCAAGCAATCGGGCAATTAGTATCGCTCAGCTGCATACATTACTGCACTTCCACCTGCGACCTATCAAACATATAGTCTTTATGCGCCCTTATCAGTAAACTGATGGATATCTTATCTTGAGG
>JAZNRH010000072.1:0-2574 GCA_045590615.1 Eubacteriales bacterium
CCAACCCGATGACAATATGTACAAGAGCTCTTTATAAGGCATTTCCAAAAATCAAGGCATTTGGCTGTTGCCACGAGGTTTTTGGAACACAGAAGCTCCTTATCAGTATGATTGAAGAAATGCACGGTATCGAGAATGTACAGCGTGAGGATATCAAGGTTGACGTTACGGGTCTTAACCACTTTACCTGGATTACAAAGGCTCAGTATAAGGATATAGACGTTTTTGAGGACTATAAGGAATTTTCTAAGAAGTACGCAGAAACAGGCTATCTTAAGGGCAAGGACGAAAACTGGATGAACAATGTTTTTGATTGCTCAAATAAGGTTAAGTTCGACCTCTTCAACAGATATGGTTACATTGCAGCTGCAGGTGACAGACATCTTGCAGAGGACTGCGAGGGCAAGTGGTATCTTGAGTCTCCCGAAAAGGTTAAAGAATGGGGCTTTGGTCTTACCTCTGTTGCATGGAGAAAGAAGGATTTGAAGGATAGACTTCAAAGAAGTGAGAACCTCAGAACCGGAAAAGAACCCGTAGTAATCAAGAAGACGGGTGAAGAGGGTGTAAATCAGATGAGAGCGCTTCTCGGCTTGGAGGACCTTATCACCAACGTAAACCTTCCCAATATGGGACAGATTGCAAACCTTCCTCTTGATGCAGTAGTAGAAACGAACGCTGCATTTACCAATAACAGCGTTATGCCTGTTTGCGCAGGTCCACTTCCTAAGGAGATTTATCCTTTGGTATCAAGAGTATGTGGCGAGCAAGAGCTCGTAATCGAAGCAGCGTTTGAAAGAAATCTCGAAAAGGCATTTACTGCATTTGCAAACGACCAGCTCGTTACTATCAACACCGTTGATGCAAGAAAGCTCTTCGACGAGATGATTGAAAACACCAAGGAATATCTTAAGATGTACAATATCTAAAAGCATTAAGGGCTGTAAAATCTTTGTTTTTACAGCCCATCAATTTTTTTGCAAATATTGTAATTTTATTGTCATTATGGTATAATAACCTCAAAGCGATGGCGTGGAAGCCATCGGCAAAGCAAGCTTTGCAATTAAAGACTTGCGTCTTTAACTTTGAGAACATTTTATCATTAAAACAGCCTTGTTGCGACAAGGCACGCTAAATCACAAAAGTCGGCGTAAACGAAGGACTGACAAAAGGTAGTTCTTTGATAAAAAATTAAACAGGAGAATAAAAATGAAAAAAGTATTAAACGCGTATTTGAAAACCAATCTTATTTTAAGGATTGCTATCGGACTTGTATTAGGTTCACTTCTGGGAATGTTTTTACCTCAGATAAAAGTCATAGGTGTGTTGGGCAGCTCTTTTGTGGGGGGACTCAAAGCTATTGCACCTATTCTCGTCTTTTTCCTTGTTATTTCGTCTATTGCCAATTCGCGTGGTGGAATAGGAAGACGATTCCGTACAGTCATTCTTCTTTATATTGTAAGTACGCTTATTGCTGCGACTCTTGCAGTAGTGTTCGGATATTTATTCCCCGTAACGTTAAAGCTTGCAGAAGCTGCAGAGGGTGTTGCACCGAGTGGTATTGGTGAAATTCTTAATAATCTTTTGAACAATGTGTTCTCAAATCCTGTGGTGGCAATATCAAGCGCTAATTACATAGGAGTATTATTCTGGGCAGTAATTATAGGAATAGCTATAAGAGTAGTGGCAAATGAAGGAACGAAAAAGGTATTTCACGATATTTCCGAAGCGATTACACGTGTAGTAAGATGGATTATAGAATGTGCTCCTTTTGGAATTATGGGACTTTCTTATACTCTTGTTTCGGAAAACGGGCTTGGTATTTTTTACGATTACGGAAAGCTTTTGCTGGTATTGGTAGGTTGTATGCTGGTGCTTTCATTGATAATAAATCCTGCCATTGTGGCGCTTTGCCTTAAAAAGAATCCCTATCCTTTGGTTTTGAAATGCATCAAGGAAAGTGGAATAACGGCATTCTTTACAAGAAGCTCTGCTGCCAATATTCCTGTGAATATGGAGCTTTGCAGAAAATTAAATCTTGATGAAAATCTTTATTCCGTATCAATTCCTTTGGGCGCTACCATAAATATGGACGGTGCTGCAATTACCATTACCATTATGACACTTGCTGCAGCTAATACTCTCGGTATTTCTGTACCAATTCCCGCGGCGATATTGTTAAGCATTGTAGCTACGATAGGAGCTTGTGGTGCTTCGGGTGTTGCCGGTGGCTCTTTGCTGTTAATCCCTGTTGCCTGCTCGCTGTTTGGTATTTCAAACGACATTGCAATGCAGGTGGTTGGAATAGGCTTTATAATCGGTGTTGTTCAGGATTCGTTGGAAACAGCTCTTAATTCGTCGGGTGACGTAATTTTTGCTGCGACTGCAGAATATATGGAAAGACAGAAAAACGGAGAAAAAATTGTATTCAAAAATGAATTCAAGTTCTGATGTGAGGCTTGAAGGAAAATGTAAGAATTAAATCTTGAAAAAAGTGTTTTTTTATGGTATAATAACCTCAAAGCGATGGCGTGGAAGCCATCGGCAAAGCAAGGCTTTGCAATTAAAGACTGACGT